>CAZAQL010000034.1:0-24781 GCA_964487295.1 uncultured bacterium | reverse complement strand
ACCGACGCCTGGTTCGGATACTGGCCCCGCTCCAGCTTCGCGTCGAGGAAGGCCTTCGCCCGCGCGAGCCCGGCCTCGGCCAGGTAGAACGCCTCGGCGTCCTCCTCGTGGAAGGTCGCCAGGTCGTGCTCGGCGACCCCGAAGATGAAGAGGGCTGTCCCCATGATCAGGACCGCCGTCATCACGGCCATCACGGCGACAAGCGAGGCCCCCCTCTGACCGTTCGCCTCATCAGCGGAACGGCCGTCGGGCGACCTGTGAACGCAGCCAGGATTCGCTGCCGCGCGGACGCGCGGCCGGAAGCGTCTCAGCATGGTCCTGCCCCCTCGATCAGCCTCGGTTCGGACGGCCCGTCTCGTGCGAGCCCTCCGGACGTAGGTTTGGAGCAATTCCCATGCCACACTGGGAAAGCGGTAGGGGGACCTCAGAAGCCCTCAGAGGCCCACTTTTGCCGGTGGTTTCGACGTGTGAAGCGGTGGGTGAGCCAGACTCAATCGCACGCGATCGAGCCTTGCGGAATGCGACGGTCAGGGGCGCCGGGACGTGATTCCTGCGTCAGGAACAGACCGTCGACCGGAATGCCTGCAGCCGCCCTTGTGTCGGGCGTCGACCATGTCCCGCGTGGCGCTCACGTGGCTCGCGTCGCCCTTGTGTCGCGCAACGCTCACGTGTCACGCGTCGCGTCTGCGGCGCGCGAACGCCACCACGAGGCCGGCCAGCGATGCCCCCAGAGCGATCCATCCGGGGTAGTCGCCGACGCGCGTGTAGAACGTGGTCTCCCCCGGAAGCGGGAGATCCGCGACGAGGAACGCCTCGGTCATGATCTCGGTCCTGGCGAGCAGACGCCCGTACGGGTCGGCGAGGAGGGAGACGCCGCTGTTCGCGCTGCGGGCGAGGCTTCGGCGGTTCTCGATGCACCGCATGACGGACATCGCCGCGTGCTGGTGAGGCATCGACGTCCTCCCGTACCAGACGTCGTTGGTGATGTTGACCAGCACGCCCGCTCCGTCCTTGACGAAACGGCGGACGAGATCGGGAAAGATCGCCTCGTAGCAGACCAGCGTCGACCACGAGATGCCGCGCGCCTCGAAGATGGTCCGCTCGGTCCCTGGGCGAAAGTCCGCCTCCCCGAAGTCGACGCGGCTCAGGATCGGAAAGGTCGATTCGAAGGGAATGGCCTCTCCGAACGGCACGAGGTGGATCTTGTCGTAGCGCTCGAGTTCCGCCGACCCCGGGCGGACGAGGAACGCGGAGTTGCGGAACACCGGCTCGCCGGACGCTCCCACCTCGTACTCGGGAGCGCCGGTGAGCACGGGAGCGTCGACGGCTGCCGCGAGGCGGCGAACCCACTCCAGCCGATCCGGATCCGTTCTGAGGTACGTCGGGATCGCCGTCTCCGGCCAGACGATCAGGTCGGGACCGAGCCGGCCGGCCTCCCGCGTCAGACGCTCGAGGCGCTCGTAGCTCATGTCGCGGAACGCCGGGTCCCACTTGAGCTTCCCCGGAACGTTCGGCTGGATGACCGCGATGCGGGCCGTTCGATCGGACGGTGCGGTGCCCAGCACCACGAGCCCGTGGCCGAGCGGCAGAGCGAGGGCGACGAGCAGGCAGAGAGCCGCCACCGTCCGGGCGCGCGCAACACGTCTCGCCTCGACGAGATCGAGAACGAGGGCGTTGACGAGCGCGAACCAGAAGGTCACGCCGAAGAGGCCCGTCAGCGATGCGAACTGCACCGTCGCGGGGACGGCCACGCCGACGTACCCGACCGTGCCCCAGGGAAACCCGAGCACGCCCAGCGACCGGAGATACTCGAATGCGGTCCAGACCAGGGGCAGCACGAGCGTCCTCGGCATCCGCCCCCGCACGATGATGGTCCGCGCCACGGCGGCCGCGAGCCCCCAGTAGAGAGACTGGAACGCGACCAGCAGCAACAGCGGTCCCGTCATCAGAACGGGATTGTCCATCTGGTTGGAGGAGAGCCTCACGAGCCAGTAGACCGTGGGCAGAAAGAACGCGAAGCCCGCGACGAGGCCGGCCGCGAACCCGCGGCCGCGCGGACCGGGCTCCGCGACGACGCGGAACAGCGGCACGAACCCGACGAAGCCCACGGGCCAAAGCCCGATCGGCGGGAACGCGAGCGACAGCGCCGCGCACCCGAAGACCACGAGCACCATGTCGCTCGATCGCCGCATCGTCCCTCCTACGCCCCGAACTTCGCCAGACGACCGGCGTGCGCGAGCATCAGAGGCATCAGGTCGACGGCGCGCATCCGTCCAAGCGCGCCGCCGAGGCACTCCGTCTCGCCAAACGTCCTGCACGCGTCCGCCCGCACGTGAGAGCTCATCAGCGCGACAGGGACCGGATGCCAGCTGTGCGAGGCGAGCGCTGATGGCGTGGAGTGATCTCCAGTGACGAGGAGCACGTCGGGATCGACCGCGCGAACGCCCGGGACGACCGTGTCGAACTGCTCGGTCGCCGCGACCTTCGCCTCGAAATCGCCGTCCTCACCGCTCGAATCCGTCCGTTTGAAGTGCATGAAGAAGAAGTCGTAGTCCTCCCAACGCTCGGCCAGAAGACCCGTCATCTCCTCCGGCGTGCTGGCGATGGGCAGCACGTCCATCCCGACAAGACCCGCGACGCCGCGATACATGGGGTATCCGGCGATCGCCGCGGCGCGCAGTCCGAAGCGCTCGCCGAACGTCGGTATCCTCGTGCGCTCGGCGATGCCGCGCATCGTGATGGCGTTGGCCTTCGGCTCGTCGCGGAGGAGCGCTCTGGCCCTCTCGTAGAACGCGTTGAGAAGCTCGGCGGTCCGTTTCTCCTCGGGGCGTTTGGCCTCCACGGGGTGCGGGGGCACGCCCGTCGCCTGCGGGTCGGTGTCGTTGAGATCTCCGACGAGCCCCTCGCCGCGCAGAACGAGCGCGGCGCGATGCTCCTTGACGGGACGGAAGAAGAGCTCGACGCCGGGAAGCTCGATGGCGTCGAGGCGCGCCGACAGCTCCTCGCATTTCTCCGTGGGGATCCGCCCGGCACGGCGGTCCGTGATGTTCCCGTCGCCGTCAACCGTCGCGAAGTTGATGCGCACTGCGACGTCGCCCTCTCTGAGGTCGAAGTCGATGCCGAGCGCCTCGAGCACCCCCCGACCGATCAGGTACTCAACGGGATCGTAGCCGAACAGGCCCATGTGCGCGGGGCCGCTGCCCGGCGTGATGCCCGGCGCGATCGGCACGTGGAGCCCGAGGGAGCCCTCGGTCGCGAGCCGGTCCAGATGCGGCGTCCGCGCGGTCTCGAGCTCGGTCATTCCCGTGTCCGGGTGCGGCAGTCCCCCGAGTCCGTCCGCCACCAGGAGGACGATCCTGCTCTCGTTCCGTTCGGTCAGTGAGTCAGGCAGCGTTCCGGTCCAGCTCATCGCTATCCTCCTGTCGTTGTCTCTCGCTCGCTCCCGGAGTTCTCCCAGCCCGCCGTGTACTTCTCGTGGAAGGCGCGTCGCCACGAGCCGAAACGACCCTCGACGATCGCCCGGCGCATATCGCGCATCATGCCGAGATAGAACGCCAGACTGTGCACGCTCGCCAGGCGCGGTCCGAGCGCCTCGTCCGCGTGGAAGAGATGGCGGATGTAGCGACGCGTGAAGCGCCGGCACGTCGGGCAGTCGCAGTCCGGGTCGATCGGTCGTTCATCCCTCGCGTACTGTGCGTTCTTCACGACGAGCCGCCCGCGCGACGTGAAGAGGGACCCCTTTCTCGCGTTCCTCGTCGGCATGACGCAATCGAACATGTCGACGCCCTGCGCGACCGACTCGACGATGTCGTCGGGAAAGCCCTGTCCCATGAAGTAGCGCGGTCTCTCCCGCGGCAACACGGTCACGACGGCGTCGACCATCTCCCGCATGACGGGTTTCGGTTCGCCGACCGCCAGGCCGCCGATCGCGTACCCCGGGAAGTCCATCTCGACGAGGGCTCGAGCCGACTCCGTTCGCAGGTCCTCGTACGTCGCTCCCTGCACGATGCCGAAGAGCGACTGGTCCCTGGGGTCCGCCGACCATGCACTGCGCGAGCGCTCCGCCCAGCGGAGCGTCCTCTCGGCGGACTCCACGGCCTTCTCCCTCGTTGCAGGATACGCCACACACTCGTCGAACGCCATGATGATGTCGGCCCCGAGGTCGCGCTGGAGCTCCATGTTCTGCTCCGGCGTCATGAAGAACCGCTTCCCGTCGAGATGCGACTGGAACTCGAGCCCCTCGTCCGTCACCCGGTTGAGATGCCCCAGACTGAAGACCTGGAAGCCTCCGCTGTCGGTCAGGACCGCGCGGTCCCACGCCATGAAGCCGTGGAGCCCCCCCGCCTCCCGGATGATATCCGCACCGGGACGGAGGAAGAGGTGATAGGCGTTTGAGAGGATGATGCGCGCGTCGAGTTCGACGAGATCACACGGCGCCAGCGTCTTCACGGTGGCCTGGGTGCCTACCGGCATGAAGACGGGCGTCTCTACGACGCCGTGAGGCGTGACGAGCTCACCGGCGCGCGCGCCCGTCTCCGCGTCCTCGGCGATGAGTCGGAACTCGATCAAGGGTCTCTCCTAGAGAACGAGCATCGCGTCGCCGTAGCTGTAGAACCGGTAGCGCTCGGACACCGCCTCGCGATACGCGCGCATCACCAGATCGTGCCCCGCGAGCGCGCTCACGAGCATGAGCAGTGTCGAGCGCGGCAGATGGAAGTTTGTGATCAGCGCATCGACCGCCCGGTAACGATAGCCGGGCATGATGTAGAGGTCGGTCTCGCCCGAACCGGCGGCCACCACGCCGTTCTCGTCGGCGAGCGTCTCGAGCGTCCGCACCGAGGTCGTGCCCACCGCCACGATCCTGCCTCCGGTGGCCCGCGCCGCGTTGATGCGCTCCGCGCCCGCCTCACCGAGTTCGAACCGCTCGACCTCCATCCGGTGACGAGCGGGATCCTCGCTCTTCACGGGTCGAAACGTCCCGATGCCGACGTGCAGCAGGAGCGGCACGATGTCCACGCCCATGCGGCGGACGCCGTCCAGCAGCTCCTCGGTGAAGTGAAGCCCCGCGGTGGGCGCCGCGACCGCGCCACGAACGCGCGCATAGACGGTCTGGTACCGCTCGGCGTCCGACGGCTCAGGAGCACGGTCGATGTACGGCGGGAGCGGCACCTCGCCGAGCTGGTCGAGCGCGCGTTCCAGATCCCCGTCGGCCGAGAGGGTGACCTGCCGCCGCCCCTCCGGAAGCGTCGGCCCGACGACGGCGATGAGCCGGCCACCGCCGAACTCGAGGGCGGCTCCCTCGTGGATCCTCGCGCCCGGCCTGAGCAGGACCTCCCAGTGCCCCGGACCGATCTCCCTCAGCAGGAACATCTCGACGCTGCCGCCCGTCTCCCGCTTGGTCCCCCGGAACCTGGCTGCCAGCACGCGGCTCTCGTTGACGACCAGCGCGTCTCCCGCGTCGAGGTAGTCGACGACGTCGCGGAACTCGCGGTGTTCGATGCTCCCGGCATCCCTGTGAAGGACGAGGAGTCGCGACTCGCCACGCCGCGCGCTCGGCCGTTGGGCGATGAGTTCCCGAGGCAGTTCGTAGTCGAAGTCGCTGGTCTTCACGGCCGCTCCCCGGCTCCGTTCGCGCGCCTCGGATCCGGAAGACCGTAGCGCTCCCACTCGCTGTAGACGCACCCGCAGTACTGCTGCCGATAGTGCCCCATCGCCCTGGACTCGCGGACCCCCTCCATGACGCGATCACGCCAGTCCGGCTCGAGGAAAGAGGCGCCGTGCTTCGCCGAGGCCGCCCGCCCCGCCCGCACGATGGCGTCGCGGTCCTGCTGCGTGCTCACGAGCATCGTCGTCGTGAACGCGTCGTAGCCGCCCCCGGCGGCCAGTTCGGCCGCGCGGAGCAGCCGCATCGCGTAGCAGACCGGACAGCGTTCGCTCTCGTGTCCGACAACCGCCTGGAGAAACGGCACGAGGCCGTACTCGTCGACGAACGGCATGGGAACATCGAACGCCTCACAGACCTCCCGCGCCGCCTCGAGCCTCCGTTCGTACTCCTGGTAAGGATGGATGTTCGGGTTCAGAAACGCAGCCTCGACCTCGTGCCCCTCGTCGCGAAGCGCTCGGACGGGCACGATGGCACACGGGCCGCAGCAGATGTGAAGGAGTACGCGCATAGTCATCATGCATGCACGGCGGCATCTCCCCGTCGGTTGGGGCAGCAAGCGTGCCGCCTTCGGCGGCGCTGCACGCCCTCCGGGGAGGCGCCGCCGTGCCTACAGCAGCCTTCCCTGTTCTCCTGTGGAATCCGTGCCGTCTCCCGCGCCGAAGTAGTCGTATGCCGCCTTCGTCGCTTCTCGGCCGCGAGAAGTGCGCTTCAAGAGACCCTGTTGGATCAGGAAGGGCTCGTAGATCTCCTCGATGGTGTCGGCCTCTTCGCCGACGGCCACCGCGAGGCTCTTGACCCCGACCGGGCCACCGTCGAAGCGGTGGATCACGGCCTCCATGATCCTGCGGTCCATCTCGTCAAGACCCGCCTCGTCCACATCCAGCCTGAGGAGCGACTCGTGGGCGACATCCGCCGTGACACGACCGTCCGAGATCACCTCGGCGAAGTCACGGACACGCCTGAGAAGCCGGTTGGCGATGCGCGGTGTGCCGCGCGAGCGGCGGGCGATCTCGAGTGCACCATCGTCCTCGATCGGCACCCCCAGAATCTCCGCCGATCGTCGGACGATGCGCGCCAGCTCATCGGCGACGTAGTAGTTGAGGCGCTGCGCGACGCCGAACCGCGAGCGCAACGGCGAGGTCAGAAGGCCCGCCCGCGTCGTGGCCCCGACGAGCGTGAAGTGCTCGAGGTTCAGCTTCACGCTGCGCGCGGAGGGACCCTTGTCGAGCACGATGTCCACACAGAAGTCCTCCATCGCCGGGTAGAGGTACTCCTCGACCACGTGCGAGAGCCGGTGGATCTCGTCGACGAAAAGCACGTCGCCGCGCTTGAGGTTCGTCAGGACTCCCGTAAGATCGTACGGGCGCTCGATGACGGGACCCGAGGTCGTAACCAGCTCGGTCCCCATCTCGTACGCGATGATGTGGGCGAGCGTCGTCTTCCCGAGACCCGGCGGGCCGTAGAACAGGCAGTGGTCCAGAGGCTCCCCGCGGTTCCTTGCGGCCTCGATGAAGACGCCCAGGTTGGCCTTCAGCGTGTCCTGCCCCACGAACTCCGCGAACGAGGGCGGACGCAGCCGCGTCTCGAAGCGCTCGTCGTCGGTCGAGAGACTCGGGGCCGTCACACGCGTCTCAGACATCGCTCACCCCCTGGCGTTCATCCGGCGCCGGCGGGCGGCGAACGGACCGCCGCGCCACGGCGCGAGCCTGCTGTCCCATCCGATGGCGTGCGCTACTTGCGGAGCGCGCGCTTGATGAGTTCCTCGATCGTCAGGTCCTCGCCGCCGTCACGCCGCACGGCCAGCACGGCCTCGCGCGCGGATGCCTGCGGGATCCCGAGCGAGACGAGCGCGCGGACCGCGTCCCCGATCTCCTCGCGCCCCTCCCCGGCGTCGCTCCCGATCGACGAGACGTCCATTCCCGAAAGCCGCTCCTTGAGCTCCACCACGAGCCGCTGCGCCGTCTTCCTGCCGATCCCCTTGACGGTCGTCAGGAGCGCGACGTCCTCGTGAACCACGGCCTGATGAAAGACGTCCGGCGACAGTCCGGAGAGCACGGCGAGACCCAGCTTCGGCCCGACGCCGCTGACCGAGATCAGTTCGACGAAGATGGAGCGTTCGGCCTCGGTCGCGAAGCCGAAGAGCTCGAGAGCGTCCTCGCGCACGTTCAGGTGCGTGAAGAGACGCACGTCCTTCCCCTCGTCGGAGATCGCGCGGTACGTCGTGAGGGGGACGAGCACCCGGAAGCCGACCCCGCCCACGTCCAGGACAAGCCCGGACGGGTCCTTCCTGATGAGTCTGCCTCGGAGCTCCGCGATCATCGGCTGTCTCCCCGGCTTGTGACCACACCCGACCGGATCCGGTGTGCGTGGCAGAGTGCCACCCCGAGCGCGTCGGACTCGTCCTCGCGCATGACCGCATCCCCGATCTGAAGGAGTCTGCGCACCATCGAGGCGACCTGGTCCTTGGAGGCCGAGCCGATTCCCACGACGGACTGCTTCACCTCGCGCGGCGCATACTCGTAGATGGCTGCGCCGCTCTGGGCCGCCGCCAGCAGCACGACGCCACGGGCGTGACCCAGCCTGAGCGCGGACTTGACGTTCTTGGATTGGAAGACGTTCTCGACCGCAACGATGTCGGGGTGGTGCGTGCTGATCTGCACGATGACGGCCTGGTAGATCTCAGCCAGCCGGTCCGGGAGCGGCGCTCGCGAAGAGGTCCTCACCGAATCCCAGGCGATGACGCGCGTCGAGGAACCATCGGTCTCGACCACGCCGAATCCCGTGACGATACTGCCGGGGTCGATGCCCAGAACGACCGCTTTCCCGGCCACAGAGCTACGCCTCGCTATCCGAGCCTCTCCAGGATCTCATCGGGGATGTCGAAGTTCGCCGACACGTTCTGGACGTCGTCGTGGTCCTCGAGGATCTCCATGAGGCCCAGGATCTTCTGCGCGTCCCCCTCGTCATCGATCTTCACCGTCGAGCCGGGGATCCTGGTGATGCCGGCGTTCTCGACCGCGATGTCGGCCGCGTCGAGCGCGTCGCGGACGGCGGCGAGGTTCTTCGGATCCGTCGTGATCTCGAAGTAGTCCCCCTCGGCGCTTAGGTCCTCCGCGCCCGCCTCGAGGACCGCCTCGAGAACGGTGTCCTCATCGTTGTCCTCGGTCGGCACGGCGATGACGCCCTTCTGCGAGAAGTTCCAGGCGACGCTGCCACCCTCACCGAGGTGTCCGTCCTTCTTCATGAGGATGTGGCGAATCTCGCCCACCGTGCGGTTCTTGTTGTCCGTCAGGCAGTCGATCATCATCGCCACGCCCGCCGGACCGTAGGCCTCGTAGACGATCTCCTCGTAGGTCACGCCCTCGATGAGCCCGGCGCCCTTCTTGATCGCGTGCTCGATCTTGTCGTTGGGCATGTTGTCGTCGCGGGCGGCCTGCACGGCCCCGCGCAACCGGACGTTGATGTCCACGTCCGGCCCACCCTGCCGCGCCGCGACCTCGATGAGCTTCGCGTGCTTATTGAACATCTTGCCGCGCTTCGCGTCGGTCGCGGCCTTCTTGTGCTTGATGGAATGCCACTTCGAATGTCCAGACACCCGGTCCCTCCAATCTGACGACGTCGGTGTCGTCCTTCCGGCGCATCAGCGGAGTGCCTACTCCTCGTCTTCCGCGAGCTCGGACTCGGCAACGATCTTCGCCTGCACATCCGGCGGAGTCTCCTCGTAGTGCGAGAACTCCATCTCGAAATAGCCGCGTCCCTGCGTGATCGAACGTAGATTCGTCGAGTACTTGTAGAGTTCCGAGAGCGGCACCAGAGCGGTCACGACCTGGTTGCGCCCCTCCTGTCCGGTCTCGCGGATCTTGCCGCGCCGTGAGGAGATGTCCCCCATGACGTCACCGAGGTACTCGTCCGGCACGACGATTCGAACCAGGTGGATCGGCTCCAGCAGCACGCCCGAGGCGTCGGCCGCAGCCAGCTTGAACCCGAAGCTGCCCGCCATTTTGAAGGCCATCTCGTTCGAATCGACCGAGTGGTACTTCCCGTCGTAGACGGCGACCTTCACGTCCACGACCGGGTAGCCCGCGATGACGCCCTTCGACATGCGCTCGAGCACGCCCTTCTCGACGGCCGGGATGAACTTCGAGGGAATCGAGCCGCCGACGACCTCGTCGAGGAACTCGAACCCGGCGCCGCGCTCGTTCGGCTCGATGCGAAGGTAGCACACGCCGAACTGCCCGCGCCCGCCGGACTGCTTCTTGTACTTCCCCTCAGCTGATGCGGTCTTCCGGATGGTCTCGCGGAACGCGATCTTCGGCTTCTCACGGTCGACCTCGACCCCGTACTTCTCCTTGAGCTTGTCGACCATCACGTCGAGGTGCAGATCGCCCAGCCCGGAGATGATCGTCTGCTTGAGGACCGGATCGAACTCGACGCTGAACGTCGGATCCTCGTCGTGGAGCTTCTGGAGACCCGCGCTCAGTTTGTCCTCGTCACCGGTCGACTTGGCCTTGACGGCAACGGAGAGCACGGCCTTCGGGAACTCGATCGGCTTGAGGATGATGGGATCGCTCTTCGCGCAGAGCGTATCGTTCGTGTGCGTCGACTTGAGCTTGACGACTGCGCCGATGTCGCCGGCGCCGACCGACTCCATCTCGACTCGCTCACGCCCGTTCATCGCGTAGACGGTGCCCATGCGCTCGCTGTTCTCGTTGCTGGAGTTCAGCACGTCGGTGCCCGAGCCCGCCGAGCCCGAGTAGACCCTGAAGTACGACATCTCGCCCACGTGCTGCTCTGCGACGGTCTTGAAGACGTGCGCGGCGAAGGGACCGTTCGGGTCCGGGGACCGCGTGATCTCCTCGTCGCTCCGGGGCTTGGTTCCGACCGCGTCGGGCATGTCCGCCGGGGAGGGCAGCACGCCCACGATCGCGTCCAGAAGCGGCTCGACGCCGACCCCTCCGAGAGCGGCGCCGGCGAACGACGGGACGATCGTCGCGGCGGCCACTCCGGCCTTGAGCCCCCTGAGGACCTCGTCCGGGGAGAGTGTCTCCTCCGCGAAGAACTTCTCCATGAGCGACTCATCGCTCTCAGCCGCGGCCTCGATGAGCTGCGTCCTGAGCTCCGCGACCTGGTCCGCCATGTCCGCGGGGATCTCCTCGCGCTTGAACTTGCCGGGGCCGTCGTAGATGTACGCCTTGTCCTCGATGAGGTTCACGATACCCTTGAACGACTCCGCCGCCCCGATCGGGATCGTGACCGGAGCGATCCGGGCGCCCATGGCCTCCTGGCACTCCTTGAGGCACTTCGAATAGTCCGCGTGCTCCTTGTCCATCTTGTTGATGTAAAGGACGCGCGGGCGCTCGAGTCTGTCGAGGAACTGCCAGACGAGCTCCGTCCCCACCTCAACGCCGGCCGGAGCGGCCACGAGCACGACTGCCGCATCCGCGACCGCGATGCCGGCCTTCACGTCACCGTAGAAGTCAGCGTACCCCGGGCAGTCGAGGATGTTGACCTTGACGTCCTTCCACTTGAAGTGCCCGAGGCCGAGGTTGATCGTGATCCCGCGCTTGCGCTCGTTCTCCGCGTAGTCGAGGGCGCTCGAACCGTCCTCCACCTTCCCGAGTCGCTCGATCGCCTTGCCCGCGTAGAGCATCGCCTCTGCCAGACTCGTCTTGCCCGCATCGCCGTGGGCGACGAGAGCGATGTTCCTGATCATGTTGGGTGACGGTGACTTCATTGCTCGTCCTTCCACGTGTCGCGTCGTGTGGTTGCAGGTCACTCTTGGGAGCGTATCAAACGAAAGAAGATACCAAGGCTTGGGCCTTTCGTCAACCGGAAACTCCGACATTCCGCTTGCGGGACCACCCTTCCCATGCTATCGTCATTCAATTGCAGCAATCCATACTCACAGGACGCTCAAACGTCTCACGGGGAGGCACGGGTCCATGCTTCAGACACTTCGCGAGAAGAGTAAGTACATTCTCTGGATCGTGGTCGTCGGCATCGTCGTCTGGTTCGGAAGCCAGGGCTTCACGGCGCTCGTGCGACAGATCCGCGGCGGGCAGCAGGCCCCCGAGCGCGGGGTCATCGCCCGGGTCGACGACTCGACCATCATGTACGCGGACTTCTCCCGCGTCTACCGCCAGCGGCTCAACGAATACGCGGAGCGGACCGGAGCCGAGCTGACCGACGCCACCGCCGAGGCCATCCGCGAGGAGACCTGGAACTCGATGCTCGCCGACGTCCTCATCGAGAACGAGATCAACCGCCTCGCGATCAACATCCCGAACGAGCAGGTCGCGAACATGCTCTGGAACAACCCGCCGGAGTACATCTACCGCTCCCCCGCCTTCCAGACCGAGGACGGGAGGTTCGACTTCGACGCCTACCACCGCTCGATCCAGCTCAATCCCGAGCAGTGGGAGCAGTACGCGCAGATGTACCGTCGCTCGATGCGTCGCCAGACGCTGCAGGAGCAGGTCACGGCGGGCGCCCTCGTGACGGACAACGAGGTCTGGACCGAGTTCACGGCGCGCAACGAGCGCGTCCGTGTGACCTACGCCGTTCTCGACCCGCGCGCGCTGGGCCGCGACACCTTCACGCCCACCGAGGACGAGGCCCGGCAGTACTACAAGCTCCACCGGGCCGAGTACGAGCAACCGGCCACGGCCACGCTGCGCTACGTTCGCTTCGCCAAGGAGCCGACGGAGTACGACCGCGAGCAGGCGCGCCTGCGGATCGAGGATATCGTGGAGACCGCGCGGGCGGGCGGCGATTTCGCCGAGCTCGCCATGATGCACTCCGAGGATCCGGGCAGCGCGCGGAACGGAGGAGACGTCGGGTGGTTCGATCGCTCGAGCAACCTCGTCGAGGAGTTCAAGGACGTCGCCTTCAGCCTGGACGCAGGAGAGATCAGCGATCCGTTCCTCACGCAGTTCGGGTACCACACGATCCTCGTCGAGGAGACGCGCGGGAGCGGCGACGCCCGTGAGGTGAAGGCGCGGCATATCCTCATCCAGGTGCGGCCCACGCAGGAAACGCTCACGGACATCGAGAGCCGGGCCGTGGCGCTCCGTGACGCCGCGAACGAGGCTCCGCTCGTCGAGGCCGCCGAGGTGTCAGGGTACGCGGTCGAGTCGACGGGGCCGTTCGCCGACGAACGGTTCATTCCCCGCGTGGGGAATGCGAGGCCCGCCGTCCGGCTGGCCTTCGAGAGCGATATCGGCACCGTCTTCGGTCCGTACGAGACGACCGACGCCTTCTACGTGTTCGAGGTCGAGGCCCAGCACAAGGCCTACCTGCCGACGTACGACGATCTCGCCGCCGGCCTCAGCGATCCGACCACGCAGCATCCGGCCGCCATCGCGCTCATCGAGGAGCGTCAGATCGAGGCCGCCGAGAAAAAGGCCGAGGCCGTCGAGGCCGCGATCGAGTCCGGACAGCGGCTCGAGGACGTCGCGGAGGCCGAGGGCTTCGTGGTCCGCACCACGGACCTCTTCTCCAGGAGAGATTACGTTCCAGGCGTCGGACGTCAGAACGAGTTCGTCGGTGTGAGCTTCGGACTTCGCGTCGGTGAGACGAGCGGCGTGTTCACCGCCGGGGAGCCTGAGCGGTACTACGTCGTCCGCGCGGAAGAACGCGTCGCGCCGGACCAGCAGCAGTTCGCCGAACAGCGCGAGCAGCTGCGTGGGGAGCTCCTGCAGAACGAGCGGATCGAGCTCTTCTCGGCGTGGCTGGAGGGACTGAAGGAGCGGGCGAAGATCGACGACTTCCGGAACATGTACTTCTAGGCCCGGCCGTTCAGCTTCCGTCGCTCTCAAGATAGCGACCGTGGTCGCTGCCGACGATGACCACCACGTCCTCGAGGGGGCGCGGCGGTCTTTGCTGGATGACGTTCCGGGTCCCGAGATCGCGTGCGACGAGAGAGGCGGCGACGAGATCGCCCGTCCTGTCGATGACGATGGTCTCCGCGTGAACCGGCCCCGGAGCGTTCCGGTAGTCCACCACGTCGAACCCCCGCTCCCGGAGATACCGCGTCGTCTCATGCGCCACCCCCGGCGCGCCGCACCCGTTGAGCACGAGGACCGAGATCGGCTCGACGCGAGGCGGAGGCGGGGCCAGCAGCCGGTAGACGGACATCCCCAGGTATCCGATCGCCGCGAGCATCACGACCACGAGCGCCGTGTAGAACGCCGAGTTCGCAGTGCTCTTCTTCTTCCGTCTCTTCGCCGCCACGTCAAGCTACTCCGCGAGGTGATCGAGGAGGCGCACGTACGTCTCCTCAAGCGTTTCCGGCATGACCTTCGTCTCTCCCAGGACCGGCATGAAGTTCGTGTCGCCCTCCCACCGCGGGACGATGTGCACGTGGACGTGCCCTGGCACCCCCGCGCCGGCGCAGTGGCCCAGGTTCACGCCGACGTTCATCCCCTGTGGCGAGTAGGCACGCCCGAGGATCTGCTCCGCTCTCGCGACCGCCTCCATGAGGTCGCCCCGCTCCTCGGCGGAGAGACCGCTCAGGGAGCCGACGTGCCTGAACGGGGCGATCATGAGGTGTCCGTTGTTATAGGGATAGGCGTTGAGGAGCGCGAAGCAGTGCGCCGTCCTGAAGATGACGTAGTTCTCGCGGTCCGCTCCCTCCTCCTGCTTCTCGCAGAAGATGCAGCCGGGGGTCTTCTTGGCCATGAGGTACTCCATCCTCCAGGGTGCCCAGAGTATCGCCATGTTGTGGTCTCCGTGTAGTCCGGTGGCGCGAGCCGCGGCGCCCGTCCCGAACGGAGGTTGCCCGCCCGGCTGAGGCGACCGGCACGACTGGGGCGCCCGGCGTGGACCGCGCCCGACGTGGACCGCGCCCGGCGTGGACCGCGCCCGGGACGATCAGAGCACGATGTTGTCGATCAGCCGCGTCTCGCCCACGAACACGGCCATCGCGATCATCACTCCCGCCTCGAGCTCTCCCACCGGCGCCATGGTCTCGCGGTCGACCGCCTCGATGTACTGGACCCGCGCCGTCTCCTTCGACTCGATGTGCTCACGCATCAGGGCCAGGACCTTCCCGGCCTCCGTCTCACCGGACGCGAAGAGATCCCTCGCAAGTCCGAGCGCTTCGGAGAGCGCGACGGCATCCCGGCGCTCCGCGTCGCTCAAGTACGCGTTCCGGGACGACATCGCCAGCCCGTCCGGCTCGCGCACGGTCTCGCCCGCGACGATCCGCACCCCCATATTGAGATCCCTGACCATCCGCTCGACGACGGCCAGCTGCTGCCCGTCCTTCATCCCGAAGACCGCGATGTCCGGTCTCACGATATTCAGGAGCTTCGCGACGACGGTCGTCACGCCGTCGAAGTGCCCGGGCCTGAAGGCCCCACAGAGGCGACGCGTCAGATGCTGAACGTGCACGACCGTCGCGTAGTGAGACGGGTACACATCGCCCGCCTCCGGAGCGAAGAGGATGTCGCACCCCGCCGCCTCGGCGAGCGCTGCGTCGCGCTCGAGGTCCCGCGGATAGCTGTCGAGGTCCTCGGACGGCCCGAACTGCGTCGGGTTGACGAAGACGCTCACGACGACCGTCTCCGCCTGTGCCGCTGCCTCTCTGACGAGACTCAGGTGTCCCTCGTGAAGGGATCCCATCGTCGGAACGAGCGCGATCGAGCGGCCTTGAGACCGAAGCTCTGCTGAGCGCCGCGCCATCTCCGCGACGGTCCGAACGGTCTCCATCACTCTCTCCTGGGGACGTGTCGATCAGTACGATTCGTCGTCGCTCGGGTAGGCTCCCGAGCGGACATCCTCCGCGAATCGCCGCGCCGCATCCAGAACGAGAGCGCGGGCGTCGCCGTAGCGCCGCACGAAGCGCGGAGGCCGACCGGCCGAATAGCCGAGAATGTCGTTGATCACGAGAACCTGGCCGTCGCATCCCGGCCCCGCACCGATGCCGATCGTCGGGATCGATACGGCGCCCGTGATCTCCTCTCCGAGCGCTCGCGGCATGGCCTCGAGGACGAGGCAGAAGCACCCCGCTTCATCCAGCGCCCTGGCGTCGTCGAGAAGCCTCTCGCGTGCCTCGCCCGACGTGCCCTGAACCCTGTACCCGCCGAGCGCGTGGACCGACTGAGGCGTCAGCCCGATGTGACCCATGACGGGGATGCCCGCGTCGATGATGGCGCGGACCCGGTCGACGATCCTGGCGCCTCCCTCGAGCTTTACGGCGGACGCCCCGCCCTCCTTGACGAAGCGGCCGGCGGCGCGGACCGCGTCCGCGATCTCCGCCTGATAGGACATGAAGGGCAGGTCGCCCACCACGAGCGCCCTCGGGCCGGCCCTCGATACGGCCGCCGTCAGCATGACCATCTCGTCGACCGTCACCGGGAGCGTGCTCTCGTGCCCGAGGACGACCATCGCCGCGGA
This sequence comes from uncultured bacterium, assembly GCA_964487295.1. Lineage (GTDB taxonomy): Bacteria > Joyebacterota > Joyebacteria > Joyebacterales > Joyebacteraceae > JAPEKQ01. The sequence continues at coordinate 8,718 of CAZAQL010000034.1, read as the reverse complement.
GTCACCGACGAGGAGGATGTCGACCCCGGCCTCGTCGACGAGCGTCGCGGTCATGACGTCGTAGGCGGTGAGCGCAACGATCCGCTCGCCGCTCCCCTTCATCGCACGAATGCCGGGTGCCGTCACCCGGGACTTCGGTCCGCGGACCATCGTCAACCCCTGCTTCCGATCGGGACGTAGTACGCCGTGCCGGTGGAATGCTCCTCGATCTCCCTCGCCAGCTCCTCGAAGTCCGAGGTGTTGGCGACGAAGTCGATGTCGTTCGTGTTGACCACGATGAGCGGCGTGTCGTTGTAGTGGAAGAAGAAGTAATTGTAGGCCTCGTTGAGCGTGTCGATGTACTCGACCGACATGTCCCGCTCGAAGTCACGCGCGCGCTTCCTGATGCGTTCCATCAGCACGTTCGTGGAGGCCTGAAGGTAGACGACAACGTCCGGCTTCGGGACGCCCCGCTCGATGAGATCGGCGAGTCGCTTGTAGAGGGCGAGCTCGTTGTCATCGAGCGTGATGTTCGCGAAGATGCGGTCCTTGGCGAAGAGGTAGTCCGAGACGACGCGCTCCATGAAGAGGTCGTACTGCTTGAGCTCGAGCTGCTGCTTGTGCCGGGAGAGCAGGAAGAAGAGCTGGGTCTGAAAGGCATAGCCCCTCATGTCCGCGTAGAACTGGGCCAGGAAGGGATTCTCCTCGACGACCTCGAGTTTGAGATGCGCGTCCCACTCCTTCGAGAGCAGCGTGGCCAGTGTCGTCTTGCCGACCCCGATGACGCCCTCGATCGCCACGTAGTTCTTCCTCGGCACCGTTCCCTCCACCGTGATCATCCCAGGGCACGCGGCCTCCGCTGACCGCGGGCCGTCCGCCCCGTCTCCTCCGCACACCCTGCGAAATCCTATGCCGCTTCGCGGTCCTCCGGAACCCGGTCCGTCGCGTCCCACACAGGCGCGTCCCCGGCCCGACGGACATCCAGAGCATCATCCCCAAGCGTCGCGAGCAGCCCCCCGACCGTGGCGCCGAGCGCCGGCACCACAAGGTCGGGCGCAAGCTCCGCCAGCGGCACGAGGACGAAGGCGCGCTGCGCGAGCCGCGGATGCGGCAACCTGAGCGCGTCGCTCTCCATGACCCGCTCGTCGAAGAGCAGAATGTCCAGATCGATCGTCCGCGGTCCCCATCGCTCGTGCCGGACGCGGCCGCATCGCGCCTCGATGGCCATGAGCTCGTCCAGAAGCGCCCTCGGCTCCAGGGCGGTCTCGATCTCGGCGACGGCGTTGAGGAAGCGCGCCTGGTCGGTCACACCCCACGGAGCCGTGTCGTAGACCGAGGACACCCTGCTCACGCGCGTCGAGCGCAGGGCGTCGAGCTCCGCGAGAGCGGCGCGAATGCTCGCGAGCCGGTCGCCCACGTTGGCGCCGATCCCGATCCAGGCCGTGGAAGTCAACGCTCGTGCACCACCTCGATCTGAACGTGGTCTATCGAGCCGGCTATCGGGACACTGGGTTTCCTGATCCTCACGATGACCTCGAGCGCGCTCTCGAAGCGGTCCAGGATGTCGCGCGCGAGCTTGTCCGCGAGCGCCTCGAGGAGATGGTACTTCTCGTTCACGACCTCGGACTCCACGAGCCGGTAGACCTTCTCGTAGTTGACCGTCTTCTTCATGTCGTCCGACGCGACCGCGTCCTTGAGGTCCGCCAGGATCTCGACGTCGATCTCGAAACGCTGTCCGAGCTCCCGCTCGTTCGCGGTCGCCCCGTGATACCCGTACAGCCGGATGTTCTCCAGTGAGACGACGTACTGCGCCATGGAATCCTCCTTCCCGCGTTCGGGCGTAACCCTCGCGCGGCCACCACGCTACAGGATTCGGGCGATCCTGGCAACGGCCTCCCGGATGCGCTCCTCGGTCGTCGTGAGGGCCATCCTCACGTACCCCTCGCCCGACGGGCCGAAACCCGCGCCCGGCGTCACGACGACGTGCGCCTCGCGCAGGAGTCTGGCGGCGAAGTCGATTGAACTCTCTTCCGTCGGCACGCGCGACCAGATGTAGAAGGTCGCGTGGGGGCTCGGCACGTTCCACCCCGCATCGCGCAGCCCCTGAACGAGCGTGTCGCGACGGCGCCGGTACACGGCCAGCTGCTCGTCGAGCCGCGACTGAGGGAGGTGGAGCGCCTGCTCGGCCGCCCGCTGAATGGCGGTGAACACGCCGGAGTCGACGTTGTTCTTCACGGCCGCCAGCGCATCGAGCGCGTCGGCGTTCCCGACGGCGAACCCGACCCGCCATCCGGTCATGTTGAACGTCTTCGAGAGCGAGTGGAACTCGATGGCGACCTTCCGTCCGCCGTCGGCCTGAAGGATGGAACGGCGGTCTCCCTCGAAGAGGATCTCGGCGTAGGCCGCATCGTTCACGACGAGAAAGCCGTGCTCCTCCGCCATGTTGACGGCCACCTGGAAGAGCTCGGGGTCCGCAGGGGCGCCGGTCGGGTTGTTCGGGTAGTTCAGGAAGAGAAGGTCCGCCTCGTCCATCGACTCGCGCGGGAGCCCGTCGAAATCGGGCCTGAAGCCGAGTTCCGGTTCGAGCGGAACGTGCTTGACCACTCCCCCGGCGAGCCAGGAGGCCGCCTGGTACACCGGGTATCCCGGGTCCGGCACGATGGAGAGCCTCCCGGGATCGAGGACGGCGAGCGGCAGATGCCCCAACCCCTCCTTCGTCCCGATCAGCGTCAGAACCTCGCGCGAGGGATCGAGCTCCACGCCGTACCGCTCGCGGTACCAGCTCGCGAAGAGATCCCTGAGCGAGGCGTCGCCGCGCTGCGTCGGGTAGCGGTGGGTTCGCGGATCGAGACATGCCTCGCGCAGCGACTCGACGATCTCCGGGAAGGTCGGCAGGTCGGGGTCGCCGATACCGAGGTCGACCAGGTCGGCGCCGCTCTCGCGGAGCGCGCGCTTCTGGCGGTCGACCTCGACGAAGAGGTAAGGCGGCAGAAGGCCGAGACGCTGCGCGGCAAAGGTCATCGCTCGACGGCCCCCGAGATCACGTTCGGGTCCTCGCCATCCTTGACGATGCCCACGAGAAGCTCCCAGAAGTCGTTGATGTAGATGTAGAGCCCCTGGCTGCCCGGCGACCCGTACACGATCATGTCGCCGTTCTCGGGGTTCGTCGGCACGGCGGCGACAGGCTCGAGATGGAGCACGTCGAGGATGCTGACCGTGCCGGTGCCCTCGATCCGCATGCGGACGGTGTCGTTGACCGCGAAGTGCATCGGGTACGGGTCGACCACCTGGAGCATGAGAGCTTCCGCATTCGCGCCCGCCGCCAGCCGCGACAGGCCGGCCAGCGGCACGCCGGCTGTCGACCCTGTCGCCGTCGGGCCGTACTTGCCGAGGTACATCTCATCGTAGAAGCCGCCAGACGTCTTGGCGATGAACTCGACCGATCCGCTCGAGCCTGTGGACTCGAAGATGAAGTCCTCTGAACCGTCCGTCTCGACGTGCACGAGCGCGTCCGGCGTCGTCGTCCCGATGCCGAGGCTTCCGGCCACCGCGGAGTACATGGTGTCCCCGTCGACCGTCCAGTCCCCGTCGTCCGTCGCCGTCGGCGCCTGCCAGGCAGCCACGCCCGTCGCGTCGGAGGTCAGGACGTGCCCGTCGGAGGCCCCCGTCGGCATCTCGATGCCGTCCGCGCGCAGCGTTCCGTCCACGTCGAGGTCCGCCTCGGGGCTCATGGTGCCGATGCCCACGTATCCTGTCGTGTCCATGAACACATCGGCAGTCAGGGTTCTGAGCCAGAGTCTGCCGCCGTCTCTGTTGTTTCCGATGGCCATGTAGTTGGGGTACAGCCCCTGTTCATCATCATAGACGTGGATGAAGGCGAGCGATCCATCCTCGTTCCTGAACGAAATGCGCTCGCCGGACCCGGCCCCGGTATCCGTGTTCTCGATGATGATGCCGGTGGTCAGGTTCTGGTCGTCCTTGATGTGGAGCGTCTGAGAGGGTGACGAGGTCCCGATGCCGACCTTGCCGTCTGCGCGGTAGACGTCGTCACCGGAAGCCTCCCAGAGAACGCTCACGGGTGTCGCGGTCGCGGAATCGGCGTGGGCCGCCTGGAACGCGGCCGGGACCGAACCCAGCTTCATCCGGGCCGAGAGGTCCTCGCTGTCGATCGTGAGGTCGAGGTAGTAGCTCGTCCCGTCGAAGTCGGGAAGCGGGATCGACGAGCCCAGTTCGATGTGAAACCAACCCTCCGTGACGACGACACCGTTGTGGGCCTCGGCGCCCCAGAGATAGGTGCCGCCGACCGGGGCGGAGAAGAGCCGCGCGACGATGTCCACCGTACCGTTGATCGGCTCGCCGGTCGTCACGTCTGCCAGGAATCCCTGGTACCAGATCGTGGGAGGCGTCTCCCTCGAAGGCTCAGGGGCCGCCGTGAGCGTGGCGGCAAGGAGCAGGCACAGCACAACAGCAATGACAGCTCGTCGCATGACATCCTCCTCGGATGGAGACCGACCGCGTGCTGCAGACCTTCTGCGGGGACTCTACCCCCAGCATGCCCCCCTGTCAATGCGCAGCTGTCCGCCCGCAGGTGGCTGAGCCAAAGCCCGCATGGCCTCAGCATGGGCCTACCCGTGACTGTCAGAAAAGACCGCCACCGCATCCGGGTACAAGCAAAAGGGGCCGCGCTTTGCGCCGCGGCCCCTATCGCCCGTGCTCCGGTCCTGGATTTGCTACTTCAGAAGCGTGATCTTCCGCGTCTCCGTGAAGCGGCCGGCAACCATTCGCGCGAAGTAGACGCCGGAAGGAAGCCCGGTCGCGTGCAGCACGGCCTCGTGCCGCCCCGGCTCCACGATCCGGTCGACCAGCGTCCGAATCTCCCGGCCAGTCACATCATACAGGACGATCGAGACGCGCGACTCCGTCGGAACGGCGTACGCGAAGGTCGTCACGGGGTTGAACGGGTTCGGGTAGTTCTGGCCGATCGAGAAGCTCCTCGGAAGCTCGTCCTCGTCGACCCCTGTCAGAATCCAGCCGGGCTGATACCAGAAGCCGATCTCACCGATGTAGCTGCCGCCCTGTGTCACACCGATCGCCGGCTGCCCGACGGTGCCCACGATCGCGTACGAACCGCCTGCCGCCGCCCCACCACCGGATCCGATGACGCTCTGTGAGATGACGTACTCCGCCGAGGCGGATACCGCGAGGGTGATGATCAGAAGCGCGGTCGTGACCGCGACGAGTGCCCGCATATCAAGCCCCCTTCCGCTGGGCTCGTGCCTGCGTACGAAGTGACCTCATGACTCGGCGATGCTCAAGAATATCACATTTCACGTGCTTCGTCAACCATTCCTGTTGGAGCACGCATCCCTCCTGCCGATCAGTCAGGGTAGTAGATGCCCGTCATGTGCGCGTTCCAGAACTGGTCGCTCGCATCCTGCCCGCTGACCATCCGCCCCACAAGGTAGTACGTGTAGGTGCCCGCCACGTAGACCCGGTGCGTCGTCGAGACGCAGAACGACCGGTATGTCCCTCCGATGGGCTCGTTGGGAAGGATGAAGCAGCCCTGAAGCGAGGCCGACTCGCCCATGGATGAGGGGCTCTCGGAGTGGTTGATCTGGAAGTGGTCGGAGACCGAGTTGTTCGCGTGGTTGATGTTCACACGCACGGTCGATGTACAGACGATGTAGCCGGAGCCCGGCACGGTGAGGCTCACCTGAGCGCTCCCGAACTGCGTCGCCGACGTGCCGACCGTCTCGGGAGTCGTCTCGTTCTGGACGGACACGAGATGCTGCGGCTGCCACGTGGCCTCTCCGGCGCCGTCGGACGTCAGAGCGTAGCCCTCGGTCGGATCGGTCGTCATCTTGAGGCCCGTCGCCTCGACCGTCCCCGCTACGTCGAGCTTCGATCCGGGCGCGCTCGTCCCGATCCCGACGTCGCCGGTGACGGACGAGTACATGTTGTTCCCGTTCACGGTCCAGTCTGCGTCCCCGCCCGGAGCCTCCCAGGTGCCCGTGCCGGTCGCGTCCGAGGTCAGGACGTGGCCGTCGGATGCTCCTGAGGGCATCTCGAACCCTGTGACGCGCGCCGTGCCGTCCACGTCCAGCTTCTCAACCGGCGCCGTGGTGCCGACCCCGACGTATCCCGTCGTGTCCACGAACAGGCCGCGCCCACCGGCGCTCAGGAAGAGCGAGGCGCCGGGGCGGTTGTTCGTCACGGCCATGCGCCCGGGGTAGGCGAAGTGACCGGTGTCGTAGACCTGCACGAACGCCAGGCCGCCGTCCTCGTTCTCGAACACGATCCGCTCCATCGAGTTGGCGCCGGTATCGGTGTTCTCGATGACGATGCCCGTAAGCCCGTCCTGATCGTGGACGATGTGCAGGTCGTCGGTCGGCATCGCAGTGCCGATGCCGACGTTGCCGCTCGCGCGGTAGACGTTCGCCCCCGCCTGGCTCCAGAGGCCGGAGCCGCCCCCCACCAAGGCGGTGTCGGCGTGCGCCGAGTGGAGCGCCATCGGGACGCTGGCGAGCTTCTGGCGCGGCTCGAGAAGCTCTCCCTCAACGGTGAGACCGAGGTAGTAAGGAGGATCCCCGAAGGTCACCAGCGGGACCGTCTCTCCGAGCTCGACATGGAACCAGCCCTCTGTGACGGTCGTGGCCGCGTGCGTCTCGGCGCCCCAGACCATGGTCCCACCGGTGGGCTGGTCGTAGAGCGCCGCCACCACCGTGACGGTTCCGTTGACCGGCTCGCCCGTGTCCACGTCCGCGAGGAACCCCTGATACCAGATGGTCGTTTCGACGTCGCGCTCCATCGCCTGGACGGTCGCCTGCCCGCCCAGGACCAGCATCAGCGCGACAGCCCCCGACAACACCATCGCCAGCCTGCTCATCGCCGCCTCCTGTCCTGTGAGCCTTCCTCAACCAGGTTCTTTGCGAGGACAGTAGTGATGCGCTGAGTAGGTGTCAAGGGCAATGAGCCGCGCGGCACGGAGCCGGAGCGTCGGCGGGTGAGCAAGTCGGATGAAGGCCGCGGCACGGAGCGCGGGCGTCGCCGGGCGTGCGGCGCGGAGGAAGGCCGCGGCACGGAGCGCGGGCGTCGCCGGGCCTGCGGCGCGGAGGAAGGCCGCCGGCACGGAGCAGGAGCCGGAGACGCTGTCGGCTCCGGGGATGGTCGAACGGGATCGTCCGGGAGAGCTCAGAGCCGGCGTGCCGCCCGCAGGTCGTCGAGCAGCGTGACCGGGATGTCGAGTTCTCCGACCTCGATCTGGGGCTTGTTGCTGCCGTGGAAGTCGGTACCGCCCGTCATGAGGACGCCGCGGGACCTGGCGATCCCGGCATAGTGCGCGATGAGCGCTTCGCGCTCGGCGGGCGTGATGAGGGAGCCGGTCTTGTCGTGGAACGGCCGGTTCTTGTCGTAAGTGTAGTGAACCTCGATGCCGCGAACGCCCGCGTCGAGACAATGCCTGATCGCCTCGTCGACTCCGGGATCGATGAGCTCCCGCTTCTTCGTGAACGTCTCGTTGTAGGCGCCGGGGTGCGCGACGGACGAGATGCCGCCCGCCCGTTCGATGAGGTCGACCGTCGCCTCGAGCGTGAGGCTGAAGTCGCGCGTGACGTGCCAGTCGCCACCGAAGGAGGTCCGCTCGAAGAAGACCTCCGCGCGGAGCTCCGGATAGCGCTCACGCAGGATTCTCCAGATGTGCGGCCGGCGCACCGTGTCGCCGTCGGCCACCGCGAGGACGTCCGCGCTCTCGATCTCGTAGCCGTTCTGCGCGAGCACGGCGAGCTGCTTGAAGAGCTTGTCGTTCTTGGCCTTCTGCAGAAGCGTCAGCGCCTCGATGAGATCCGGGTGCTCCGGGTCGATGAAGTAGCCCAGGATGTCGATCTCGACAAGGCATCGCGATGGATCGTGTGAGATGCCGATCTCGACACCCGGCACGACCTCGATACCGAACTCCCTCCCCGCTTCGAGCCCCTCGCGCACACCGCCGACCGTGTCGTGATCCGTGATGGCGATGGCGGCGAGGCCGAGACTCCTGGCGCGGGCGACGAGCTCCGTGGGAGTCAGCGTCCCGTCCGATGCGGTGGAGTGAAGATGGAGATCGATGCGTCCGCTCACCGGCAAACCCCCTCGCTGCTCTCCCGCATCGCGGCTCCCGGAACGGCCGGTGAGCCGTCGATGTCAGACCTCGACACCCAGGACGCCCTTGAACGCGAAGCCGATGACGACCGACGCGATGAAGAAGATCCAGAGCCAATGCGTGGTGAACCCGAAGAGGAGACCGTGCTTCTCCGGGTAGTGCACCTCGACGCTCCTGACGATGGAGTCTCGCGGCACGGGCGGCTCCGCGGGGAACAGGAACGCGTCCCACGTTCCCGCCGGCGGCTTGAGGGCCGCAAAGCGGACGGTCCCGAGATCCTCACCGGCGACGACGGTCTTGTCGATCCGTCCTTCCGGAGAGACGATCCCGAGCGCTCGAGTGCCGCAGCGCTCGGCCTCGATCTTCCACTCGATCTCCCCGGTCGCATCGATGCGCAGCGCCGGCGAGACCACGCGGAGCCCGTCGGGCGCGTCCAACCGCACGCCCGCCTCGCTGGCACGGACGCCGTCCACGAGACGCACCGTGACGACCGCCGTCTCGCCCGGCCGAAGCGGCTCGTGAGCGTAGCGGATGCCGAGCTGGACCATGATGAAGAGCACGGGGATGATCAGGAAGACGATCGGCCTGAGCGAGTGCCTCAG
>CAZAQL010000033.1:0-25159 GCA_964487295.1 uncultured bacterium | reverse complement strand
AGCCGGCCGCCCGCCGCGGTGTCCGCGAGCGTCGCGGTGGAGACGACCAGCGTGTCGGGCGGGGCCGCCGGGAACGGTCCGATGAGCGTGTCGGCGGGAGCTGTCTCAGCGGCCGGCGCGACCAGCGTATCGGGCGGGGCCGCCGGGAACGGTCCGATGAGCGTGTCGGCGGGCGCCGTCGTGTCCGCGCCGGCGCCGCCGTCGTCCGGCAGCATCCAGTAGGTGCCGCTGGCGCCGCGACGGAAGGTGGCCCTGCTGATGCGGCCGTCCTTGAACCGGATATCGACCTCGGGCGCTCTGACGACGTTGCGCTCCCCTTCGACACCGAAGGCGTGAACGCTCTCAGTGTTGCCGCGAACCGTGAGCAGGTCGGGGCGTTCGTCCGCGAACGAGACGCTCAGCGTATCGCCCGCGACGTAGCCGGATTCGGGCGACTCCCCTTCCTCTCCCTCGATCTCGTAGGAGAGCCGCGCTTCGGGCGCCGCGTACAGCCTGGACACCTCTCCGCCGGCCGCCTCGATGACGATCCGCTCGCCTGTGAGACGCTCGGTGGCGCGGTCGACGACCGGCTCTCCCTCGAGCTCGATGCTCTCCCGAGCGCCGTCGATGCGGATGACGCGAGCTGCGCCCCGGACGTCCCCGCGGGTCAACTCGGCGTTCCCCAGCGCCGTGATCGTGTCGTCCTCGGGCCTGAGCTCGATGAGCTGCGCGGTGAGAACGGCGACGTCCGGGTCGGACCGTCCGAGCGTGTCGGTGGATGTCGGTTCGAGAGAAGGAGCGAGGACCTCGTCCGGCGTCGCGGCATCCGTCCCGACCTCGCCGTCGGCTCCCCCCTCGCCCTCGATCCGCGTCCGGAGCACGGGACCCTGTGAGGCTCTGGCCTCCCGCCTCCCGAAGTCGTAGACGATCAGCCCCGCGGCGAGGTCCGAGCCCCCCTCCTCGTCGAGCGCGCGGGCGTCGCCGCGTGCGACGGCGATGTCGTCGTCGCGGTAGAGCTCGATGCGGCGCGCCGTCAGGACTCCCGAAGTGTCCGCGAACGACGCGTTCCCGATGAGGATGGCCAGGTCCGTGTCCCGATAGTACTTGAGCGTGTCGCAAGCGATCCGAGATCCGCGGTCCTCGCCGCTCACGTTCCCGTGGATGATCGCGAGTCGTTCGGCGTCCCGGTAGATCCCGTGGTCGCCGACGAGCGTCGCCCCCTGCCTTGTGATCGTGACGTTCCGTTCGAGCCTGATCCACCGCCCGCGGGCGTCCTCGCCCGAGTCGACGACGTCCGCCGTGATCAGGAATCCGTCCGAGACTCCGGCCTCGCCTGCCGGCGGCTGTCCCGGTGCGGGACCGGAGCCCGCGCTCCCCGTGCGGACCTGCGGCGCTCCGGCCTCGCCGGCCGGCGGCTGTCCCCACGCGAGAGACGCCAGGAGCAGGAACGCCGCGACGAACAGCGGCAGCGCGCGCGGCGATGACGATATGGAGCGGATGGAAGACATCGGGAATGCGCATCCTCGCGGAGGGTTCGGAATGGCGCGCGAAGCGATGGCCTCAAGGACGCCGGGGCGCCCCCGCGGCCTCACCTCTCGCCGTCGGGGCGCGCGAGCATCGCGGCGCCGACGACCCCGGCCTTCTCGCCGAGCTCGGCGAGTGCGACACGGGTCGCGGCCCCCTGATAGACGCCCGTCCTGGCCTCGAACTCCGACCGGGCGGCGTCCATCAGACTCGGTCCCGCGGCCGCCACCCCTCCACCGACGACGATCACATCGGGATCGAGATACGCGGCGATGTTCGCCAGGAGGACGCCGAGCAGGCGCCCGGTCTCGGCCGCGGCGCGGAGGGCCACGCCGTCACCGGCGTCCGCCGCCTCTCCGACGGCGCGTGCCGTGAGCGCACCCTCGAGGTCCGAGAGCACGGAGCGCTCACCCCCGGCCATCAGGGCCTCGGCGCGCGATACCAGGGACGCTGCGTTCGTCAGCGGCTCGATGCATCCGGTGCCGCCGCACGTGCAGCGGACGCCGCCGCTCAGATCGACGACCGTGTGCCCGATCTCGGCGGCGAATCCGTGACTTCCGCGGTAGACCTCACCTCCGAGCACGATGCCGCCGCCGATCCCGGTCCCGATGGTGACCATGACGGCGTTCGTTGCGTCCCGCGCGGCTCCGGCGACGTACTCCCCATAGGCGGCCGCGTTCGCGTCGTTCTCGACGACCGCGGGAATCCCGAGCATGTCCGCAAGCGCCGCGCCCAGTGTGACGTCGAACCACTCCGGGAGATTCGGAGACCTCCGCACGATGCCGGTCCCGTGGTCGACAAGTCCAGCGCACCCGCAGCCGCACGCGACGGGCGGGAGCCCCGATTCGGACTCAACATCGCGGGCGAGACCGGCGATGACGTCGAGCGCGTCCCCCGGCTTCCCGCCGGACCAGCCGGACGCCCGGAATGCGGCGACGCGGCCGTCCTCGCGAACGACCGCCGTCTTGATGTTCGTCCCACCGATGTCGATGCCGAGGCGAACGGACACGCGATCACCCCCGGTCGCCGTGGAGAAGCGAGGCGCCGGTCTCCTTGTCGAAGAGGTGCGCTTGACCTATGTCGAGAACGAGCTCGACGTCCGTGTTGACGGCGGGCGGCGTCCTGACGTCGATCCGCGCCACGAGGTCGCGCTCCGCCAGCGAGAAATAGAGGAAGATCTCGTTGCCCATCGGCTCGACGACCTCGACGTGCGCGCGAATGGGAGCCGGGATCTTCAGCCGCTCCGCATCGGCCGCCTCGTAGATGTCCTCAGGCCTGACGCCGAGGACCATCTCGCGTCCGATCGCGCCCCGCGCCTCCTTCGCCAGCTCGTCCGAGAGCGGCGTCCTGAACGCCCCTGCCTCGAACAGGATCGCGCCGCCCTCCTCAATGAGACGCCCTTCGATGAAGTTCATCGCGGGGCTTCCGATGAAGCCTGCGACGAAGCGGTTGACCGGCTTCTGGTAGATGCTCAGAGGGTCGGCGACCTGCTGGGAGAAACCGTCCTTCATGACCATGATGCGCGTGCCCATGGTCATCGCCTCGGTCTGGTCGTGCGTCACGTAGATCATCGTCGCCTTGAGGCGCTCGTGGAGCTTGCTGATCTCCGTCCGGGTCTGGACGCGGAGCTTCGCGTCGAGGTTCGACAGCGGCTCGTCGAACAGGAAGACCTTGGGCTTCCGGACGATGGCGCGGCCGACCGCCACACGCTGCCGCTGCCCGCCGGAGAGCGCCTTCGGACGCCTGTCCAGCAGCTGGCCGATGCCGAGGATGTCGGCGGCCTCGCGGACCCGCTCGTCGATCTCGGCTTTCGGGTACTTCCGGAGCTTGAGGCCGAACGCCATGTTGTCGTACACGGACATGTGGGGGTACAGCGCGTAGTTCTGGAAGACCATCGCGATGTCACGGTCCTTCGGGGGAACGTCGTTGACGAGGCGGTCGTCGATGTAGATCTCCCCCTCCGTCACGTCCTCCAGCCCCGCGATCATGCGCAGCAGCGTCGATTTGCCGCATCCCGAAGGCCCCACCAGCACGACGAACTCGCGGTCCTCGACGGTCAGGTTCATGTCGCTCACCGCGACGACCGTGCCGTCGAAGACTTTCTTCACGTCCTTGATCACGACGTTGGCCATCTACGCCTCCCCGGGCTCTCTCACTCTTCGGAAGCCTCTCCGAAGCCGAGGCTCTTCATGATATCGCCTACAGTGTAGTGGGAACCCGTGATCAAGACAAGGTCTCCTTCGCCGGCCTCCGACACGGCGGCGGCGATGGCTGCGCCGGGAGAAGGCACGGCCTGGGCCTCGATGTTGTGCTCCCTCGCCACGAGCAGCAGGTCGTCAGCCGGAGCCGCGCGCGGCGTCCCGGGCTCCGTCAGGATCATCAGATCGGTCGCGTCGGCGAGCGCGCCGATGAAACCGGGCGCGTCCTTGTCCGCCATGAGCCCCAGCACCACGATCAGTCGGTGGTACTCGAAGACCTCATCCAGGGCCACCGCGAGCGTCGCGGCCGCCTCCGTGTTGTGCGCGACGTCCGCCACAACGGTCGGCCGGCGATCGAGGATCTGAAGCCGTCCGATCGACATCGCCTCGGAGAGACCGCTCCTGAGCGCGGGCTCCGAGAGCTCGAAGAGCCCGCCCGCAGCGAGCTCGTGGACGGCCACGACAGCGTTCACCGCGTTGGCAACCTGGTGCCGTCCGAGCATCGAGGTGCTCAGGTTGCGGTAGGCGCAGGGACCGTACTCGAGGTTGAATATGCTCCCCGTGGAAACGATGGAGATCCTCGTGAGCTCACATGCCTCGCGGGTCGCCACGAAGCTCGCACCGAGACCCGAGGCGACGCCCCGGATGATCTCGAGCGCGTCCCCGGTGGCGCCGCAGACGACGGAGCCTCCCGGACGAATGATGCCGGCCTTTTCCGATGCGATGCGCCTCACGTCGTTCCCGAGGACCTCGACGTGATCGAGCGCGATCCCCGTGATCACGGAGAGCATCGAGTCGAGCGCGTTCGTCGCATCGAGTCTGCCGCCCAGCCCGACCTCGGCGACCGCGACGTCAACCCGCTCGTCCGCGAAGAACGCCGCCGCGAGCGCGGTCGCTATCTCGAAGAACGTGGCCTCGATGTCGTCCGCGGCCGGCTTCAAGCGCTCGACGTACTCGAGCGCACGCGCTCTGGGGATGCGGTCCCCATCGATCGCGTATCGCTCTGTGAAGTCGATCACATGCGGAGAGGTGAAGACCCCCGTACGGAGCCCGTGCTCCGAGAGAATGGAGGCGATCATGTTGGATGTGGAGCCCTTCCCGTTCGTCCCTGCGACGTGGACGACGCGGAAGTCGTGGTGGGGGTTGCCCAGAGAACCGAGAAGGTACCCGACCCGCTCGAGACCCGGCTTCATGACGAAGCGCCGGCGCGCGAAGAGCCAGTCGAGACATTCACGGTAGTCCCTAAAGGCCCTGCCGTCTCGCCTGACCAAGAGCGTCCTCCGCGCTGTCGCGACGGTCATCGTCCGTGAAGAAGTCCAGCAGTCTCGCGAGCGCGCTCCTGAGCTGCTTGCGGTGCACGACGTGATCGACCATGCCGTGCTCGAGCAGGAACTCGGAACGCTGGAAACCGTCGGGCAGATCCTGCTTGATCGTCTGCTGAATGACGCGCGGGCCGGCGAACCCGATGAGCGCTCCCGGCTCGGCGAGGATGACGTCGCCGAGCGACGCGAAGCTGGCGGTGACGCCGCCGGTCGTCGGGTGCGCCTGGATGGCGATGTGCGGCAGCCCCTCGTCGCGGAGCCGCGCGAGCATGGCGCTCGTCTTGGCCATCTGCATGAGCGAGAGAATGCCCTCCTGCATCCTGGCGCCTCCCGAACTCGAGAGGGTGACCAGCGGCACGTGCTCCTCGATCGCCATGCGCGTCAGGCGCGCGATCTTCTCACCCATCACCGATCCCATGCTGCCGCCCAGGAAGGAGAAATCGAGCACGGCGAGCATGGCGAGATGTCCCTCGACGCGTCCGCTGCCGGTGAGCACGGCGGACGTACGGCCGGTCTTCTCCTCGGCGGCCTTCAGGCGCTCGGTGTATCGCTTCGAGTCGACGAAGGAAAGAGGGTCGGTCGACTGAATTCCCGAGAGCAGCTCGACGAAGCTCCCCGGGTCGGTCAGGATGCCGATGTACTGGTCGGCCGTGATCCGGAAGTGGTGACCGCAGGTCGCGCACGTCCAGAGCTGCTTCTCGAGCTCCTTGTGGTAGATGATCTCGCCGCAGTCGTCACACTTCGTCCAGAGGCCGTCCGGCACTTCCCGGCGTGCGGTCTCCTTGATGCCCTGCTTGCGGCGCTTGAGCCACGATGTCTGGTTCATGCCGGTCTCCCGGTGGGGTCGCGTGTCGCGTACTGCGCTCATGATGGCACGTTCGGGGGCGCGGGGCAAGGGCCGAGGCGGAGCGGTGCGACGCCCCGGGGCCGCCGCGCCGCCTTCCCGAGAGCGGTCGCGAGAGGACTAGAGCCTCTCGGCGACCCCCGAGACAAGGCGCAGAAGAGCCTCTCCGCCGCGCCTGCCGGCCTCGAGAACCTCCCGGTGCGTGGTCGGCCCGGGTCCACCGGGGATGTTCGTGATGAGCGCGACGCCGAGCGTCTCGAGTCCGAGCGCGGTCGCCGTCTGCACCTCGAGCACGGTGGACATGCCGATCGCCGACGCCCCCATCCTGCGAAGCATGCGGATCTCCGCCGGCGTCTCGTAGGTGGGGCCGAGCGCGCCGCCGTAGACGCCCCGTCTCAAGACGATCCGGCGCTCGCGCGCCACCTCGACGGCCAGCTCCCTGAGCCTCGGCGCGTAGGCGTCCGCCATGCGGAACGGGAGAGCCGGCAGCCTCCGCGGGCCGCTGACGAGGGCGAGCTGGTCGGTGATGAGCATGAGCTCGCCCGCGCTGAAGTCCGGATCGAGCCCGCCGGACGCGTTGGTCACGACGAAGGCGCCGACCCCGAGTCGCTCGAGCAGGCGAACGGTGAACGTGACCTCGAACGGACGATACCCCTCGTAGAGGTGGACGCGCCCGGCGAACACGAGCGCGGGGCGGCCTCCCACCGACCCGACCATCATCGCGCCGCTGTGTCCGGAGACGGTCGAGCGCGGAAACCCGGGGATCTCCGGGTACGGCCACGAGTCCGACACCTCCACGCCGTCGGTGAACGACGTCAGACCGGAGCCGAGGACGATCCCCAGGCGTTCGTCGCCGAGACCCCGCTCGCGAAGCCACGACACGGCCCGGTCGAGCCGGCGCTCCTCGGCGGGCGTGGTCCTGAGCTCGCCGCGCTCCCGTTTCCCGTCTGCCGTCACTCGTCCTCCACCAGTTCGTTCAGCATGACGACGGCATCCTCGCCGTTGTCCGCGTAGTATCCGCGCCTGACGGCCACCGACCGGAAGCCGTTCCGCTCGTAGAGCGCCCGGGCGCGTGTGTTGGAAGCCCGCACCTCGAGCGTCGCGAGCCGCGCGCCCGCAGCGACGGCCTCCTCGATGGCCGTTCTGAGGAGCAGCGTGCCGACCCCCCGGTCCCACAGCCCCGCCGCCACCGCGAGGTTCCCGATGTGGAGCTCGTCCGCCACGGGCCATGAGACGAGGAAGCCGACGACCTCACCGCCGTCCTCAGCAACGAGACAGAGCGACCGTGCGCCCTTGTCTATGTCGCTCTCGAACGACTCGCGGGGCCACGGAGCCGGGAAGGTCTCCTCCTCGATCTCGCAGACCCGGTCCAGATCCTCGTGCGTCATCGCGCGCACCCGAATGCGAGAACGCATACCCTCTCCCCCGTCAGACGGCCCCCCGGATGTAGATCGATCCGAGCGTGTTCACCTCGTCGGGGTCGCGTCGCATCGTGTGCGCGGCCAGCCCCTGAACGAGGCGCTCGGCGGACGGCATGGGTGCGATGTCCGCGTCCCCCCCGACCGCTCTCGCGAGGTCCTGTCGGTACGCCGTTGCGCCCGAACCGGCGAAGAGAACGGCCCCGGAGGCGCGCTCCCGGACCCAGCCCGCGGCCGCCGCCGGGGCGATCGCCACGGCCCCGGCCTCGGGACGCGGCTGCGTCCCCGCGCGTGTTCGGTAGAGCGCGGCGTAGACCTCGCCTCGTCTGGCGTCCGTCATGACGCACAGCCAGTCGACCGCATCCAGATCGGCCGAGGCGGCGACGCGCTCCGCCTGAACGGCCTCCGCGATCGCGTCGAGCGTCGGGACACCCCACACGGGCAGTCCGAGGGGGACGGCGAGCCCCTTCGCCGTGGCGATCCCCACGCGAACGCCGCTGAAACGTCCCGGGCCGACCGAGACGGCGACGCCGTCCAGGTCGCGGACGGCAATACCCGCTTCGGAGAGCGCCGCGTCCGCGGCGGACAGCAACGTGCGTCGCTGTCCTCGTCCCGAGGGTCCCTGGATGCATGCGACGACACGCGCGCCGTCGGTCACACCGGCGATCTCGGTGAACCCCGCCGTGTCGAGGGCCAGGATACGCACGTTCAACTCCGTTCCCGCGTTGTGAGCGCCCGTACGAGGGCCTCACTCCGCGGACCGCCCGGCCTGAGGGTGAAGGTCCTCGTCTCACGGCCCTCGGCCTCGATATGGGCGTCGATGCGGTCCTCGGGCAGGAACGTCTCGCCGCGCTCGGCCCACTCGACGAGGGCCACCCCGTCGCCGAAGAAGAGCTCCCGATACCCGAGGTCGTCGATCTCATCCTCGCCGACGATCCGGTAGAGGTCGACGTGGTGAATGACCAGGCGTCCGTGATACTCATTGACGATCACGAAGGTGGGGCTCGACACGTAGCCGTCGAAGCCCAGTCCCTGAGCGATCCCCTGCGCGAGCACGGTCTTGCCGACGCCGAGCTCGCCCCGAAGCGCCACGACGTCTCCTCGCTCAAGCAGCGCGCCGAGAGCGCGGCCGAGGTCTCGAGTAGCCTCGGTCGATGCGGTCCTCACGATGATCGGAGCGGTCATCTCGCGCTATCGGCCTCCGTTCGGGATGGCGCATCCGGGCGCTCCACGACAGCCCGCCGTCACCTCGGCGTCAGGATCGCGCACGGCAGGATCATCTCCTCGGTGGAGATCCCGCCGTGCTGGAAGCTGCCGCGGTACTGGCGTTCGTACCGGTGGAACTCCGTGGGGTAGACGAAGTAGTAGTCCTCCTTCGCGATGGCGTACTGCTTGCTCGCGCCGTCGCTCGGAAGCTTGAAACGCGCCGGGTCGGCGATGAGGAACGTCTCTTTCTCGTTGTAGCCGAGGTTGCTGCCGAACTTGTAGCGCAGGTTCGTCGAGGTATCCTTGTTCCCTCGCACGAGCGCCGCGCGCTTCCCGAGCACGGCGCCGTGGTCGGTCGTGAGCACGACGGTCGCCTGCTGCCGCGCCATCTCGGCGATGATGTGGTAGAGGGCCGAGTGGTTGAACCAGGACCGGACGAGCGAACGGAACGCGGGCTCGTCGGGGGCGATCTCCTGCAGGATCTCGGACTCGGAACGCGAGTGCGAGAGGATGTCGACGAAGTTGTAGACGAGCGAGACGAACGGATAGTCGTGGAACGACGTCATCTTCCTTCTGACATTGTCGGCCTCGTCCTTTTCGTAGATCTTGACGTAGCGGTGCTCCGGAGAGAGCCGGATGTTCATCCGCTGGAGCTGGAGGTCCATCAGCTGGCGCTCGTAGCGGTTCTTGCTGTACTCGTCACGCGAGTGCGCGTCCCACAGTCCCGGGTAGTGGTCGGTGATCTTGACCGGCCACTCGCCGCTGAACAGGGCGTTCCTGGAGAACGGCGTCGCCGTCGGCAGGATCGAGTAGTAGTAGTGGTTCTCGATCGAGAAGAGCGGCTCGAGGCTCGGGATGAGACTCATCCAGTGGTCCAGGCGCATGCAGTCGAGCACCACGAAGTAGACCTTCTGCTTCTTCTTGAGGATCGGCGCGACGAACTCGGCGAAGATGTCCGGCGAGAGCAGCGGGCGGTCGGTCTCGTCGTTGACCCATCCCTCGTACTCGAGCTCCACGTACCGGCTGAACTCCGCGTTCGCCATGTGCTGGAGATCGGCGTGCGCCTGCCTCAATCCGGGGTCGCGGACGCGGTCGAGGTCGAGGTCCCACTGCACGAGTCGCGTGTAGGTCTGGATCCAGTCGCGCCAGTCCATCGGGCCCATGATGCGCTGTCTGAGCTGGTTGCTCTCCGCCGCGTAGGTCTGGGCCATCTGATCTCGGGCCATCTTGCGCCCGTCGAGCAGCCGTTTGATGGCCAGGAGCACCTGCGTCGGCTTGACCGGTTTGATCAGGAAGTCGTCGATGCGCCGGCCCAGCGCATCGTTCATGAGCTCCTCCTCCTCGCTCTTCGTCACCATGACGACCGGCACCGACGGGTCGATCTCCTTGAGCTCCTCGAGAGTGGAGAGCCCGTCGAGACCGACCATCATCTCGTCGAGGAGGATGAGGTCGTAGCTCGATCCGCCCTTGACGTCGTCCAGCGCCGCCTCGCCGCTCGTCGCGGTCTCCACCGCATAGCCGCGCTGCTTGAGGAAGATGATGTGCGGGCGAAGCATGTCGATCTCGTCGTCGACCCAGAGAATCCTGCGTTCCGGTGTGTTCATGAGTCCATGCCTTCCATCTACGTCGTCGGCAGGCAGATGACGAACGTCGTCCCCTTCCCCACCTCGGACCACCCCACGTACAGACGTCCCTTGTGGTACTCCTCGACGATGCGTCGCGCCAGGGCGAGGCCGAGCCCCCACCCCTTGCGCTTGGTCGAGAAGCCGGGCAGGAACACCTTGCGCCGGTCGGCCGCGTTCATGCCCTTGCCGTCATCGGTCACGTGCACCCTGACGAGCCCCTCCTTGGGCGAATGCTCGGTCTCGATCTCGATGCGCCCGCCTTCCGGGGGCAGCGCCTCGAGCGAGTTCTTCACGAGGTTCTCGATGACCCACTCGATAAGCTCGCGGTTGACGTCGACGAGCGGCAGCTCGCCGTACCGTTCGACGATCTCGACGTGCTTCGTCAGCGAGGGGAGCCTCCGCCGGAGGTAGTCGACCGAGTCACGCAGAACGACCACGAGGTCCTGTCGTTCGGTCTTGGGGATCGACCCGATCTGGTTGAACCGCTGCGAGATCTTCTCGAGTCGCGCGAGGTCGGTCTGCATCTCGGCGGCCATGTTCTCAGCCTCGGTGCAGGCCCCGCATCCCTCGCAGGCGTTCTCGCGAAGAAGCTCCGTCCACCCCATGAGCGACGAGATCGGCGTGCCGAGCTGGTGCGCCGTCTCCTTCGCGAGCCCGACCCAGATCGACCTTAGCTCCGCCACCTTCGCGTTCCGGAAGCCAAGGAGGCCGAGCGCCAGCAGCACGCCGAACGCGGCGATCTCGATGGCGGGAACGAAGCGCATCTCGCGGATCATGTTCGATTCGCCGTAGTGGATGTACCCGAGCACGGTGTCGTCGCCCAGATGCGTCATCCGCATCGGCGAGCGCCGCCTGTCGAGCTCGGCCGAGAATCGCATCACCTTCCCGAAGGGCGAGTCGGGCGGATCGAGCGGATCGGCCGTGATGTACTCCTCGTGCGTGACGGCCTCCGGGTCCGCGTCGAACGGGAGGTTCCGCCACGTGATCGGGACACCCCGAACGTCCGAGATGATGATCGGGAAGTTGATCGACTCGATGAGCTCGCCGAAGACGACCGAGAGCTCCTCGTCCTCGCGGGCGGCGTAGGTCGCCGTCGCGCAGAGCCCCGCGATGGAGCGCGAGAGGGTCGCCGATTGCATCTCCAGCCTGCGGATGAGGCTGTTGGTGTAGAAGAAGATGATGACGGCGAGCACCGAGACCGCGACGAAGACCCAGGCGCGCGCTCTCAGACCGGTGATGTGATCGGCGTCCACTCCTGATCGGGGCAACAGGCCCACGGACCAAACCTCCGTCGGGTGGGAATCCCCCGCGTGTTCCGTCGGTTTCGACGGGTCTCTCCGAACCAGTCCGTTCGACTCGAAGGGCGTCGGCTAGCTTGCACCGAGCTCCTCGCGGCCGTCCATGTAGGGCCTCAGGGCCTCGGGGATGACGATCGTTCCACGGTCGGTCTGGTAGTTCTCGAGGATGGCGACCATCGTCCTGGGGAGCGCCACGCCCGACCCGTTGAGCGTGTGGACGAACGCCGACTTCCCGCCGCCGGCCGGCTTGAACCGGATGCTCGAGCGTCGTGCCTGGAAGTCGCCGAAGTTGCTGCAGGACGACGCCTCGAGCCACTTCTCGATGCCGGAGGCCCAGACGTCGATATCGTAGCACTTCGCGGCCGCGAAGGAGAGATCTCCCGTACAGAGCATCTTGACCTGATACGGGATCCCGAGCCGCTGAAGGATGTCCTCAGCATTCGCCGTCAGCGTCTCGAGCTCGCCGTACGACGTCTCGGGCGCGACGAACTTCACCATCTCGACCTTGTCGAACTGGTGGACGCGCATGAGACCCCGCGTGTCCTTGCCGTATGATCCCGCCTCGCGGCGGAAACAGGGTGTGTACGCGGTGCGGAGGATCGGGAGGTCCTCCTCCGCGAGCGTCTCATCGCGATAGAGGTTCGTCACGGGTACCTCGCCGGTCGGGATGAGGAACAGGTCCTCCGCTTCGCACCGGTACATGTCATCCTCGAGCTTCGGGAGCTGGCCCGTCCCGAACATCGAATCGCGGTTCGACACGAACGGCGGCGAGACCTCGGTGTACCCATGCTCCTTCGTGTGGACGTCGAGCATGAACGAGATCATCGCGCGCGCGAGCTTCGCGCCGTCACCGATGAAGACCGGGAAGTTCGAGCCGGCGATCTTCGTGCCCCGGGCGAAGTCCAGAAGCCCCAGGCGCTCCCCGATCTCCCAGTGTGGAACGGGACTGCCGGAGAGCGAGCCCGGCTCGCCCCACGTCCTGACAACGACGTTCTCCTCCTCAGTCCGGCCCACCGGGACCGATTCGTGGGGAATGTTGGGAAGCGTGATGAGATGCGCGTGGATCCGGTCCCTGAGCTCCGCGATCGACTCGTCGAAGCCGCTGATCTCGGCGGACACCTCACGCATTCGCTCGATGATGCCGGTCGCGTCCTCGCCGGCCTTCTTGAGCCTGGCGACCTTCTCGCTCTCGGCGTTCCTGAGGGCCTTGAGTTCCTCGGCCTTCACGAGCAGGCCCCTGAGCTCCTCGTCGAGCGAGAGCAGCTCATCGACGTCGGCCTTCTCCCCCTTATTGGCGATCGCGGCCTTGACGACATCGGGGTTCGATCGCACGAATCTCAGGTCCAGCATAGTCTTACCCCTCGAGGAACGGACGCAGGCGCCGGTCCTCTATCGCACTTCGATGGTCTCACGGGAGTGACGTTCGGAAACCTGTTCCTCGGCCAGCGCTCCGCCATCGGACTCGAGTACGGCGGCCGCGAGGAGCTCGACCTCCTCCTCGGTCGGGCGCACGACGCGCCCGCCGACCGGCTCCGCGGTCGATACGCGCAGCAGCCGGTTGCCGAGGAGCAGCAGGCCGGCCGTGACGGCCAGCGTGGCGAGCGCGAGGATCTCGAGCCGGTCACGCTGGAACAGCGACAGGTAGACGGCCACGCCGGTCAGGGACGCCGAGATCAGGTAGATGACCGCGGCGGTCTGGCGCGCCGACAGACCGAGACGGGCCAGTCGATGCGAGCTGTGGTCCTTGCCGCCGACCGCGACGTCGCGCCCCTCGGCCAGCCGGGCCGTCGTCACAAGCGTCGCGTCGAAGATCGGATAGCCGAGCATGAGTACCGGGATGAGCAGAGCCGTCGGCTCAGCCCCCGCGTAGGAGACCGCCCTGAGCGAGAGTCCGCCGACGACGTATCCGAGGAACAGGCTTCCGGCATCCCCGAGGAAGATCGATGCGGGGTTGAAGTTGTACCGCAGGAAGCCGAGCGCGCCGCCGGCCACGGAGATGGCCGCGATCGCGGTGAGCACCTGCCCGTGGCCGAGCGCGAGCGTGAAGATCCCGAAGGTCGCGATGGCCGCCAGCCCCGACGTGATGCCGTCCATGTTGTCCAGGAAGTTGAAGGCGTTCATGAGCCCCACCATCCACACGAGCGCGAGCAGGAAGCCCAGCACCGGATGAAGCGGGAGACCCTGCACGCCCCCGGAGAGCAGCATGACGATCGCGGCCGAGGTCTGACCCGCGAGCTTGACGGTCGGCCGCATCCCGTTCGCGTCGTCGGCGAGACCGAGGATCACGACGATGAGTCCGCCGGAGAGGAACCCGACGATCCGCGCGCTGTACGGATACTCAATGAGCGCGAGAGTCGCCGCTGCGGACGCGAGGCTCGCGAGCGCCACGGCGATGCCGCCCATCAGAGGCGTGGGCGTCTTGTGGACCTTGATGCGACTCGGATGGTCAAGGAAACGCAGGTGGGTCGCCAGGCTCCTCAGAGCCGGCGTCAGCGCCAGTACGGCGAGCATCGAGAGTGCAAATGCGCCCAGGAAGATCATCATGGTCTCTTATGGCACCCGTTCACACACCATGCGGGATTGTTCCGAATGGTGCGACTGCTGTCAAGGCGATTCTCCCGCCGCAGGGCGGGTCACTTCACCAGAGACTCACCACATCACTCGCAGTCTTCGAACGCGTACCTCCTCCGTGAGATCTCCCCGCGCCGCGCCGACCCTACTTCCGGAAGTGCTCGACGACCCGCTCGAGCAGCTCCTGCAGGGTCACCTGGGGTTCGTAGCCGACGTACTCCTTGATCTTCGCCAGATCGGGAACCCGCTCGCGCATGTCCTCGAAACCCTGCTCGTATGCCTTCTCGTACGGTATGTATTCTATCGGAGAACGGCTTCCTGTCAACTCCTTGATTCGGCTCGCCAGCTCCTCGATGGAGATCGGCACGTTGCTGCCTACATTGAAGACCTCCCCGTCGGCAGCCGGCTCGTCCGAGAGCGCCAGGACGGCCCGCACGACATCCGAGACGTCGCAGAAGCAACGGGTCTGCTTGCCGTCGCCGTACACCGTGATCGGATGGTCCAGGAGCGCCTGTTTGACGAAACGCGGGATGACCATCCCGTATTGACCGGTCTGACGAGGACCGCACGTGTTGAAGCAGCGCACGATCACAACCGGGAGCTGCTTCTCCCGATGGTACGCCAGCGCGAGGAACTCGTCGATGGCCTTCGATGAGGAGTAGCCCCATCTGGCAATCGTGGTCGTCCCGAGTATCCGGTCGTCGGTCTCCTTGCAGGGCTGGTGGTTCGCCTTGCCGTAGATCTCGGAGGTCGAGAAGATCATGACCCTCTTCTTGCCCTCGTTGGCGGCCTGGAGAACGTACTCCGTGCCCTTGATGTTCGTCTCCAGCGACTGGAGCGGGTTCTCGATGATGTAGGCGACCCCGACGGCCGCCGCCAGGTGGAACACGGAATCGACACGGGCGACGTGCTCGCCGAGAACGCCCTCGTCGAGGATCGTGTCGATGGTGTAGTGGAACTTCGGATGGTCCTCGAGGTGCGCGATGTTCTCGAAGCGCCCGGTGGACAGGTCGTCGATGACCCAGACCTCGTCTCCGCGGTCGAGCAGCGCCTCGACGAGATGCGAACCGATGAAGCCGGCGCCGCCGGTCACGAGGATCTTCATGAAGGGGACCTTTCCGTAGTCATCCTGGGACTCGCGGGTCGCGCACGCCCCGATCGGCAGCATGGCGACGCGCAGGACATCAGACCTGCAGTATACAGGCCGACGACCGTCTCCGGCAAGTCGTTTGCCGCTCGACGCCGGTCACGCGGCCTCGAGCCGAGTCGCGCTCATCCCCAGGAGTGCAATCTCCATGCCGCCGGGCTCTGGAGCCCGAGGCCCCGGTCTCCCGGCGCCTCCCCGCCCGATGATCTGCCGAGGCCGGGCCCCGGACGAGCCCGCGGCGCTTCTCGTTGACCTCTCGTGGACGCTGGGGTACCGTCTCTCACCATGCGCGTTCTCTATCTCACACAGGGTGTCCCCTCCGACGCGATGGTCGGGGGGCAGATCTCCAGCTACTACCGCATCGTGCAGCTCGAGCGAGCCGGCCACGACGTCACGGCCCTCTGTCTCGTTCCGCGCCGCGGCGGTGCGCCGGACGCGAGCGTGGCCGAGCGGTTCTGCCGCGTCGTGCCCGTCAGAGACGTTCCCGACGTCACGGCGCTGCGGCTCGCGAGGGGTCCGGTCGATGCCCTTCCCTGGCCGATCCGGCGCTACGCGTCGCGCGAGGCCGCCCGGGCCGCGAGTGCGCTCATCAAGGAGACGAACCCGGAGCTCGTGTTCTTCAACAGCCTCCACAGCACGCCGCTCCTCCCTGCGGTCCGCGCAGAGACGTCGGCTCCTTGCCTCCTGTTCTGTCCCAACGTCCAGTCGACCATCATGGGGCTCTTCGCCGAGCACCAGAGACGGGCGGCGCGAAGGCTCTATGCGGCCGACCAGGCCGGGAAGATGCGCCGGTATGAGAGCCGGCACATCCTCGGCTTCGACGCGGTGTGCGCCTACTCGCAGGTGGACGCCGACGGCCTGACGGCGCTGGCGCCCGACGTCGGCGTCGAGATCACGCCGCTCGCGCTCGACCTGAACGCCATGGGAGCGCCCGCTGAGCCGGAGGTCGACGTCCTCATCACGGGGAGCTTCGCCTGGCCGCCGAACGCCGACTCGCTGGACTGGTATCTGGATCGGATCCACACGAGCGTGCTCGACAGGCGACCCGGAACGACGGTCGCAGTCGTGGGTCCGGGATCGGAGTCCTGGCGAGGAAGGGCGGAGCGGCCCGGCGTGACGTTCGCGGGCCGCGTCGACGACGTCGCGCCCTTCTTTCGGAAGGCGCGCGTCCTGGCCGTGCCGCTCAGGATCGGAAGCGGCATCCGGGTCAAGATCGTCCAGGCGTTCGGCGCGAGACTGCCGGTCGTGAGCACGTCGAAGGGGTGCGAGGGACTCGAGGTCCGGGACGGGGAACACCTCGCGATCGCGGACGGACCCCAGCGGTTCGCCGAAGCGCTGACACGTCTCCTCGACGATGCCGTCGAGCGGGAGGCGCTGGCGCGGGCAGCCCGGAAGCTCGCCGAACGGGAGCACGACGCCCTCGCTCCGGACCGACCGCTCGTCAGGCTGTGCGAGCGCCTGGCCGCGAGTCACTCCGGGAGGCGAAGCTGATGGAGAGACCGCGCGCGGACCGGAGCCCGACCACTGCGCCGCCGGCGAGGCCGCGCTTCTTCTCCAGCTACCTGTGGAACTCGGCCGCGAAGCTCGGCGACTTCGGGCTCGCCTACGTATTCGCGGTCGTGCTGGCCCGCATGCTCACGCCCACCGAGTACGGTTCCTACGCTTCCGTTCTGAGTCTCGCGACGCTTGTGTTCGTCCTCTCGTCGATGGGGATCGACAAGACGCTCCATCGCTTCCTGGGCGAGTACGCGGCTGGACCGGAGACGCGCAGGGCGCCCACGCTCGTGAGAGCTCTGCTGCTGGTCCGGATCGCACTCGTCGCAGTCCTGGTGGGGGCCGTGATCCTGGGCCGGAGCTGGATCGCACTCCACTACGAGAACGCGGCCATCGCGCCACTCATCCTGGCCGCGGCCGCCTACATGATCTGTCAGAGCCTGGCGTCGTTCGCGAGCAACGTGCTCGTTGGACTCCTGAGAACGAAGGCCGTCGGGATCCTGACGCTGCTGTTCCGTGGCGTCAACATCGCCGTCGCGTACGTCATCCTCAGCCGCGGTCTCGGCGTGCGCGAGATCATGATGATGCTCGGTGTGACGGGATCCCTCCTGCTCCTCGGATACCTGTGGAGCATCGGGCGACTCCTCACAGCACGCGGCGGAACCGTCGCACTCAGACCCGTGTTCGCCTTCGCCGCCCACGCCTGGGTCCTCACGGCGGTCGGGTTCGGGCTCGGCAAGCAGTCTGATGTGATCATCCTTAACGCGATCCATCATGGTCAGGCGGAGGTCGCGTTCTACGATGTCGCTTTCTCTCTCACACACGCCGTGGGAACGGTACTCACGGTCGGTCTGGCGGGAATCGCACTCGCGCTCTTCTCGAGGAGGCAGGCCCGACGCCCGGAGGCGATCGGTTCGCTCTGGCAGGCGGTGGTCATTCTGACCGGGAGCGTCGTGACCCCGCTCGTCGTCTTCCTGATGGGCAACGCGACCGCGTGCGTGGTGACGATCTACGGACGCGAGTACGCGGAGGCCGGACCGATGCTGCTCGCCTATGCGATGCCGATGACGGTGAACTGGCTCATCGGGGGCGGCGCGAGCACGACAGCGCTTCAGGCGACCCACCGCATCCGCAAGGTGATCCGCGTCCGGATCGTGACCGGCATCCTCAACGTCCTTCTCAACATCGCGCTCGTCAGTCGCTGGGGCGCCATCGGGGCGCTCGCGGGGACCGGCGTCTGCGCGATGAGCGCCGTCGTCATCGAGGCCCTTCTGGCGAGACGGGCTTTGGGGCACGAGTTCCCGATGAGGCACATCCCTGTCATCGTCGGGGCGGCGCTGATCGCGCTCGCCCCCTCCGTGCTCTGGCGTCCCTCGGGGCTCGTCCCGCTGGCATTGCACGGGATGCTCTACGCCGGGTTGTATGCGGGGGCGCTGCTGCTCACGAGACCGCTGCCGCAGCTGGATGAGGGATTGGTGGCCGCCCTGCCGGCTCGGCTGCGCTGGCTGCTCGTCCGGGTCTCTCGGTAGTACTTGCGCCTGACGCGGAGGGCGCTGGGGGGCCGGCGCCTGACGGCGGGACTCAGTCCACGACCCGGCGCTCCGCCACGAGCTCAACGCGCTCGAGCGCCTTCGCCCACGAGAAGCACTCTCGCACAAACCGCCGCCCCTCGACCGCGAGCGTCCGACGCGCTTCCACGTCACGGATGACGCGCGCCAGCGCCGCAGCGAAGTCCCCGGCACCATCGGCGATGACGATCTGACGACCGCCGGCCGCCCTCAGTCCGCGGTTCCCGAGCCTCGACGAGACGACCGGCACTGCGGCGGCCATCGCCTCGAGCATCTTGTTCTGCACGCCGGCCGCGAACCTGAGCGGAGCGGCAAAGACCGTCGCGTCCCGGTACGCGTCTCTGAGATCGGGGACGAAACCCCGCAACTCACACCATCCGACGCCGGCACAGAGGTCCCGCACCGCCGGGACGGCGTCCTTGCCCACGACGCGCAGGTCCGCCTCCGGCACGACGGTCCGGACCCTCGGCATCACGTCACGGATGAGGAAGCGGACGGCATCGATATTGTGCGCCACACTCAGATTCCCGACGAACACGACCGTGCTCGAACCGGACCCGGCGGGAGCGACATCGAACAGGCTCTCGTCGACTCCATTGGGCACGATCTCGATGCGGGCCCCCGGACTGGTTCTCAGGATATCGTCCCGGTCGGCCTCCGAGATGACCCACGCCTCGCGGAACGCCGGGAGAGCGCGCCGCTCGAGCGCGCGGATCTTCCTGCATTCCCACGCGTACGGCGCACGTGTCGCCAGCGGGCGATGGGCGAGCGAGAGCTCGATCTCCGAGGCCACCGAGTCCGTCAGGTCGAGGACGGCCGGGATTCCGGTCGTCTCCCGTCTCTCGAGCGCAGGCAGGACGAACGGAACCATGCGGAAGAGGTGGACGTAGACCAGGTCGAAGCCACCGTTCGTAAGCGCCCGGCGAACTGCGGTCCTCATCCGCCTGGAGTGGTAGTAGAGCGCTTGGTACGGAAGTGTTGAGAGGGCGTGCGTCGCGATGTTCGCCAGGGACCGTCCCCTGCCCAGATGGACGAGCTCACTCGTGCAGAGGTCGTCGAGCTCCCCGGCAGCCGCCCTGTCCTCCTCTCCCTCGACGAAGGAGAGGAGATGCACATCGTGTCCGGCGGAGAAAGTGCGCAGGAAGTTGTACGTCCTCACGCGGTCGCCACGATGCGGCGGGTATGGCAGTCTCGATGTCAGAAACAGGATCCTCACTCTTCGGCCTCTCCGTCCGGACGCCGGTACCGTCCGCTTCCCACGACGCCGCGGACCGCGGCTTCGACCTCGTCCACCGTGATCGCGCGCATGCAGGCGCCGTCCTGGGCACACTCGCGCTGCTCGCACGGCGTGCAGCTCTGACGATGAGAGATGATGACCTCGGCTCCTCCTGCCGGGCCGAATCGCTGAGGATCGCCCGGTCCGAAGAGTGCGACGAGGGGCGTTCCGACGAGCGAGGCGAGATGCGTGATGCCTGTGTCTGCGCCGACGTAGACGTCCGCGGCCGCGAGCAGTGCCACGACCGCAGGAAGCTCGTAGTCGCCCGCGACCGCGCGCCCCCGGACGGCTCCGTCGGCGACACGCCCCGCCAGCTCGCGCTCCGAATCCGAACCGGTGACGAACACCGTCGCTCCCAGATCCCGTGAGAGCCTTCCGGCAAGCTCCGAGCAGCGTTCCACGGGCCACCGCTTGTATCTCCAGGCCGCACCGGGGTGGATGACGACGAGCGGACCACCGGACCCGCCGGCGACCGATACGATGTCCGTTCGGACGCGCTCCGTGTCCTCCGCCCTCGGTCTCAGCAGCGGGCCGTGCGGTACGTCGGCCTCCCCGGCCCCGACGATCCTGAGGTTCGTTTCGCGCTCGCTCAGAGGACCCGGGTCGCCCCGCCCCGAGAGCTGCAGCAGCAGCCGGCGGGACCGGTCGGCCCAACGGACCGTGCCACGGTCCCGGCGATGGCGACAGCCCCCGCGGAGCGAGAACGCGAGCGTGGCCGGGTCCTCGCGAAGACCGTACGCCGCATCGAACGGTCCAGGCAGGACCTGCCGGAGGGACTCCGCGTCTCCCCCGCCGCGAGCCCTGAGCTCACGGTCGAACGTCGGGCTGTCGTACACGGCAACGTGGTCGACGGGAAGGAACACCCGCGCGAAGTCGGCACACCAGCTGCCGGCGACCAGCGTGATCTCCGCTTCCTCGTTCCTCGTTCGGAGCGCGTACAGGGCCGGCACCGCCGTCAGCAGGTCGCCGAGGTGATCGAGCTTGAAAACGACGATGCGACGAGCGACGCCGGGGCGCGGGTGCAGCACGTTCACGACTGCGCTCGTGACGCACGACCTGATAAGAAACCAGTACTCCATCAGTGAGTCAGCCCTTCATCACATCGAGGTATCCGCTGTGGATCAGCTCCGCGAACCGCGGCCACGTGTAGAGTTCGAGGACCCGCTGACGGCCGAGACGCGAGAGCTCAGCGCGGCGTTCGTCGCTCCCCAGGAGTCCGGCAATGGCGTCGCGAAGCTCACGGACGTCGTCATCCTGGGCGATGATGCCAGCTTCCCCCAGGACGAGTCCCATCGACCCGCACGTCGTGCCGATGACGGGTGTCCCGCAGGCCATAGCCTCGACGAGAACGCGGCCGAAGGGCTCATTGAACGTCTCGGTACGGATCGAGGGCAACACCATCACATCCATGGCATTGAGGTACAGCGGGATCTGCTCGTGCGTCACGCCGGTGACGAAGCGCGTGCGGCCGGCGACCCCGCACTCCTCTGCGAGACGCTCAAGCGCCGCCTTCTCCTCGCCGCTGCCGACGATCAGCAGTCCGGGCGGGTCCGACAGGTCCGCGACGGCCCGCACGAGGACGTCCACGCCCTTCTTCTTCGTGAGTCGCCCGACGTATCCCACGACCGGGCCTTCGAGCGAGAGCTCGGATCGCAATCCGGACGCATCCATGGGGCGGAACTCGCGCTCGTCCACTCCGTGGAAGACGCGCGTGATCGGCCCCACATACCCCTTCGACCTCAGGATCTCCCCGGCGACGTCGTTGATCGTGAAGGCGTAGTGCGCGACCCGGTGGGTGCGCCGCTGCACCGCCGCGTAGAACTGGGACGGACGGTACGGATATCGGTCGTCCCACGACAGACTGTCCGATGAGTGGAAGATGATCTTCGCGTCGGGCGCGAGAAGCCGCGCGAGCACAGAGGTCTGGAGCAGGAAGACGCTGAAGGCCTCTTCGTAGAGATCGATGATGTGCGGGCGAACGGCTCGGATCGCTCCCGCGAGTCCCGAGACGAAGAACGCGCGGTTGTTGTAGCCCGGGAAGACGACGCGTCCCGTGCGGACGGCATATCCCCGCCCTCGCTCGGGCGGCGCGATCGCTCGATAGCTCTCCTTCCAGAGCGCCGGCGCCAGCACGGTCAGGTCGATGTCCTCGTACGCGGCGAGAGCCTCGAACTTCTTGCGGAATGGGGCGACGCCGACCGTGTGGTCGATCGCCAGCACCCTGATCCGCTCGCCAGGGGAGCGACCGTTACTCGGCATCCGCGCCTCCCGGGATCGTCCCCCCGTGCCGCCGCTCGCCCGTGTCGAGGCGCCCCCGCAGCGCGGCGTACGACAGCCCGAGCACGAGCGCCAGCACGAGCGCAGAGCTCTTGTCGTAGAACTGCGGCGAGGTGAACGACAACGGTATCGCGGCGATGAGCACGGCCGCTCCCGACATGAGCAGCCCGCGGACAAGAGGGTCGGAGGAGCCGTAGGCGGCTCGAGCCGTCATCCGCACGCCGCGGAGATAGAAGACGAGAAACGCGACGAGACCGACGAGTCCGGTCTTCAACCACACGAACAGGTAGGCGTTGTGGAGGAACGGCCGTCGGATCACGTGGCCGAGCAGCGGCGACATGTAGGAGACCTCGGTGCCGAGGCCGCGCCCGAGCACGGGACTGGACGCGATCAGCGCGAGCACCGCCCGCGTCTCGGCCATCCGCTCCTGGACGGACAGGACCCGCAGCGGGCTGGTGAACGTGGAGATCCTGTCGGCCATCGAGATGAGCACACCGATGAACTTCGCGGAGAAGACCGCAACACCTCCCGCCAGGCCGGCGACGACGAGAACGGCTCCGAACGCGAGGACCCTTCGACCTGGCCCCTTCAGCATCACGGCTGCGAGCACGCATGCCAGCGCCGCGGCAAGCCAGTAGCCTCTCGTGAACGAGACCCCGAGCGCGATGAGACCGATGAACCCCATGACGACCGCGCCGAGCGAGACGGCGCGCGTGCGGGCCTTCAGGAACGCGCCGAGCGAGGCGACGAGCGTGGTCATGGCGAATATCTCGTGGAGCGCCACGCGCTGGTACTTCAACTGCCAGAGTGCCCGCGTCGAGGAGACGGCCTCGGCGTACCAAGTGATCGTCAGGATCCCGTGGTAGAGGATCACGGCGGCCAGGCAGCCGAGTACGACCAGAGCGTCCCGCCGGTTTCGCACGGCCGCCGCGACCGGGAAGAAGAGGAGCAGGTACGAAAAGCGCACGAGGTCCCGGAACCACCACATCGGACTCCCGCCGTAGAGCACGACGAGGACGATGGAGAGGACACAGAGCGAGAGGAACAGCACGAGCGCGGATCCGACAGGCGACCGCAAGAGCCGTCGGCCCTCCACGGTCCTCGCGTCGCGTGCCGCCCAGCCGAGCAGCGTCGACGCGAAGACGGCGGCGTAGGCAAGCTCTCCGACGCTGATCTCCGCGGTGCCGCGCAGCACGTACAGCTGTGCAAGGACGATGAGCACGAGACCGCTCAGGGTCGAGCGGAACGAGACGACGATCGCAACAAGGAAGAGAAGCACGGCGACGAAGGCGAGAGGATCGCGCGCCGCCACGGTGGACGCGACGACCTGCAGCGCGACGAGCACGGTGAACGCGAGCAGCGCGCCACGTGAGTCGACCGGCCACCGGCGGCCGTCGCCCTTTCCTCCGCGGAGCAGGCGGGCGCGCAAGACTACCGCCCCCGCAGTCTGGCCGTGTCCTCCCTGACGGCGGATACGGCCGCGTCGATACTACGTCGAGCGGGATGCGACCGGTCGGTGGTCTCGAGGAACTCGCGCCAGAGCGCCATGATGATCCCGATCAGAAGGCCGATCAGAAGGCCGATGACGACCATGAGCTTCCGTTGCGGCCTGGTTCGGCGGTCAGCCGGACGAGGTTCGTCGAGGACCTGGATCGTCGGCGTGTCCCTCGCTTCCTGGATCTTCGCCGACTCCAGCTCCTGTGACAGGAGGTAGTAGACCCCGCTCTGCACCTCGACTTCGCGCATCCGGCGCGCGAGCTCGAGGCCGAGCTCCGGCAGCTCTCCGAGGGCCGGCGCCATGCCGGGCAGCGCCGCGCCTCCCCCCCTCCGGAGATCGGCCAGGACTTGCTGCTGCTCGCGGATCCTCGATTCGAGTTCGAGGACGCTGGGGTGGTTCTCACTCGCGTAACTCCTCAGGATCGCGAGCTGGATCTGAAGTGACGCCACCTCCGCCTCGGCCTGTGCGAGAGCTGAGATGGCCGCCCTGGCCTGCTCGCCGATGTCCACGCTGGCATGGCGCGCCTGGAACGCGGCGAGGCTTTCCTCCGCCGCCGCGAGCGTGAGGACGGTCTCCTCAACACGCTGCTCGATGAATTCCCTGGTCCGGCGGCCCGCGGTCGAGCGGACCTCCTGGTTGTAGCGTTCGAGCGCGCCGATGTAGGAACGCACCATGGAGGCGGCGCGGTCCGGCTCCCGGGCCTCGACCTGGACCCTCAACACACCGTTCTCGTTCACGTCGATCGTCGAGCGCTTCCGGAGGGTTCTGACAGCGTCGTCACGCGTCTCCGAGCGGAACACCGGCATGAGGTCGTTCTCGTCGATCACGTCGTTCGCGACGCGGCGGCTCATCAGGATGGCCATCATCGACTCCGACGGCGCCGAGACGCCGGGGATCCCGAGAAGCGGGAACGTCGACTCGACCATCGAGAGCAGACCGAGGTTCGACTGCCTCGACTCCGTCGGAAGGAGCGTGCCGGTCGATGTGTACCACGAGGGAACGATGAGCGACACGACCGCGGTTACCACGGCGACTACGATCACGTTCAGGCAGACGAGCCTGCGGCGCCGGATGAGGATGAGAACGTAGTCCGATAGCGGTCTGGCGACCTCGGCATCGTCACGAGCGGCAGTTCTCTGCTCCAAGACGTCCTCCGGATGAAGTTCGCCTACTGCGTCGAGATGTTGTCGATCACGAGGTAGATCGTCGCCACCTGGCCGACGACCGAGAGCACCTCCTTCGTGATCTCCCACCAGTCGCGATCGGGCGTGCGGGGCACCCAGACCATGTCGCCGGGCTCGATGCGGACGCCTCGCGACGCGCGGAGGCGGCTTCCGGACTGCGACTTGACGATCCTGAGCCCCGATCGGTTCGCGTCGTTCGTATAGCCGCCGGCGAGCTCGACATAGTCCCGTGCCGACGCATCCTGGCGGAAGCGCACGAGACCCGGACGCCGAACGGCGCCACTGACTCTCACGACCGAGAGGTATCTCGGGATGTCGATGATGTCCCCATCCAGAAGCAGCACGTCCTCGACACCCTCGCGTCCGAGCAGGAGGGACTCGATGTCGATCGAGACCTGGTCGGGGATCTCGAGCCGCTGCGAGACCAGGAACGCGTACTCCTCGTAGCTCATGTGGACCGATTCACGCTCCTCGAGGAGCTCGACCTGCCTGTCGGCTGCGCTCTCGATGCCCCGGGCCGCGCGCCTGCGGAGCGTCGCCCGCGCCAGATCGGCCGCGTCCGTGGGGCCACCCGCGCGCGCGATCACGTCGCGGATGCCCTCCTCGCCCTCGGTGACCGAGTACGTTCCCGGGAGCATGACCTCTCCCCGCACCTCCACGCGCGCGTCCCGGTGCCATCCCTCGAGGCTGTGCACCAGGATCCTGTCCCCGTCCTGAAGCGGGATCCCGG
>CAZAQL010000032.1:24492-25387 GCA_964487295.1 uncultured bacterium | reverse complement strand
CCCGTCTCCGGATGCATGCGCATCAGGGTCCACTCCTCCTCCGAGAGCGCGGACGG
This sequence comes from uncultured bacterium, assembly GCA_964487295.1. Classification (GTDB taxonomy): domain Bacteria; phylum Joyebacterota; class Joyebacteria; order Joyebacterales; family Joyebacteraceae; genus JAPEKQ01. The sequence goes on along the minus strand of CAZAQL010000032.1, from coordinate 25,331 downwards.
CTTGAGAAGGATGTCGTGCTGCACCGCGATCTTGCCCATGTCGTGAAGGAGGCTTGCGTACTCGATCATCAGGATGCGTCTCTCCGGGAGACGGAGTTTCCGCGCTATCGCGACCGCGTACTCGGTGACCCGCTCGGAATGACCGCGTGTGAAGGGGTCGCTGGCGTCAATCGCAGAAGTCAGTGCCCGCACAGTGTCGAAGTGTGCGTTTCTCATGTCCATGTAGAGCTTGAATGAGTAACGGGCGAGAATCAGTGGAACAAGGAAGAGGGCAACACCGGGAAGACCGATGTGCAAGTAGATGACGACTACGATGGCCCCGAGAGGAACGAATCCCGCGAGATGCGTCAGCGTTGTCCACAAGTACATACGCTGCCATGTCCGCCAGACGTTCCCACGCTCGCTGAGCGCTACGATTGTGCTAACTCCGAACGTATCGACCAGGAAGTACGTAGCCCCGCACGCTGCTAGCGGCAAGATAAGCTCTGTCACACTCGGAGAAGCTGTTCCACCTGCGAGTCTGAAAACGGCCCCCGAGGTCATGATCACGATGATGAACAGGGAGACGTTGAACAGCAGCTTGTGCGCTGGCTGCCGCGAGAACACCAACCAGGATATGAGCGTCGTGACAGCAGCAATGATGGCGGCCACCGGTGGTCCGAAAAGGGCAATCGCTGCGTAGTCAAGCGCTGATGACACTGTGATGTAGGCGTTGGATCCGGCCAGCAGAATCGGGCTCATTTCAGCTGCAAGCGCGAAGGCGATCCACCAAAGCAGAACGTGCCACGGCGGGAGGTCAGCACTGGGGAAAGCCCGCCACGCCCACCAGAGCCCACCAC
>CAZAQL010000032.1:0-24482 GCA_964487295.1 uncultured bacterium | reverse complement strand
ATGACGAAGTAGTACAGCTTGAATAGGAGCGTAGTCCCTGAGAGAGGGTTGCTTCTGTCCTCGGAACTCACAGTCGTACCTTCTATGGGAGGTGCGGGCCGACACCAGTCATCTCACAGAGCCTAGTTCCAACCAGACCTGCCGGTCAGCAGGATGTCATACAGAAACCTGAAGAGGAACAAAATCCCACCTCCTTCATGCGTCAGCTACCCCCGGTACCGATGTAGCGTCCCTGACCTCGGGCGCCGGTTCCCAGGGGCAAAAGGGGAACGCTTCGCTATGAGGTGTGATTCGCTCCGCTGTTTGCTCTTGGCTGTCTACTAGTCCGATGCCGGCCCGATTTCGTATTCCGTCGGCACCTTCCTCCGAAGGCGCCTGAGATACCTGTTGATTGCGTTCAGTGTCGCGAGCGCCGCAGCCAGGGGCGGGTCCCCCCCGATGGCGCATGCTCCGATGAGCTGCTTCTCGCTGCGCTCCGACACGTGACAGATGTTCGCCAGCATGACGGGCTCACCGCCCACGTCGCAGACCTCGACTCCGTGAACCGTGAAGATCCCGTTGGGCTCGAAGAACTGCTGTGTCGCCTCGAGCACCGACTCGGCCACCGTCCTCAGGAGCGAGGCGGGGGTGTCCGCGCCCCGGACGAGGGCGACGCTCTCGAGCCCGTCCATCTCAAGCTCCACGCGGACCTCGGCGACGTCCTGCGCCTGCTTGACGCTCACGCCGACGAACCGGATGCGAAGCTCAGAGGGACCCAGAAACGCTCCGTTGCGAGGAGCGGGCGTCGCCTGGGGGACCGCGGACTCACGGGCTTCCGTGGATCCCGGGGGCTTCATCCCGCGGGCGACGTCCTCCTGGACGTTCTCGAGAACCGGCTTGTCCCCCTGCGGGGCACCGGTCCCCTCGTCCTCTCCCGGAAGCGGCTCGCCCTCGGCGACCTGCGCCACGCTGATCTTCCGGTGGTCGAGCGGGATGTCGAGCTTCGCCATCAGGAGCGTGCCCACATCCCGAGCCACCTGCTTGGCCGGGTGCTCGTCGCTCGCGACGACGTGCACCTCGGCGATCTGGCCGCGCTCGTCGGTCACCACGCGCGCCGAACGGACGTGCGTGAGTTCACCGATGGCCCGCTCGATCTCCGAGACGGGTACGACGCGGTCCTTCAGTCGAATCAGCAAGGCGCCGCCTCCTGCAAGCTCGTGGTCCGGAAGTACTGACGGTGCCGCTTCTGCCTCAGACACTATACATCTACGCGCTGGTGGACGATGTCAAGGAAATACCGACAGGCACGCCCTCTGCGCGCCCCGACCGCGCGGCGATCGCCTACTCCCCCATGTCCACCCCGTACACGCGCGTCTCCGGCCGGAACGCCGCCCAGGCGAACCAGAAGTAGTCGAACGCCGGCAGGCGCGTCAGCCGTCGGCCGGCGAGCGGTCCGTCGAGCCCCACGCCTGCTGCGTTCCACCAGGTCTCCGTCTCGACATCCACGACGCGATGCCCGCGGTGTTCGAACGTGAGGACCCTCTCGCCCAGCCTGCGCGAGAACGCTGCCGCCGCCCCGATGTCCCGGCCGTCGGCGACGGTCTCGGCCTCCATCGGGGTCGATGTCCCCGGCTGCCAGAACACGACAACGGGCTGCCCTCCGACCATGTCGTTGATCGCGCGCGACTCCTCGAGAGCGTCGTACGGGTAGACTATCTGATCGTCGCCGAGCTCCAGACCGAGCACGTGAGCCATCGGCAGAAGGCGCTCGTCGACCTCGGGCCCGTCGTAGAGGAACGGCTCCTGGTCGAACGTGTCGTAGCGCAGATACGGGTTGCGGCCGTAGTCGCGCTGATGCCCCGTGTGGTCCTTCGAGAGCACGCGTCCCTCGGGAAACGCCGCCTTGAACGCGCCCCACGACATGATCGAAGCGGGGACGGCCGACAGCCGCGCGCCCGTGAGCGTGCCGATGACGGCCTCCCCCGTCGCCTGCTGCCACCAGCTCTCGGTCTGCCGGTCGTACATCAGGAGGTTGCTGAATCTCAGGAGCCCGCTCGTCCCGAAGTCGTACACGACGTCGCCGTACTCGCGCCCGAACGCGATGGCCGTGTTGCAGAGCGGGCAGTACGTCACGGCCACGGGTGTGCCACCCACGACGTCGTTGACGATCTCGTGCCAGATCATCACCTGCACCGGATACGCGCGCGCGTCGCCCCCGAGCTCCACGAGGATGACGGGCTCGTGGGGGTCGAGCCACGGGTCGGCCTCCATGATGGAGACGAAGACCGGCTCGTCGATCGGCGGGATGCCGTCCTTCTCCGGACCGCCCGAGAGGATCTCGTCGAACTCGATGCTCGTGAGGTCGAAGTCGGTCGCGAAGAGCTTGTCCGTGCCGGGGGGCTGCGGTTGCCCGGCGAGCGAGGGGTCCGGCGGCGTGCCGGTCATCGGCGGTTGCCCGGCGAGCGAGGGGTCCGGCGGCGTGCCGGTCATCGGCGGCTGCGAGGCGGCCGGAACCGTCACGAGGGCGAGCGCGGTGAGGGCCGCGCAGAGGGCGACCGTCGCCGTTCGCATCGTCGCGATGCACGGGTTCACGCGGCCTGTCCGAGCGCAGGCCGGTCCTCGGAGCGTGCGATGGAGCATGGTTCCCCTCCGTGGCAGGGGCGGCGCCGGGGGTCAGAGATTCCAAGCATAGCACGCCGAGGGGCCCCGCGCCAGCGACCGGGCATCGCACGAGCGCGGTCGCGCTCCGGCGCAGGCCACCCCGCGCCGAACGAGTCCCGCACGATGAAGACGCGGGATCCACAAAGCAGCCCGCCCCCCGAAGGGGGCGGGCTCAGGTCGTCGTACGGGTCGTGCTTGTTCGAGACTACGACTTCCGCTTCCGGATGAACGCGAGACCGCCGAGGCCGGTCGCCAGAAGCAGGAACGTGCTCGGCTCGGGAACCGGCGGGGGCGTCGGCTCGAGGTCCGAGAAGAAGTTCAGCTGGAATCCCGACTGCGTCGTGTGCCGCTCTGCGAAGAAGATGTCGATGTCGTGGTAGCCCTCCTCGAGCGACAGGGCGTACGACGTGTAGGAGATGCCGTGCACGCCGCCCAGATCGAGGATGAGCTCGCCGTCGATGAACAGCCACGAGTCGTCGTCGGAGCCCATCGAGTACTCATACGCCTTCGACTCCCCCACGTAGAACTGGCCGCTCCAGTGGACGGCGAAGTGGTACGGATCGCCGGGCAGACCGTCGTTGACGGGGAACCAGCTCGACGAGAAGTTGCTCTGCAGGTCCGCGTCGCTGTCGTACCGTGAGAACGCCTCGTACTGCGGGTCCCACCAGTCGAACTGACTGACCTGCGTCGCGCCGTAGGAAGTCAGCGTCGGCGTGCGGCTCGTCAACACGTCCTCCACCATCCCATGCGTCCAGCCCGTGATGTAGTGCTGCATGTCGGGGTGCGTCTCGTCCAGATTGTAGTAGGTGCCCAGGAGACTCGCTCCCGCAGTGCCGCTTGCCAGAGTCAGGAGCAGGGCGACCACCGTGATGCCGAGCAGTCGAGCCATCTGTCCGTCCCTCCCTCGTGGTGTCGTACGCGCCGCCGCCTGTTTCTCTACCTATGTACTGATTCTACCATGTCCTTGACAAGTTCACAAGAGATAGTTACGGCGCCGCGTTCGCCTCGTGAGGCAGCCTCAGGATGCCCCGGGGGCCTTCCCGGAGTCCTGCGCGGCCCGGCACACCGTCCATCGGGCCTTCTCGGGACCCAAACGAGAGCCTGGCCCCGAAGTGAGGCCAGGCTCATAATCATCCGCAGAAGTCCTGAAGGTCCCCGGCGTCCTACTCCTCCCTCTCGCGCACGTCCATGCCCACGGCGACGGCGTTGACGCCCTCACAGACGCGGTAGACGGAGATGATGAACAGCACGCCGCTCGCGAGCGAGGTCAGCATCCCCACGAACGGGATGATCGAAACGAGTGCGAGGATGGGGATGGCGAGGAACATCGCCTCCGGCAGCGGGTCGACCGGGAGCTCCCGCTCCCGCACGTACCGGTTGAAGTCCTGCGCGAACCCCCAGATCAGCTGGAAGATCCAGTAGAGGTTGAAGAACGGGATGAAGGAGAAGCCGACGGCCTGCCCGGGCGTCGCGCGCACACGCCCGTCCTGGATGGACGACCAGGCCCGATACCAGAAGATCGCGCCGGCGATGGCCGCGCCGATGCTGACGAGGAACACCGGGATCGCCCCGATCAGCATGAGCTCCTCCTCCTCGGAGAACACACCGATGAGGTACACGACCGAGAACACCGTGCTCAGGATGAAGATGGCGACGAACAGCCCCGTCCAGAGCGCCGTGGACATCCTGATCCGGTTGCTGAAGACCATCGACCCCTCCATGCCGACCTCCTTGTGTGCGTGGCATCGCGCCGTCACCCACCGCCTTGCTTCGGGGGTTCTACATCCGCTCCGGCGCGCTGATGCCCAGAAGCCTCAGGCCGTTGCCGAGCACCGTCTTGACGGCCTGCGACAGGAACAGCCGTGCGCCCGTCGTCCCGGCGTCGTCCGAGACGATCTGGTGGTCGTGGTAGTACGAGTGGAACGCCGCGGAGAGGTCGCGAAGGTAGGTCGTGAGGCGGTGCGGCTCGCGTGCCTCCGCCGCGCCAGCGATGAGCCGCGGGAAATCGGCGAGCAGGAGCACCAGCGGCCGCGCGTCCTCCCCGCTCACGTCCGAAAGATCAACATCCCCCGCATCCGGCACGCTCTCGCCCCTGTCTGCCGCGAACCGGATGAGGCTCGACACCCTGGCGTGCGCGTACTGCACGTAGAAGACCGGGTTCTCGTCGGTCTGCTCGCGCGCGAGATCGAGATCGAAGTCGAGGTGCGCCGACGACTTCCGCATCAGGAAGAAGAATTTCGCGACGTCCACGCCAACGTCGTCGATGAGCTCCTCGAGCGTGACGATGTTGCCCGTCCGCTTCGACATCTTCACCTGCTCGCCGCCCTCGATGAAGTTGACCTGCTGGATGATCTGGACCTCGAGCCGCTCCTTCGGATACCCGAGGATCTCGAGCGCGGCGTGCGTCTCCGCGATGTGCGCGTGGTGGTCTGGTCCCCAGAGATCGATGACCGGGTCGTACCCCCGCTCGAACTTGTTGATGTGGTACGCCACGTCCGGGAGCAGGTAGGTCGGCACACCGTCGCTCTTGACGATGACCTTATCGTCGTTCGTCCCATGCGGTGTCGTGCGGAGCCAGGTCGCCCCCTCTTTCTCGTAGGTCTCGCCCGAGGCCTTGAGCGCCTCGAGGACGCGCTCGACCGCCCCGTCCGAGGCGAGCTCCGACTCATGGAACCAGCGGTCGTGGCGCACGCCGAAGCGCTCGAGCGCGGCCTTCTGCCCCGCCACGATGTTCTCGATGGCCGCCTCCCTGAGGTACGCGATGCGTTCCTCATCGGGCATTTCGGGCAGGTCGGGGTTCGCGTCCAGGATCGCCTGGGCCACGTCCTTGAGGTACTCGCCGTGATACCCGCCCTCCGGTATCTCCCATGGTTCGCCGCGAAGCTCCTTCAGGCGGGCGTCGACCGAGAGCGCGAGCTTACCGACCTGCCGGCCGGCGTCGTTGACGTAGTCCTCGCGCTGCACCGACACGCCGGTCGCCTCGAGCAGGTTCCCGATGGCGTCTCCCACCGACGCGGCGCGCGCGCTCACGATGTTGAGGGGACCCGTCGGGTTCGCGCTCACGAACTCGATCTGCACGCTTCTCCCCTTCCCCGCATCGGACGTTCCGTACGACTCCGCCGTCGTCACGACGTCCCGGAGCACGCCCTCGTACCACGTGCGCCCGAACCGGAAGTTGATGAAGCCAGGACCGGCGATCTCGGTCGAGTCGATGTACTGGTCGGGGAGGTGGAGCGCGTCCACGAGCTCGGCCGCCAGCTCGCGAGGGTTCCGTCCCGCCCTTTTCGCGAGGATGAGCGCCGCGTTCGTCGCCGCGTCGCCGTGCGACGGATCGCGCGGCGGCGTGACCTCGACGCTGTCGAGTTCGAGTCCGAGCTTCGCGACGGCCTTCTCAAGCGCCTGCGTCAGTTCGTCGTAGTACATGGAGACTCCACTCAAGGGTCCAACAGGAAGATGCGCGCGTCGCCGGGCGCGATTGTGAATGCTGTGTCGCGCGCGGCGTCCGCCGTGTCGAGATGCGGCTCGTCGAACGACACATCGATCGGCCCAGGCGAAGCCACCACGACGCGTCCCCGCTCAAACTCGCGTACGTAGCCGCCACTCACGGCGCTGTACGGACCCTCCGGCCCGCCCAGCACGATGTCGTAGTAATCCGCGAACCACCAGCCGTCCACGCCGCCGTGATCCACGGGGCCGGAATCGTATGCGAAGTATGTGTGGTCGTTGAGCAGACTCGTGGCGAGCCCCACGCGAAGCCGCTCCTCGTCGACCACGCCCGTGTCGTCGGTGTCGACCGCGTAGACGACCGCGTGCGGCGGCAGAGTCGTCGAGAGCGCCCGCTCGGCGGATGCGAGAAGCTCCGTCGGCGTCGCGAGCCCGAAGATCTCGCCCAGCGCGTTCTCGAGCAGATAGCCGTTGACGTACTGAGGAAACGGAGAGCCCGCCGGGAAATCGCGCCCTGCGTTGGCGAAGACCCACTTCGAGGCGGGGACCGTATCCCGCACTGCCTCCAGGAGCTCCGCCTGCGACCCCACCCACGCATCCGCGCTCAGCGATTCGGGCACGCCATCCGACCATGCTCCCTCGCAGAACGGATACGCGTCGACCATGTCGACGGCGACGCCGTCGTGCTGGGGCTGCACGCCCGCCACGCCGTAGAACGAGAGCACGAGCTCGCGCCAGCCTGTGTGCCGCGGGTCCATCGCCAGAATGTCGTCCCAGCCTGGCGGCGAGCAGTGCGTGTCCAGTTCGCCGTCCTCGTCGGAGTCGTACATCAGATACATGTCGTCCGTAATCTGAAGCGGCCCGTTCGGGGCGCCGCCGTTGGCCACGGTCACGAGAAGCTGCTGCCAATCCGGGTCATCCATCACCCACGTGAGCGCAAGCCCGGCGAGCAGCCTCGCCGACGGATTGGTGTCCAGGATGGCCTCCGCCTCCGACGGTTCGAACCAGCCGGAGAGGACGAGGTCGTACTCCGCGTCCGCGTGCGCGATGAGCTCCGCCTTCTTCGCAAGCCAGAGTGCGAGACGTGTGTCACGCGAGCCATCGTCCGTGATGTCGGTCGGACCGGACGAGGTCGAGGCACACCCCGCGAGTACGAGGGACAGAAGGACGAGAACCCACGCGCGCAGGGACCCGGGTATGTGGATGCTCGCGTCGCGCATCATGCGATCTCCGGAGCGGCTGGCGCCCATCGATGTCGTGTCGAGCGCGGCGTCCGCCGCGTAGCGACGGCGGACGGCGCCGAGCCGCGTCACCGTCTGTAGCAGACGTAGATGTCCGCCTCGATCATCTCCTCGTCCTCGTCCATGAAGTGATGGACGAAGTAGATGTTGCCTTCGGCATCCACCGTGGGCTCGGCCGCGTAGTTGGAGACGATCTCCTCGGCCGGCCCCCAGTTTGCGCCCTGCTTCTCGCACCGAAAGACCGCCGGTCCGTGGTAGCCCAGCCGACTCGTCCCGGTGAACCAGAGCTCCTCGCCGTCCGACGTCACGAACGGCCGGCTCTGGTGCCCTGCATCGTTCACATTCGGCCCGAGGTTCTCGGGAACGTGCCATTCACCCTCGCCGTACCACGTGCTCCAGAGGTCCATGTCGCCGTAGCCACCAGTTCGGTCCGACCCGAAGTAGATCGTCGTTCCGCCGGGGAGGACGTGCCACTCGCCGATGTCGAAGGTCTCGTTGAGCGCCTGGCCCGCGTTCCGCCAGCTCGTCCAGACGCCCGGGCTCTGATAGTCGGCCAGCCACGCGTCGTGCTCGCCGTAGTTGCCGCCCCGGATCGAGCAGAACCAGAGCGTGGTCCCTTCGAGCGTCGGGCATCCCTCGAGCGAGGGCACATCGGAGAGCTCGACGAACGTCGGCTCGTCCCAAGCATCGGTCCTTCCCTGCGCCGAGGTCTGCGTGAACCAGATGCCCGTCCCGCCATCGCCGACCTGCTCCTCAGCCGGCACGCTCACGTCCGGCGTCCACCAGAAGAGGAACATCGAGCCGTCCGGCGCGACGAACGGCGAGTCCTCGCCGCCCGCGGTGTTGATCGGCCCCGGCATCGGAACGGGATCGTCCCACTCCTCCGACTGGACCACGGGAACGAACACGTCCGTGTCCGGCGTCACCTTGACGGCGTCGGGCGGGATGAGCTCCTGCCGCGTCAAAGCCTCACCGGGACCGGCCGCGTCGCCGCATCCAGCAGCGGCTACGACGACCCCCACGAGCGCCACCACGACGGCGGCGCGGCGCGGGCTTCGGGGGAACCGGAACGCGGCTCTGACCTCAGAGGTCAACGAGGCGCCCAGGGTCGGTGCACTTCGCTCCGCCCGCCGTACCGACGCATCTCTCTGCAGCACTGTCATGTCCGCTCCCCGGATTCCGGTGCGCTCGTATCGTCGGAGGACGCCTCATCGTCCTCCTCACCATTCATCACACCGTAGAGCTTCCTCGCGCACTCAGGGCAGACACCGTGCGAGAACACCATGCCGATGCTGCCGGCAAGGTAGTCATCGACTCCCTGCCACGAGCCGTCGTTCTTCCTGACCTTCTTGCAGGCCGCGCACATGGTGCTCACACCGCCCGGCACGTGCTCCGGCTGCTGCACACCACCCAGCGTTTCGGCCCGGGCCAGAAGCTCCAGCGCGGTGATCTCGGCAGCATCGAACCTGTGCATCGTGATGACGGCGCGGTGGACGCTGCCGTCCTCAGAGAACACGGGCTCCGCGCGCACGATCGTCCACTGCGTCGTCGGCTCTCCTTTGAGCCTCCAGCCGATGATCGCGGAAGAGCCCCGCTCGCCGGCCAGGGCCCTTCTCCCCGGCAGCCTGTCCGACTGGAACGGGCGGCCGTCGAGATCGAACAGATCGAAGCGATCCACGATCCGAGCGGGAGGTGTCCGAATGAGCGCCTCCGCGGATTCGAACCCGAACTGCCGCGCCGCCTCGTCGTTCGCGAAGGCAAGTTCGTAGTCCGGCGTCTGCACGATGACCGCGTCGCTGACCGTCGCGATGATCGTCTCGAGGTCGGCGCGGGACTGCGCGAGCTCCTGGCGCGCGAGCTCCGAGTCGGTCACGTCGACGATGGCGCCCTCGATGCACTCGCCGTCGTTCGAGAGCCAGGCCGAACCCCGAGCCCAGAAACGCGAGCCGTCACGGCGGAGGAAGGGCACGGTCCCGTAGTACACATGTCCGCTCGCTTCCAGCGCGCTGATGATGTCGCGGCGATCGGCCGGCCTTGCGTACAGCTTCCCGGCATCCATGCCGACGAGGTCCTCTGACCGTTCGTACCCGTACATCTGCGCGAACTGCTGGTTCGCCGTCTCGATCAGCCCGTCTCTCAGCCGCGTTCGCACGAGCCCGAAGGCCGCGCTCTCGAAAAGCGCGCGGTACTTGCGCTCGCTTTGGCGAAGCATCTCCTCGGCTCTCGTCTTCTCCGTGATGTCGACCATGACCGCGAGCGAGCCGACGACGGACCCGCCATCGTCGCGGATGGCGTGCGCGGAGAGCAGGATGTCCAGCACGGTGCCATCGCGGCGCACGAACTGGTACGGGACTGCGTCGGCCGTGCCGGAGCGGAAGAAACGCGGGAGCGATACGGCGAGCGCATACGCTCGGGATGTCTCCGTGAGGAAGTCCGTGGACTTCCGTCCGAGCACCTCGCCACGCTCGTATCCGAGCTTCTCGAGCCAGACGTCGCTGACGGCCACGATCCGGCCGCTCTCGTCAAGCGAGTGGAACATGACCGGCAGCTTGGCAATGAGCTCGGGCGTCCACTGCCCGTCCCCCATCCGGTCGTCCCGAGCCGCCATGCTCCGGAGCCTGCTGCCCAGTTCCTGGAGCTCCTGCTCGAGTTCCTCTCTCGTCCTCCTTGCGTCCCCCATGGCTCACCTCCTCGAGCCTCCGTACTTCACCGGCCGGCGCTTGAGCAGCACGCCGCCGAGCTGCGTGGCGAACTGCGCCCGCCGTCCGTCAGTCCCGGACTGGCGGTTCCGAGAACACGGCCTCCCGGTGGACTACCAGCTCTCGCGGTGCACGCGCTCCTCGTCGTATTGCGTCCGCGCCTCCTTCTCCTCCGCCGGATGGCCGAGGGAGATGACGCTCAAGGGCTCGATCTCCGCGGGAATGTCGAGGATGTCTCGAACAGCGTCCTTCCGCTCCGGCGTCGGGTGACACCCGAGCCAGACGCCGCCGAGTCCCATCATGGAGGCCGCCAGCAGAATGTTCTCGGTCGCAGCGACGCAGTCCTGGTCCCAGTACTTGCGAGACTCGCCGGGGTCGCCGCAGACGACGATCCCGAGCGGCGCATCGTGGAGCATCTTCCAGTACGGCGCCGAGTCACCGAGCGCGTCGAGCCTCTCTCGTTCGGTGATGACCACGAAGTGCCAGGGTTTGAGGTTCTTGCCCGAAGGCGCGGCCATCGCCGCCTCGAGCAGTCGCTGGATGTCCTCGTCGGACACGGGTCGCTCTTCGTACTGCCTGATGCTCCTGCGAGCCAGAATCGGATCGATCAAAGCGTGTGCTCCTTCTCAGGTATCTCCAGTATCAGCTCCGCGATCAGGTCGTCATCGAAAGGGATGGCGAGGATGAGATGCGCGCGCCCATCGATCCGCTCGACGGCCCGTTCCAGGCATCCGGTTCTGATCGCCGTCTGAACGGCGCACCCGGAGTGCGGCTTCGCGTCCCCCGCGAGCGCCTCGTAGCACTTCCGGCCCTTGAGCTTCGCGAGTTCGCCGTAGTCCCGCACCATCGTCTGATTGACCCACACGATCTCCAGTTGCCGGTTGAGGACCGTGATGTAGCACACCTCACAGTCCACGAGGGCGCGGCTCAGCTTGCCGAACAGCTCAGTCATGGTCCTCTCCGTCCGCGAACTCCTGCCGTGGAGCGTCGCCCCACAGACGCTCGAGCTGGTAGTAGTCCCTGCGTTCCGCTTCGAACACGTGCACGACCACATCGACGTAGTCGAGGAGGATCCACTGCCGCGCCTCGTATCCCTCGGTGTGCCAGACGCGCTCCCCCTCGTCGCGCAACCCGTCCCTGATGGCGTCGGCGATCGCCTTGACCTGGACCTCGCTCGTCCCGTGGCAGATGAGGAAGAAGTCACAGCTCGACGAGAGCCCTCTCAGGTCCAGGGCGATGACGCCCAGAGCCTTCTTGGTGAGCGCGAGTTCGGCTGCTCTCTCCACCAGTTGCTTTCCCTTGTCGGTCACCAGCTACTCTCCCATCGTGACTGTTCTGACAGTCCGCTCGTATGCCCTCGTCTCCTCGTCGCCCAGGACGCGCACGATCCGCGCCTCGTGCCGCTCCGCCCGGCGAAGCCGCGCGTCGTAGAGCGCGACCCCCGCGAACGACGCGACGAGGAACCCGATCGCGAAGAGGATCGGCAGCATCGACTCTTCGTCGCCCCCGGTGAGCCAGTGCCCGACCACGAACCCGGCGATCGTCAGGAAGACGGGCACCATGTAGATGATGAACGCCGCGGAGATCACGCGCCCGGCTGTGATCTCGACCTCCACAAGGTCCCCCTCGGCGGCATCCGCGTCGTTCTTCGCCAGAAGGTAGACCTCCCGCCGGTCACCCGAGACCATGCAGAAACCGCACCGCTCGCAGGCGCCGGACATCGGCATGCTCACGACCGACGCGTCCCTCTTCACGGTCGACACCCGTCCGATCTCTCTCACGCGCCCTCCTTCAGTCCATCCGCGGCCAGGGGGGTCCCCAGGCGATCCAGCCTCATCATCACGAGAAGCGCTGTGATGCCGGTGATGAGCCCGGTCGCCGCGGCCATGAGCGCCCCCAGCGGGGCGAGTCGGGCCGCCGGCCCGGGCCCGACGAAGAGCGCGGCCACGACCGCGAGCTGCCCCAGGTTGTGGAACAGCGCCCCGACGAGACTCACTCCAACGATCCCCAGCGGCGGCGAGGCCAACCGCGCCGCCCCCATGGCCAGCGCGGACGCGAGACCACCGCCGAGCGCCAGCATGAACGTCGGCCCCGGGAACCCGCCGACCGTCATCGAGACGATGAGCACTCTCAGGACGACGAGGACGAGCGCGTCGGTCAGGCCCATCGTCATGATAGCATAGATGACGACCGTGTTCGCCAGCCCGAGCCGCAGGAAGGGAACCGGCACGGGCAGCGCGCGCTCGGCGACCGAGATACCGATCGAGAGCGCGAGCAGCACGGCGATCCGCGTCAGCCACGGCGTTGAGCCGACCCTCAGGGGTTCCCCGGTGGTCATCGAACCTCCTCTAGCGTGTCACGGCGTCCGGCCCCTCGTCCCTCCGGCCCGTCACCAGCACCGTGACCTCGTTCGGCACGCATACGATCATCTCGCCGGGCGCGCTGATGGACCCCATGTTGACACAGATCTGATGCCGGCAGTCCGACGCCGCCACGCGCGCAACGCCGTCCTCCACGACGACGACCGTGTCACCCACGGGACCCGGCACGAACACCCTCGTGCTCTGGCCGGGTGGTACCGTCACCTCGTAGCCGTCCGCGCCGCGCACGACGACGGCCCCCGCGCCGTTCCCCGCATTCGCGGCCACGAAGACGCCGAGAGCGCCCAGCGAGACCATCACGGCCAGCAGGAGACGGTCGGCCCTCGTCAGGAGGCCTAATCTCCTTCCACGCCTAGGGACAACGACCACCAATGTCCGCCCTCCTGCCGCAGCTCGCGCAGACGCCGTCCTCGACACCCGTGACGCGCGTCGCGTAGCCGCTGCGCTCGATGAGCGTGGCGCCGCACCTGGGACAGAGGGTGTCGGCCGCGAACCCGGGACCCACGTTGCCGACGTAGACGTAGTGAAGACGCCCGCTGGCGATCTCGTACGCTCTCTTCAACGACTCCTCCGGGGTCGGCGGGTTCGTCATCCGGTACGTCGGGAAGTACCGTGACAGGTGGAGCGGGATCGCGCGGTCGACACCCGCGATGTAATCCACGAGGTCGCGGACGTCCTCCTCCGAGTCGTTCTCCCCGGTGATGAGAAGGTTCGTGATCTCGATGTGCACGCGGTGTTCGCCGCCGCCACTCCCCCACGATGAGGCGGTCTCGATCGTGTTCCTGACCGCGTCCAGACCGCCGCGGACGTGGCAGTTCCTGACGTAGAAGTCCTCCCGGACCGACTTGAGGTCGACGTTCATCGCGTCGACCAGCGGAAGCAGCTCTCTGAGCGGCGCATCGTTGATGACCCCGTTCGTCACCAGGATGTTGGACAGGCCGGCCTCGTGCGCCATCGCTCCGGCGTCGAGCAGGTACTCGTACCACATGAGCGGCTCGGTGTAGGTGTAAGCGATCCCGAACGAGCCGTTCTCCTGGGCCAGACGCACCAGGTCGCGGGGGCCCAGCTCCTGTGTCTCGGCGCGCTGCTGCGAGATCTGCCAGTTCTGGCAGTAGTCGCAGCGGAGATTGCAGCCGTTGCAGGCCACGGAGAGAACGCGGGCGCCCGGGCAGTAATGGTAGAGTGGCTTCTTCTCGATGGGATCCATGGCCACGGAGACGCAGCGTCCGTAGTTCTCCGCGAAGAGCCTGCCTCCGTGGTTGACGCGACCGAGACAGATGCCGGCCTTCCCGTCCGCAATCACACACGCCTGCGGGCAGAGCTCGCAGGCGACGCGTCCATCGTCACGTTGACTCCAGTGCCTTGCTTCGACCACGGTTCCCTCCAGACATAGTGCCCTCGAGACGGCGCCCACCCCGTCGCCCGCGGTCCGCAGCGAACCGTGCCTCGGGACGAGTGATGCCCCTCAGCCCCGCCCGCGGACCCGCACCGTTCCGCTTCTCAGTCGTCCTCCGACGGCGCGTACCGTCCCTCGAGTCCGGAGGAGAGGAGCACCTCGTCGACGGCCTCCTCTCCCGTCACGAAGAGCGCTTCAACGTCCTCCATCGCCTCGACGAGCCGGAGGCCGCGGCGCGGCCCGAGCACGAAGAGGGCCGTCGCGAGAGCGTCGGCGTCCATGCATCGCTCCGTCAGGACCGTCACGCTCATCACGCCACGCGCGGGGTAGCCCGTCGCCGGGTCGATGATGTGATGGTAGCGCGCGCCGCCGAACTCGAACCAGTGCTGGTAGTCGCCCGAGGTCGCGACACTGCCTCCCTCCGTCGAGACGACGCCGAGAAGCCCCTCCCGACGCGGGTGCTTGATCCCGACCTGCCACGGTCCGCCGTCCGGGGGCGACCCGAGGAATCGGATGTCGCCTCCCGCGTCCAGGATCGCGCCCGTGAACGCTCCGCTCGTCCGAAGGTGTCGATGCGCCTTGTCGACCGCATATCCCTTTGCGATCCCGTCGAGATCGATGGTGACGTCGAGCGGCATGATGAGGTGCCCGCTCGTGGGGTGCAGGACGATCTGTCGGTACCCGATCCACTCGAGCGCGCGCTCGACCTCCTCGCGCTCGGGAGGCTCTGCGCCCTCCTCGAAATCCCAGAGATCGAACACGGGGGCGACCGTCACATCGAAGGCTCCTCCCGTCGCCTGCGAGATGAAGAGCGAACGCGCGATGACCTGCGAGACGTCCAGGTCGATGTGGGTCGTCTCCTCACCCGGCCCGCGGGAGTTGACGGCGTTGACGCCACTGTCGGGAGCGTACCGCGAGGTCGCCGCCTCGATGCGTTCCATTTCCGCGAACGCATCGTCTAGCGCCCGCCTCGCCGCCTCGCCGTCGTCCGCGAAGGCCGTCACGGACACGAGCGTGCCCATGAGGATCCGATGGTCCTCGATGCGCTCGGGCATCGCCGGGCGCCTCGCCGCGTGAACCAACATGAGCGCGACGACGAAGAGGAGCGTTCCCACGCTCCACGCGATGCGTCTCCTCTGCATTGGGAAACCTCCGGACGGGTCGTGCTATCCGGCCAGACCCGCCAGCGCCGAGAGCCCGATGACGAGACCGACGATCTCGTGCAGCCTGATGGCCGTCTTCTGGGCCTCCAGCAGAGCGCGCGGATCCTCGGGCATCGACCAGAAGTCGGCGACGATCGTGCGGATCAGGCCGAACGAGAGAATGCACACCAGCGTGAGCGGTATCAGTGCGCCCGTGAAGACGGCAACGAAGAGCGAGCCGAAGAGCAGAAGCGCGATCGTCAGCACGCCCGCCCTTGACGCCGAGCGGCGTCCGATGACGTTCACGAGCGTCCGCTTGCCGGCCGCACGATCCGTCTCGATGTCGGGAACCTCGTTGACCCAGAGCACGAGGACGATCGCGAAGGTGATCGGGAGCGACGCGAGGACGACGGACCAAGACCACGTGCCGGTCTGAACGAAGTACGATCCGAGCACCGGCAGGACGCCGAAGTTGAGCGCGACGATGACCTCGCCGAGCGCCCGGTAGCCGAGGCGAAGCGGCGGAGCCGCGTACCCGTACCCCAGGACGATGCCGATGGCGCCGAGCGCCAGCACCAGCCACGAGCCGGTCGAGACGCTCAGATGAACGCCGAGAACAGCCCCGGCAACGAGAAAGATGAGCATGGCATTCCGGAAGTACGACGACGGCAGGACGCCCGCCGCGATGAGCCCGCTCCCACCGTTCATCGTGCTCCGCGTGGGATTCGCCGCGTCGACCCCGCTCTTTGAATCGAAGTACTCGTTGGCGAAGTTCGCCCCGGCGTGGAGCAGCAGCATTGCGGCGAGCGTCTCGACGGCCAGCACAAGGCTGAAGGAGAAGCCCTGCGGCCGCAGCCAGAACGGAAGCGTGCTGCCGAGCAGCACGGGCATGAAGGACGCCACGAGAAACCTGAGCCTGCCGGCGGCGATGAACATGGAGAGACCGCCGGAGGGAACCTCTCCCCCCGCGATCTCCGCCTTCGGTTTCTCCCGGGCGCGGGCCACGCTATCCTCGTTCCTTCTGGTGTCCGAGTGCGCCGACCATGCTGATCGATCTGGTCGGGCACGCCTCCATGCAGAGGCCGCAGCCGATGCACTTCTGGCGGTCGACCTCGTGTCTCTCTCCCGGCTCTCCATCGATCGCCTTGACCGGGCAGACCTCCTTGCACTTCCCCTGCCCCGTGCAGCTCGTGCCGATGACCGCCTTCGGGCGCGCCTTCACCTCGTCGACGATCGCGTTCGTCGGGCAGACGGCGGCGCAGACGCCGCAGTTCTGGCACTTCTCGTAGTCGATGACGGCGAGGTCGTTCTCCATGTGGATGGCGTCATACGGGCACTTCTTGACGCACATCCGGCACGCGATGCAGGCGACCTGGCAGACGGCCTTCGCCGCCTTCCCCTTGTCGTGGTTCGAGCAGCGAACGTGCACGCGCATGTCCTTCGGCACCAGATCGATGATGTTGACGGGACACGCCTCGACGCACGCCCCGCAACCCGTGCACCTCTCCCGGCTGATGCGCACGATGCCCTCATCGTCGAGCTCGACGGCATCAAAGGGACAGACCGCCTTGCAGGTTCCGAGGCTCAGGCATCCGAAGACGCAGGCCTTGGGCTTACCGCCGACGAGGATCGCCGCGCGGCAATCCTCGATACCGTCGTACTCGGCGCGCTGCACGGCGTTCGACCGCCCGCCGATGCAGTGCACGACGGCGACCTTCGGCACGTGTTCCCCTGCCTCCGCGCCGAGAATGGCCGCCACCTTCTGTGCGACCTCCGAGCCCCCCGGCGGACAGGCGGCCGGAAGAACCCCCGCCTCGACGGCGGCCTCGGCGTAGCCCTGGCACCCGGGGAAACCGCACGCGCCGCAGTTGGCGTTCGGCAACGCGTCGAGGATCTCAAGCACCTTGGGATCGCGATGCACCGCGAAGATCCTGGATGCGACCGCGAGAATGGCGCCGAAGAGCGCCGCCAGGCTCGAGAGAGCCACGACCGATGTCACGACGACCGACTGCATCGAATCCCCTTCAGATCTTGAAGCCCGAAAACCCCTGGAATGCCAGCGCCATGAGACCGGCCACGATGAACGTGATCGGTATGCCGATCATCGACTTCGGAACGCCGCCCAGCTGGAGCCGTTCGCGGATCGCGGCCATCAGCACGAGCGCGAGCGTGAAACCGAGCCCGGCGGACAAACCGTGCACGACGGTGTAGATGAAGCTCGAACCCAGAGGGAGCCCCGTGGTCATGAAGTCGTCCACATTGACGACCGCGACGCCGAGCACGGCGCAGTTCGTCGTGATGAGCGGCAGATAGATGCCCAGTGACCTGTGCAGCGCCGGCGATGTCTTCTCGATGACCATCTCGACGAACTGAACGAGCGTCGCGATGACGAGGATGAACGCGATCGTCCTCAGATAGGTGATTCCGAACGGCACGAGAATGAACGTGTAGATGAGCCACGTCACGAGCGAGGCCATCGTCATCACGAAGATGACGGCCATGCCCATCCCGAGCGCCGAGTCCGGATCCTTCGAGACCCCGACGAACGGGCAGAGCCCGAGGAAGCGCATCAGCACGAAGTTCGAGACGAACACCGCGCCGATGATGATCGCGAGGAATGTGCCCAGGTCCATCGCTCGTCCTTCCTGTCACTCGTGTCGCCGCCGGACCGGCGTCGGTCCGGCCTGGCGCCTTGTTATCGTGGTTCGTCGGCCCGGTCGCGCCTGATCCGCGCCGCGGCCGCAGTGCACTATCGACGTTTTCCGCGCCGCGGCTGCCCTGCGATATCGACGCTCTCCGCGCCGCGGCCGCAGTGCACTATCGACGTTTTCCGAGCCGCGGCTGCCCTGCGATATCGACGCTCTCCGCGCCGCGGCCGCCCTACTCCGTCGACGTCCTCCGCTCTCGCCGCTCGTCGATCACGTTGAACATGCCCATCAGAAGCCCCATGGTGATGAACGCCCCCGGGGCCAGGATCATCATCAACACCGGCTTGAACTCGGGGCTGAAGACCATGTATCCGAGCAGCTTGCCGTCTCCCAGGATCTCGCGGATCGCGGAGACCAGCACCAGCGCGAACGTGAAACCGATCCCCATCCCGATGGCGTCGAGGACGGAGCGGAAGATGCTGTTCTTGGAGGCGAACGCCTCGGCCCGCCCGAGGATGATGCAGTTGACGACGATGAGCGGAATGAATATGCCCAGCGACTTCGAGAGCTCGGGCATGTACGCGCCCATGACGAGCTCCACGACGGTCACGAAACTCGCGATCACGACGATGTAGCACGGGATGCGGACCTTCGCCGGGATCGCCTTCCTGATGAGCGACACGACGATGTTCGAGCCCAGAAGGACGAACGTCGCCGCCGCCCCCATGCCGATGGCGTTCTGCACCGATGTTGAGACCGCGAGCGCCGGACAGAGCCCGAGCGCGAGGCGGAAGACGGGATTCTCCCGATATACGCCCTTGGTCAGCTCGGCGAACGCGCTCATCGGTCCGCTCCTTCCGCGGCCGCCTCTCCCACCGGGCTCACGTCATCCAGTGCCGCCCCGCCGACGGACTCCTCGGCCGCCTCGTCCAGCTCCTCGGCGCTCACCGGCTCGCAGGGCACCTCGCCGGTGCCCTCGACGATCGACATCAGGAGCTCGAGCCCCCGGCGGACCGAATCCGTCACGGCCTTCGAGCTGATCGTCGCCGCGGTGATCGCGAGAATGCCGTCCTCCGATTCGTTCTTGACCACCACCAGACCGTCAGCCGTGCGGCCCTCGAAGCGCTCCTGGAACCAGGGCTTCTTGCCCGTCTCGTCGCGGGCGTTGCCGCCCATGACATCCCAGAGCGTGTTCTGCGAGGCCACCTCCATGACCTTGGCCCCGAGGCCGGGCGTCTCCTGCTGGTAGGTGATCTTGATGCCGGTAATGACCCCCTCGAGGTCCACGCCGACGATGGTCTCGATCGTGCTCGAGTACCCCTTGCCGTAGGCCTTGAAGGAGTATCCGACGGGCTCGCCGTTCTCGTACGCCGTGTAGTACTCGAAGGCGCGGCCGTCGAGCTCGCACTCCGTCACCGTGAGCTCGAACGTCGCCTCGGGGTCGCAGCCGAGCGCCTCGACGCGCGCGCTCGCCTCCTCCTGGCGCTTGTACTCCTCGGTGATCTCGTGCGTGTTGTTGTAGACGGCCGAGAGACCGAAGCTCGCGAGGGCGGCAATGATGGTCAGCGTGGCCACGAGCCTGACGAAGTTACCCACTGGACTTCACCTCCCCGAACTTCCTGGGCCGCGAGTGCCTGTCGATCAGCGGCGCGGCGACGTTCATGAGCAGGATCGAGTAGCTCACCCCCTCCGGATAGCCTCCGATGAGACGAATGACGCTCGTGAGCACGCCGCATCCCACGCCGAAGATAAGCATGCCCCGCGGAGTCACCGGCGACGTGACCATGTCCGTCGCCATGTAGAACGCGCCGAGAATGAGACCGCCCGCGAGAATGTGGAAGAGAGCGTTGCCGGTGAAGAGGCCGTACGGACCTCCGAAGATCCATGTGATCACGGCGACGGTGAGGATGTAGCTGCCGGGGATCCGCCAGTCGATGTAGCGCTTGAACATGAGGTAGGCGGCCCCGATGAGCAGCAGCAGAGCGGACGTCTCCCCGATGCAGCCGCCGACGTTGCCGATGAAGAGGTTCGCTATCGTCTCGTGCGATCCGAGCCAGGAGACCACCTGATCGAGCTGCACCTGCTGCTCGAGCGGAAGCGGCCGCTGCGCCGCCAGCTCGTTCACCTGCCTGAGCAGCGCGAGCGGCGTCGCCTGCGTGACGATGTCGATGTCGGCCGGGAGCTTCAATCCCGACATCGTGACGATGCGGCTCGCCCTGGTCAGCGTGTAGTCCATCATGATCGCGGGCCACGAGGCCAGCAGGAACGCGCGCCCGACGAGCGCCGGGTTGAGCGGATTGTAGCCCAGCCCGCCGAACACCTGTTTGCCGATGGCGATCGCGAAGACGGAGCCCACGACGGGGATCCACCACGGGCACGTCGCCGGGATATTGAAGGCGAGGAGGATGCCGGTGACGAGCGCGCTGCCGTCCGAGACCGTCACCGGGACGCCGCGCAGCCTCTGGATGGCCGCCTCGGTGGCCAGCGCGGCCGCGCACGCCAGGACGGTCAGCATGAGGGCCCGCGGACCGTGGAAGTACACCGAGCCGACGACGGCCGGCATAAGCGCCACGACGACGCTGTACATCACCTTCCGGACGGACACGTCCTCGCGAATGTGCGGTGAGGCGGAGATGAGCAGGTGGTCCCGCATGCGACTGGATCTCCCTGGATGCCGGTGTCGTTCCGGTTCGTTCAGAACGCCGGTCTCCCCGTCAGTTCTCCGAGGCCTTCTTCCGCGCGGCCTCCCTGTCGGCGTCCCGCTTCCGCGCCTGCGCCGCGAGGTACTTCCCGAACTTGAAGTAATGGACGAGACGACGCTTCGACGGACAGACGAAGGCGCAGGAACCGCACTCGATGCAGTCGTTGAGACCCAGGTCGACCGCCTCCTGGATCTTCTCGTTCATCACGAGCTTCTCGATGGTCACGGGAACGAGCTTCATCGGACAGACGTGCACGCAAGCCCCGCACCGGAGACAGGGTTCGGGCTGCCGCTCGTCGACCTGGTCGGGAGCGAGAAACAGCATGCCCGACATGCCCTTGACGACCGGGACGTCGAGCGTGAACTGCGAGATGCCCATCATGGGCCCTCCCGAGATCACCTGTCCGACATCCCCTCGCATCCCCCCCGACTGCTCCACAAGATCTGCGACGAGCGTCCCGATGCGCGCCATGTAGTTAGCGGGACGGGCGACGGGCGTTCCGGTGAGCGTCATCACGCGGCGGACGAGCGGGCGACCGTAGCGGCACGCCTCGTGGACCGCGAGCGACGTCCCGACGTTCTGCACGACGACCGCCACATCCATGGGCAGACCGCCGGCCGGGACCTTTCGCCTGAGCAGAGCGTCGATGAGCTGCTTCTCGGCGCCCTGCGGGTACTTGACCTGCACCGGCGTCACCGCGAGCGTCACACCGTCCGGCAACCTCTCGGTCATGCCCTGCAGCGTCTGCCGCATGATGCCGACCGCGTCAGGTTTGTTCGACTCGATGCCGACAATGCCCCGCGATGCGCCGACCGCACGCATGATGAGGAGAAGGCCTTCGAGGATGCCCTCCGGCTGCTCGAGCATCAGACGATGGTCCGCCGTCAGCCAGGGCTCGCACTCGGCTCCATTGAGGATCACCGTGTCGATCGGCTTTGCTTCCGGCGGCGAGAGCTTCACGTGCGTCGGGAAGGCGGCTCCGCCGAGCCCGACGAGTCCGGCCTGCTTGACCGCCTCGCGGATCTCCCCGGCGGACAGGGACGCGACGTCCTCCACTCCGGCGATGCCCTCGTCCCACACGTCCTCGCCGTCGCCCTCGATGACGACAGCCATGTCCTCGCCGCCCGCCGGATGCGGGAATCTGCCGACGGCCGAGACCTTGCCCGAGATCGACGCGTGCACGGGAACCGAGACGAAACCGCCCGGCTCGCCGATCCTCGTACCGACCTTGACCTCGTCACCCACGGCGACGCACGGCGTCGCAGGAGCGCCGAGCGACTGCCTGAGCGGAATAACGACGCGCTCGGGCATCCTCGCCTCGACGATGGCCTCGTCCTTCGTGAGCGCTTTGGATGCGGGCGGGTGAACTCCGCCCGAGAATGTTCTGAGTCCCAGAGCCGACTCCCGTGTGCGAACGTGATCGCGCTTCGGGCCCGGCGGTCGCGCAGCCCGGCGGGGCGTCCCGTGCGGGGACACGCGCGATGCCGACGAGCTACTCGGCGAGTTCGATGTCCATGCTCGCGACGATCGCCATTTCGACGACGTCCGACGCCGCCGCGCCCGCCACCGAGGAACCCTCACCGACGAGTTCGAGGCTCATCTCGGCGGAGCTGTAGACCAGCATCCCGTCCTCGAGCGCCAGATACGTGTCACCCTCGATGCTCCCGTCGCCGTCCATGAGCCACACCTGGCCGTCCTGCTCGGCGCGCCCCTCGAAGGTGAAGTCGGTCACGCGATGGATCACAACGCAGTCGAACAGGAACTTGCGCTTGAAACCGGCGACCGTGAACGTGGTCTCGCCGATGAAGTCGCGGTCGACGGCGGCCGAAAGGTCCGGGACGTCGTAGTCGACGGTCCAGGTCGTGCCGACGTCGAGCGGCTCGTCGGGAAGCGGCGGAAACACATCGTAGAGCAGCACCGCAAGCTGGCCGGCGCCGGCCTCGAGGTACTCCGAGCTTCCGAGACCCGTCCACGACACGATCTCGCCATCCGGGGCGATCGTGAAGTCGATCTCCTGGCCGCGAAGCTCGGAGACCGACTCGTCGACGGTCACGTTGTCGCCGTACGACATGCTCCCGGCCGCGTGGTTGATGAACATGCGCATCCGGGTCTCTTCCGGCGTGACATCCGTGAACGTGTTCTGCGTGCGGATCTCCGTCTGTGTGTAGATGGTCTGCTCATACGCCGTGAGCTTGACGCCCGACTGGCTTCCGAGCTTGAAGTCGTAGTTGATCGTGCGACCTTCCGTGAACGACCTGTCGAGCGATACGGGCGTGTCGACCGTGATGTCGACGCCGCCACCACCACCGCATCCCGTGCCGAGAGCCGTGACGGCTGTCGCGACGAGCGCGAGCGCGAAAACGATCCTGCGAGCGAGCATCCAGTGGCCTCCTTCCACAACATGAGTATCCGCCCGGAGACGCCGTCCTGGGGACGGTGTCCGGGCGGAGGGTAGTATACCATGAGCCCTCAGGCCGCACACGCGTTTTTCGGCCGCCGCGCGCCCACGTCCCAACGACGGGAGCGCGTCAGGCCTCAGCCCCCAGCACGTCCCGGAGTTCGTCCGAGAGCGGCGCTCGCTTGATCCAGCGTCCGAGCTCCTCGCCTTCATGCTGAAGGATGATCGTCGGAATCTCCCCGACGCCCTGCATGGCCGCCTCAACGAGACCGTCCTCCGTGCCGACATCGATGGCCTCGGTCTCGATCCGGTCGGTCATCCCCCACTTGTCGAGATAGAACCCGACCTTGCGCTTGGCGTTCTCACACGCCGAGCAGTCCTGCTTGACGAAGTAGACGAGCTTCACGAGACCTTGCTCCTGTACCTGTCGTTGAGCTCCGCCTTCTTGCCCTTGTTCCATCCTCCGGTCTTCGAGAAGTAGCCGGTCACGCGCGTGATGCCGTCGACCTCCGTCGAGCTGCAGTACGGGCACTCCTCGACCAGGCCGCGCGAGACGCGCTGGCAGCAGTTGCACGTGGTGAACTCCGGCGAGAACGCGATCTGCGCGTTCCGTGTGTGCGTGAACGTGCTCTTCACGAAGCTCGCCACGGACTGCGCATCCGGGCGGCTGTCCGCGATCCAGACGTGCGAGAGCGCCCCCGCCTCGATCATGTCGTGGAACATCCCTTCCTTCTTGATCCGCTCGATCGGGCTCACGGGCTCGGAGACGTTGAGGAACGTCGAGTTCGTGTAGTACACCTCGCCGATTCCGAGACTGCCCTTCACCACGGCCTCCGCCTCGGACGGGAAGTGCTCAAGGTCGAGCTTCGCCATGCGGTACGCGGTCGATTCGGCAGGCGTCTGCTCGAGAACGAACCGCATCCCCATCTTCTTCGACCAGCGATCGCAGAGGAGCTTGAGATGCGCGATGACCTTAAGCCCGAGACGGAACGCCTCGTTCGACTCGTGGATCTCCTGCCCCACGTGAGCCTGGACGAGCTCGTTGAGACCGAGCAGCCCAATGAGGTAGGTCACCCGGTGCATGCGCAGGTACTCCTGGCCATCGAGTTTCATCGTCAGAAGCGCGAGCGGTCCCTTGTCCCCGAGCGCGAGCAGGTGCTCGATGACCTCGCGCTTCTCCTCGTGCGCCCTGACGGCCAGCTCGAAGAACACGTCGAGCTTGCGGAAGAGCTCGGCCGTATCGCCCTTCGCGTAGTACGCGGCGCGCGGGAGATTGAGCGTGACGTTCTGGAGCGCCGAGTAGCGCATGCGCCACGGCTCCTTGGCGTCGTCCAGATCGGACTGCTCGAGCTTGAAGGAGAGACGGCAACACTCCGAGATCTTCGCCGTGTCGCCGCGGTCGAACACGAAGTACGTGTTGCCCTTGTCGGCCGCCACGTCGCTGATATGAAGCAGGAACTCCTCGTGGCCGGGGGTCTTGAAGAACTGATCGGTGATGTGGACCAGTGGCTTGGGGAAGAAGAACGGCCGACCGGTCCCGTCCCCCTCCTTGTAGACGTCGAAGAGCGCGAAGGCGAACCGCTGCGCCTCCGTCTGGTAGTCCTTGTAGGTGCGGCCCGTGAAGGTGCCGCCCGGCCCGATCGCCATGACGTCGGCGAAGTGCTTCGGCGTCTCCCAGTAGATATTGATGTCGCTGAAGATCGCCTGGCCGCCACGCGCGACGCTCTGCTGCGAGTACTCGAACACGAGCATCTCGGCGAGCTGATGGATGTCCCGGTCCGAGAGCCCCTC
>CAZAQL010000031.1:5187-25618 GCA_964487295.1 uncultured bacterium | reverse complement strand
TCTACTCGACATCATCCTGGACCGCGCCCGCGACCGCCTCGCTCCTGACGTCGCTTCATCCGGTGCAGCACGGCGTTCTGTCGGGAATCCTCGCGACACGCACGATGCAGGAGGCGGACCCGACCGTGCGGCTCAACCGCATTCCGGAGGATGTTCCCACCGCGGCCGAGATCCTGCGCGACGCGGGATACAGCACGTGGGCCGTCGCGGACAACCCGAACATCTGCGAGGATCTCGGGTTCGACCAGGGGTTCGGTCACTTCCGCATGATGAGCGACCGGGGCGCTGCGACCGTCAACGCAACCGCGCGCGCGTGGTCCGAGCGGCTCGCGCAGGAGACACCGTCGTTTCTCTATCTGCACTACATGGATCCTCACCGTCCCTATTACCATCAGGCTCCCTGGTACGTGCCGCGAGAAGGGGAGCTGCTGGACTCCATCTCCGCGTACGACAGCGAGATCAGCTACGTGGACCAGCACATCCGGGAGCTCTTCGGGTCGCTCGGATGGGAGGGGAACACGCTGCTCATCATCACGTCCGACCACGGCGAGGAGTTCCTCGACCACGGAGGCTGGGACCACGGTCGGACGCTGTACTCCGAGGTCGTGGACGTGCCGCTTATCGTGTGGGCCTCCCCGGGGCTCCGAGACGCGTGGTCCGCGCCGCAGGAAGGCGAGACGGGTGGGGGAGCGGGGCGCCGCGTCCTGGAACCCGTCTGCCTGCTGGACGTACTGCCCACGATCCGTGATGCGGTCGGGCTTCCTCCCGGCGACATCGAGCAGGGTGTGAGTCTCTGGCCCGTGATCCGAGACGGCGCGGCGGCGTCGCGCGGAAGGACCTTCCATGCCGACCTGAGGAGCGCGCCGTGGTTCGGCGGCCTGACGATGCACTCCGTCACCAGGGACCGGCAGAAGTACATTCTCACGCTGCCCGGGACCGAGGAGCTCTACGACCTGACCGTCGATCCCGGGGAGACCGAGTCGCTCGACGTCGTCAGGAAGGACGCCGTGGCGGCGATGCGGGCCGAGCTCGACGGCTTCCACGAGTCGGTCGAGCGGTTCGAGGAGTCGCCCGTCGACATCTCGATAGACGACGAGACCCGCGAGCAACTGGAGTCCCTCGGCTACATGCAGTAGGAGGTCCCGTGCAACGAACACGCAGGACGTCGGGCAGAGGGGTGACAGGCCGCAGGCAGTCACGGGCGCTGGTGATCGGTCTCAGCGTGGCGGCGGCCGCCGGCCTCTTCGTCCTCGCCTCGTGCGCGCCCCGCGCTCCGGAGGTCCGGAACGCATCCCACGTCATCTTCATCTCGATCGACACGGCGAGAGCCGATCACTTCGGCTTCATGGGAAGCCGGAGCGTCCGGACGCCGCAGCTCGACTCGCTCGCCGGAGAGTCGATCGTGTTCACCGATTACATGACCGTCGCGCCGACGACCCTTGCCTCGCACACCACGCTCCTGACCGGCATGTACCCGCACCATCACGGCGTCGCCAGAAACGGCTTCCTCGTGAACGAGCGGAACGAGATGCTGACGGAGACCCTCAGAGACGCCGGATTCCGGACGGCGGGCTTCGCCGGGTCGTTCGCGCTGGAGAGCCGATTCGGGTTCGCGCAGGGCTTCGACCACTACGACGAGGAGTGGGAGCTCCTCGTGGCGCCCGGTGGGGCCGAGCAGAACGAGCGTCTGGCGGAGCACGTGACGGACGCGGCGCTTAGCTACCTCGATGAGTCCGGGGTGCCCGAGCACCTGTTCCTCTTCGCGCACTACTTCGACCCGCACGCCCCCTACACGGCTCCGGCGCCCTACGACACGCTGTACGACCCGGAGGGGTGGAGCGATCTTCCGCCGGTCGCGTCGGTGCGCCGCGCCGGAGTTCTCAAGGAGGAGGAGCGTCTCGAGTACGCTCGCCGTCTGGAACTCCACTACGCCGCCGAGATCACCTACACGGACGCGCACATCGGTCGCCTGCTGGACGGGCTCAGGGAGCGCGGCATCCTCGACGACGCGCTCCTCGTCGTGACGAGCGACCACGGCGAGTGTCTGTGGGAGCACGGTGAGGAGTTCGACCACGGGAGGACCGTGTATCAGGCGACCATGCACGCGATCTGCCTCATGCGGCTGCCTCGTGCGCGGCTCGCCGGCACGCGCGTCGAGGCTGTCGTAGCGAGCGTCGACGTCGCGCCGACGGTGCTCGCGTTCCTCGGTCTGGACGCCGGCGGCGGCACGGATGGAGAGGCGATCCCGCTCGATGAGCCGGGGCTGGCCGCGCTTCGGCCGCGCCTCCGCTTCGGTGAAGCGACGAAGCCCCGTGACGTCGAGACCGACCCGTCATGGTACAACGCCCGCAAGGCGCGTTGCGTGAGGGACGGACGCTTCAAGTACATCGAGACGCCGTACGTGTGGACGGAGGAGCTGTACGATCTGGCGGACGATCCCGCTGAGCGGCGGGACGTTCTCGCCGACGAGGTGGAGGACACGACGGCCCGCGGCGAGACTCCGGACGCGACGTCACGCTTCGAGGTCGAGGAGCTGCGGAACGGGCTCCGGAGGGAGCTGCACGAGTGGTCCGCTTCGGCCGACCCGCTGCCGTCGCACTTCGACTCCTCCCAGATGGATGAGACCATCGAGCGGCTGCGGAGTCTGGGGTATCTCCAGTAGCCCGGCCTTCTTGCCGCGAGCATCCCGCTTCGCCTGGACGGCACGCCGGCGAGAGCATCGGAGAGAGATGCGGAGGTTCAGTTCATGGGTATGCGCCCGGGCGGAGAGAGCCTGAGGGAGCTCTACGCGGAGTTCCTCGAACGGTATCCGGCGTACACCGAGACGCTCTCCGTCGATACGGTCCGCGCAACCGAGTTCTCGCGACTGGACCGGCAGGGCCACGTCTACCTGGACTACACGGGCGGCGGGCTCTACGCGGAGACGCAGATCCGCGACCACACGACGTTTCTTCTGGAGACCGTCCTGGGGAACCCGCACTCCTCCAACCCGACCTCCTCGACGAGCGACGAGCTCGTGGAGCGCTGCCGGCGACGGATCCTCGAGTTCTTCAATGCGCCGCAGGATGAGTACGTGGCGATCTTCACGAGCAACGCCAGCCAGGCGCTCAAGCTCGTGGGGGAGGCCTACCCCTTCGCGCCGGAGGGCAACCTCCTGCTGACGTTCGACAACCACAACTCGGCCAACGGGCTCAGGGAGTTCGCGCGGGTACGGGGCGCGACGGTCTGCTATCTGCCCATCGTCCCGCCGGATCTGAGGATCGCGGACGGGGCCATTCGGTCGTGTCTCTGCCAGCGTGACGGCGACAGCGACAAGCTCTTCGTCTATCCCGCGCAGTCGAACTTCTCGGGTGTCCAGCACCCGCTCGACTGGATAGACCTCGCGCACGAGCGCGGCTGGGACGTCGTTCTCGACGCGGCCGCATACGTGCCGACGAACCGGCTCGACCTCGCTCGATGGCGTCCGGAGTTCGTCCCGGTTTCCTTCTACAAGATGTTCGGGTACCCCACCGGCATCGGGGCGCTCATCGCGCGGCGGGAGTCCATCGAGAAGCTGCGCAGGCCGTGGTTCGCGGGCGGCACGATCACCGTCGCCTCCGTGCAGGCCGACCAGCACTTCCTTCACGTGGGGCCGGCGGGATTCGAGGATGGAACGCTGAACTACGCGTGCCTGCCCGCAGTCGAGCGGGGTCTCGAGTTCCTCGATTCGGTCGGGATCGAGACGATCCACCAGCGTGTCGGCTGCCTCGCCGGATGGCTGCTGGACGGGATGACGGCGCTCGAACACGACAACGGCGCGCCCGTCGTCAGGATCTACGGTCCGACCGGGGGGGCGTCGCGCGGTGCGACGATCGCCTTCAACGTCTACGACGCGTCCGGAGAGGCCGTCGACCACCTCGAGGTCGAGCGCCGCGCCAATCTCTGGAACATCTCGCTCAGAACGGGCTGCTTCTGCAATCCGGGAGCGGGGGAGATGGCGCTCGGTCTGACGAAGGAGGAGATCGTCACCTGTTTCACGCAGGGCGACTCGCGGATGACGTTCAACGAGTTCCGCCGGTGCATCGACACCAAGAGCACGGGCGCCGTGCGCATCTCGCTCGGCGTCGCCTCGAACTTCGCCGACGCCGCCTCCTTCATGCAGTTCCTCAGAAGCTTCCGTGATGCGCCGGCGAGCTCCTGACCGCGCCACCCTGCCGGCACCCGCCTGACCCGCGCCTGCGCCTACTTGACGAGGCTCAACTTCGCCGTCTCGGTCTCTCCGCCGGCCGACAGCATGAGGAAGTAGACGCCGCTGCCCAGCGGCCTCCCGCCCTCTCCGCGCCCGTCCCACGCGACCGAGTGGCCGCCGGCGCTCCGCCGTGCGTCGAGAAGCGTTCTCACGCTTCTTCCCGCCAGATCGTGCACCGTAAGGCGGACGTCGGCCGGCCGAGCCAGCGAGAACCGCACGTCGGTCGTCGGATTGAACGGGTTCGGGCTTCCGGAGAGCCCCGTGATGACGCTACCGACGACGTCGGGCTCCTCCACGCCGGTCACTTCATCGAGGTCGATGGAGTGCATTGACCGGCCGTGCGTCCCCGCGACCAGGGTCCGCGTCGGCTGGTGGATCTTGATGTCGTAGACCGGCACCGGCGGAAGGCCGGAGCCGAGGATGTCCCACGACTGTCCCTCGTCGCGCGAGACGTAACACCCGAGGTCCGTGCCGACGTACAGGAACGCCGGCATATCGGGGTCGATCGCGACGACGTTGACGGGCGCGTTCGGGAGACCGTCATCGATCGAGGTCCAGGTTGCTCCACCGTCGTCCGTTCTGTGAACGCGCGCGATCTGCTCGTCCCATCGCATGCCGGAGAACGTCACGTACGCGACCGCAGGATCGGTCGGATGAACGGCCACGCGCGTCACCCAGCGATCGGGGAGGCTGCCGCTGACATCGTTCCACGTGCCGCCTCCGTCGGTCGCCACCCACACGTGGGAGTCGTCGGTTCCCGCCCACACGATGTCGGGATCGGACGCCGCCACGGCGATCGTGGTGACGGTGCCGTAGCTCGATCCCGGCGAGCCGTCCGTGAGATCGGGGCTGATGACCGACCAGGAGCTCGCGCCGTCGGTCGATCGGTACACGCGGTACGTGCCGAGATACAGCGTCTCGTTGTCGCTCGGATCCATCACGACGGGCATCGACCAGTTCGCCCTCTCGTCCCCGACGCCGGACATCGCCCAGTACCAGTTGTATCCGAAGTCGTATGACTTGTAGAGGTTGCCGTACTGGTACTCCGCGTAGATGATGTCCGGGTCGGTCGGATCGACGATCGTGTAGAAGCCGTCGCCTCCGAAGATGCGCTCCCAGTCGTCGACGCCGCCGGTCGGCGTTCTCAGGGTCCCGTTGTCCTGTGTGCCGCCGTACAGGCGAGACGGGTTCTGGAAGTCGATCTCGATCGCGTAGAACTGGTTCGTCGGCTGATCGTAGAGCTTCGTCCAGGACGAACCGGAATCGTCCGAGAAGTAGATGCCTCCGTCATTGCCCTCGTAGATGTGCGTCGGGTTCGACGGGTCGAAGACCATGGCGTGGTGGTCAACGTGGTTCGACGGGCCGACCTCGCTCCAGCTCAGGCCGCCGTTCGTCGAACGGTAGAACGGAACGCCCAGGGCGAACACGCGGTTCGGGTCGTTGGGGTCGACCCGGATCTGCCCGAAGTACCATCCGAAGCTGCTTGTGAGGTTCGAGAGGGCGCCGTCGTTCGTCTGCGTCCAGCTCGCGCCGTAGTCGGTGCTCTTGTAGACGCCCATGAAGTAGCCGGGATGGTCGCAGTACATCGCGTAGACGACGTTCGGGCTCGACGCGCAGACGCTCACGCCGATGCGGCCGACGTCGCTCCCGGAGGGGAGACCGTTGGTGAGTTCTGTCCAGGTGTCGCCGCCGTCGGTCGACTTGTGGATGCCGCTCGTCCAGCCGCCGGATTTCCTCGAGTTGAGCCGGCGCACCCGCTCCCACATCGCCGCGTAGAGCGTATCGGGCCGCGCGGGGTCGTAGGCGAGATCGATGGCAGCCGTCGAATCGGAGACGGCGAGCACCTGCTCCCACGTCGCCCCGCCGTCCTCCGTACGGTAGACGCCCCGTTCCGGGCTCGTGCCGAAGAGAACCCCGGCCGCGGCGACCCAGATCCGGTCGCCATCGTGAGGATCGACGAGCACGCGCCCTATGTACCGCGTCTCGTCGAGGCCGAGGTGCTCCCATGTTGCTCCTGCATCGGTCGAGCGGAAGACACCCATCCCGGACCAGCTGTAACTCGAGGAGTTGGCCTCGCCGGTCCCGACGTAGATCGTGTTCGGGTCCCCCGGATCGAGCGCGATGGCGCCGATCGACTGCAGAGGCTGGTCATCGAAGATCGGATCCCAGGTGGCTCCGGCGTCGGTGGACTTCCAGACGCCACCGCTCGCCATGGCGGCGTAGACGATGTTCGGGTCGGTCGGGTGGATGGCCATGTCGGTGACACGCGCCCCGATGTTCGACGGGCCGCGTTCCGTCCACGCGGCGCGGTGCCGGCCGCTGTCCCTGAGCCTGCGAGCCTGGAAGTCGAGCGTGGCCTCTCGGATCTCCTCGTGGTTCAGCCGGTTGCGAGGGTACGCGCGCTGGGCGAGCGCCCAGTCGTTCGGCAGGCAGCCGGGCTCGTACGGCGCTCCGGCCTCGGCCATCTCGGCCTTGATGCGGCTCTTCTCCGCCTTGACCTGCCGGTCGACCTCCTCGATCGTCAGGGCCTCGCCGGCCCGCGGAGCGATCCCCTGCTGATGGACGATCCCGATGCTGATCGCGGCGAGGAGGAACAGGACGGTGGCGATGGACCATTTCACTGACATCTTGCGGACCTCCTTCGGGCGTGACGGCTGGGCTCCACACGCGGCATCGCGGGGCGGAATGCATATCCTCCTTGAGTCTAGCAGGAATCGTGCGCGGGACGGAAGCGGCGGCGCGTCAGACTTCTTGAGGTAACCAGCAAGCTGTGATATACTTGACTTCATGCACTGCATGAGCGGCTGGAACCCGGCTTCGCGTCGGGAGGGAGGGAGCATGCGGACTCTGTGTGCGGTCGTGATGATCGTTGCCTTCGGCGCAGGACAGCTGGCGGCCTCAAGCCTGGACCTCGTCGAGAACGGGGACTTCGAGCTCCTGCTGACGAGCGGCTGGAGCCAGAACATCGCGGGGAGCGCGCTCTACATCACGCGCGCGACCTCGTACGACACCGACCCCGACTATGAGGTCAACGTCTCCAGCAGCAACGGGCACGGTAACGCCAGGCTCTGGCAGCGTGTTCCGATTCCCTCGACCGACGTCTACGTCGGCGCCCGGCTCCGAGGACTGGCCTACGACGGCGGCGGAGCGTGGTGCGCTTCCGGTCTTGTCCTGACCTACCTGGACGTCAACGGGGCACCGCTCGGGAAGACGGCGATCGCGGCGACGAGCAGCATCTGTCCGTGGACGGAGGACGACACGTTCCACATCATCGACCTGACGACCTCATGGCTCGACTACGGCTTCATGCTGTCGGACGAGCTTCTCAATCTGCCCGGCGTCGACGCCGACGCGGTGCACGAACTGGAGGTGATGCTGCTCACAACAGCATCGAACTGCTGAGGGGGCGTCGCAACAGCGGAGGTCTCCGCTGACGACATCAAGGTCTCCTTCATCAGCAGCACGCCCTATGTTGCCTTCCTCGATCACGCCGTATCGGATCCGGCCGGCAACGGCGACGGGCGCCTGGACCCGGGCGAGACGGTCGATCTGGAGGTCACGCTCCGCAACTACGGTGAGCCGGCGACCGACGTCGACGTCGTCCTGAGCAGCGCCGATCCGTACATCGCGATCACGCAGGACTCCGCCCCTTACGGCGCCATGGCGAGCGGCGGGACGGCCTCCAACGGCAGTGAGCCGTTCGTCCTGAGCGCGTCCCCGGACGCGCCTCTGGGACACCTCGCCAGGATCGTCGTGACGGCCACTGACGCCGACGGGGTCACGGAGAGCAGCTTCGATATCCCGATCGGACGGTTCCACTATCTCGTGTGGGATCCCTCGCCTGATACCTCGAGCGGACCGACCATCGCATCGTTCCTGGCCGGCATGGGGTTCAGCGGCGCGTACGTGCAGCAGCTTCCGACCGAGCGCCTCGACGACTATCAGACGGTCTGGGTCTCGCTGGGGATCTACTCCAACAACTTTGTCATCGGCGCGAACTCCCCTGAGGCGCTCGCCGTCATCAACTACCTGAACGACGGCGGCTGCGTGTACATGGAGGGCGGCGACACCTGGTACTACGATCCGCAGATCGGCGGGCACAACTTCCGGGCGGCCTTCGGCATCAGCGCGCTCGAGGACGGAACGAGCGATTGCGGACCGGTCAACGGGAGGGACGGCACGTTCACGAAGG
Organism: uncultured bacterium; assembly: GCA_964487295.1. Lineage (GTDB taxonomy): Bacteria > Joyebacterota > Joyebacteria > Joyebacterales > Joyebacteraceae > JAPEKQ01. The sequence goes on along the minus strand of CAZAQL010000031.1, from coordinate 17,198 downwards.
GCATGCACTTCTCCTACGCCGGGGAGAACGAGTGGATAGACCGCCTCGCGCCCGCCTCGGGTGACGCTCTCCTCGTGCTCGAGAACGGGAGTCCCATCTACGGACTCGGCGTCGCGTACGATCCCGGCCCGTACAGAACCGTAGGAACGTCGTTCGAGCTCGGCGGCCTCAACGACGGTCTGATGCCGTCGACGCGCGCGTACCTCGCGCTCTCCATCATGGACTTCTTCCTTCCTTCGATCACGGACGTCGAGGAGGAGCTCGTCGGCTCGCACCGCGTGCGGGTTGCAGCCCACCCGAACCCGTTCAATCCGACGACCACCATCTCGTTTATGAACCCGGCCGAGGGCCCGCTGCGGCTCGCTCTCTACGACGTGTCCGGGCGTCTGGTACGGGTTCTCCAGGACGGACCGATGCCGGCGGGCAGAGCCTCCATCGCGTGGGACGGACGCGATGGCGAGGGGCGGTCGCTCTCCAGCGGCGTGTACTTCGCCCGGCTCACGGCTCGCTCCGGCGCCGCCGGGGGAGCGGCGAAGCTCGTGCTGCTGAAGTAGGGTCCGCGAGGACCCTTCGGTCGCGCCGGCTTCTTGACTGACCGCTCTGATTGTGGTATTCTGGAAGATGCAAGCAACCGACTTCCGTTCGCAGGCGAAGGAGGATGCACATCGTGCTTTGGAGACGCGCACTCGGAGCGCCCGTCCTGGCGGCGGCGCTCCTCGGGCTCATGGCAGCGGCCGCCGCGGCCGGGTTCTACGACTACACGGAGCACTTCACGACACTCGAGTTCTGCGACGTCGAGAAGACGACCGCGGTATGGGACACGGTCGCCGGTCAGGCGTCGATCCCGATCTTCCAGAAGCGTGTCGTGAGCGAGATCGAGATCGCGGGGAGCACGATCGACGTGGCGGTGGACGGGAATCTGGGCGTGCTCGCCTGCGACGTGGCTGGGCTGTACGTCATCGACGTCACAGACGTGACGAACCCGACGATCACGGGGATGATCAACACGCCCGGGAACGCCAGGGGCGTGGCGCTGGCCGGGGATCTCGCGCTCGTCGCGGACCGCTCGGGCGGGCTCGTCCTTATCGACATCAGCGATCCGCTCCTTCCGGACATCCTGAGCTCGATCACGCTCGCCGACCAGGCTCTGGCGGTCGAGGTGTGGGGTGATGTGGCCTACGTCGCGGCGAGCTCGGCCGGTCTCGTGTCCGTGGACATCTCCGATCCCGCCTCGCCGGTCGTGCTGTCCTCGAAGACCTTCGGCGGCGACGCCGTGAGACTCGATCTCGACGGGACCACGGCCTTCGTTGCCGCGGAGTCGGGCGGTCTGAGGATCGTCGACATCTCGGATCCGACGGCGCTCGTCGAAGTCGGGGCCGTCCCGACCGGCGGCGACCTCAAGGCCGTCGCGGTCGACGGCGACCGCGCGTACTGCGTCGGGTTCAAGGCGGACTGGCCACCGCCGAACGAGGCCTTCCTCAAGGTCATCGACGTGACCGACCCGTCCGCCCCGTTCATCGTGGGGGAGGTGACGGACTCGAGCCAGCCTTACGACATCGAGATCGACGGCGACCGGGCCCTGATCGCGGACGGCTACTTCGGCGTGCGGGAGTTCGACATCAGCGACCCCTCGCTGCCGGTGCTCGTCGAGGACTTCCCGGTCTCAACGTGGGCCTGGGGCATCGCGGTCGACGGGAGCCACGCATTCGTGGCCGACCTCTGGGAGGGACTCACCGTGGTCCGCATCGGCTCGACAGTGCCGCCTGAGCAGTTCGCCTCGCTCCCGCTGCCGGGCAACTCCTACGACATCGAGATCGAGGGCAACTACGCCTACGTCGCCTCGCAGAACTCCGGCATCAACGTGGTCGACATCAAGGACCCGCTCTCGCCGGTGGTCGCGGGCAACGCTCCGACGTCGGGTCGCGCCTACGGGATCAAGGCCGAGGGCGACCTGCTCTACATCGCCGACGGGGGCTACGGCCTTCGCATCTTCGACATCCAGGACCCCGTCTCGCCCTTCGAGCTCGGTGGGTACAACACGGCGGGATTCGCCTATGACGTCGCCGTGGCCGGCCGCGTCGCGTACGTGGCGGACGGCAACGCCGGGCTCGCGGCCTTTGACGTTTCGGACCCCACGGCGCCCGTGCTCCTCGCGACCGCCGACACGCCGGGCACAGCGTACAGCGTAGCCGTCTCCGGAGACGTGGCCTTCGCGGGCGACCGGTTCTTCGGACTCCAGATCTTCGACGTCAGCCGGCCCGAGAGCCTGGCCATCATCGCGACGAGCGACGCACCCGAGGACGCGCGCGGTCTCGACGTCGCGGGGGACATCGTGGTCGTTGCGGACGCGGGAGGGGGCATTGCCATCGTTGACGTTTCCGATCCGTACTCGCCGGTCGAGCTGTCCAAGTGGAACGGCGCCTCATCCGGCTACGACGTCAAGGTGCGCGGCAACTGGGCCTTCGTCTCGCAGGGAGCCGCCGGGTTCAAGATCGTCGGGATCTCGAATCCCGCCGAGATCGTTCTCCTCGGAGGAGTGTCGGTCGACGACTGGGCGTACGGCTGCGCGCTGGCCGGGGACTACGCGTTCCTGACCGATGACTCCGCTGGCCTCAAGGTCTACGAGGTGCGCCAGGACCGGCTCGACACCCAGCTCAACGATCTCGCCTCCCTGGTCATCTGGGAGACGGAGGGCGACATTCAGAGCGTCGAGCTCGTGACCGTGCAGTCCGACTCCGTGAAGTGGGAGGTGAGCGCGGACAACGGGCACACGTGGGACCGCATCATGCCCGACGATCGCCCGCACAACTTCGACGTGCCCGGACACAATCTGCTGTGGAGGGCGAAGCTCGTCTACACCGGCTTCGGCAGCTATCCGACCATCTCTCAGGCGCATCTCAGGTGGTTCGTGGACGAGGTCGGGGTGCCTGAGGATGAGATCGTCCCGGCGAGCCTGGCGCTCACGCAGAACAGCCCGAATCCTTTCGCCTCCGGAACGACGGTCAGATACCACGTTCCGGACCCCGGCGCGCAGGTCCATGTGGCGGTCTATGACGTGTCCGGGAGGCTCGTTCGAACGCTCGATGAGGGCTACCAGCCGGCGGGAGTGCGGACGCTGACCTGGGACGCGCGCGACGAGCGCGGCGAGCGGGTGGCCGCGGGCGTCTACTTCTGCCGCATGATCGCACCGGGGTACGAGGCCTCCCGGAAGATGATCGTCTTGCGCTAGGTCTTCGCTCAGTCCGGAAGTACTGCCATCAGAACAGCGGGGGCGCTTCGGCGCCCCCGCTGTCGCAATATCTCGTCCCGCGACTCCCCGATCAGCGGTACAGAGCCTTGATGGCGCCCCATGAACCGGCCTCGACCGGCGACTCGTCGCCGACGATGACGTCGTCGATCTGGACGTACCAGGCGTCGGCCGGACCGCCCACGAGGTTGCGGTACCGGAGGATCAGCCAGGCCTCCTGTCCATAGGCGGGGAAGGGGACCGGGATGAGGACCTCCTCGCCCGGGAGCGACTCGAAGCTCCCGTGGTCTTCCGTCCACTCCAGAAGCGGCATCTGCGAGATACCGAGCTGGAGGATGAGAGCGAACTCGTCCTCGCCCATGAAGCTCTGGTAGTTGGCTCTAAGGAAGACAACCGCGTTCTCGGGCACCGTGAAGGAAGGCGAGACGAGCTGCACGTCGAAGTCGAGGCCGGGTGAGTGGTGCGAGCTCACCTCCGCGCAGCACCCGGAGCCGCCCGTCCAGTTGCCGTCCCCCCAGTCGTCGTTCGTGGCCCACTCGACCCCGTCGCCCGCGAGGTCGTACACGGTCCAGCCCTGCGGCGGGAAGTCGCCCTCGAAGCGCTCCTCGAGCGCCGCATCGGCGAGCGCGCCGCCGGATGCGAGCGCGAGGGTGAGAAGCGTGACGAGGCACCGCGCCATCGGTGTCGGTCTCATCATGGTGTCTCCGTGAGGCAGGACTCAGTCTCCGTCCGCCGGTCGGCGCGAACCGGTCGGCACGACGGCGCGAACGGGTCAGCAGGAACGGGTCGGCACGACGGCGCGAACGGGTCAGCAGGAACAGGTCGGCACAACGGCACGAACGGGTCGGCACAAAGGCACGAAGATGGTATCATCGCATGCCTCGGGTGACCAGCCCTCTTGAACCGTTCGCGATGTGACCGTGTCCAAGCAGATGTGCCCGGAGCGGACTCGCCCCGGGGACATCGCGCGTCGCGACGAGGAGCGGGACCCGGTTCGACGAGGCTCCGCGCATCCCCGGGGGGGACAACGGATGAGACCAGTGTTACGACCGAGACACATCCTGGCAGCATTGCTTTCGGTGGCGCTCGTGACGGCGCTGCCACCGCCGGCGGCCCGGGCGGAGACGAGTGGCTTCGTGTCATTCGACCCGTTGAACGGCAGCGCGAACACGTGCGATGCGTCGGACGGACGCCTCACCGATCCGCCGCACGTCGTAGCGTCCCGTCTCAGCGGCGGAGATGATCTTGTGCTCGACGGGCGGCTGGACGACCCGGTCTGGCAGCGCGCCCAGGCGGCGACGGGGTTCCGGGTCTGGGACCCGACGCGAGGCGCCGAGGCCAGCGAGCAGACGGTGTTCAAGGTCGCTTACGATGAGGAGGCCGTCTACTTCGGGGTCGCGTGTCTCGAGTCGGACCCGTCCAACATCACGAGCCAGCTCTGTCGCCGCGACAACATGATGAGCAGCGATGTCATCAGTCTCTATCTCGACACCTACCACGACCACACGACGGGCTACAATTTCGGCGTCAACCCCGATGGCGTTCAGCGTGACCGGTACGTCTACAATGACGGGCACATGGACTCGAGCTGGGACGCCGTCTGGGAGGCTGAAACGCATCAGGACGAGAAGGGCTGGTACGCCGAGATGCGAATCCCGTTCTCCGCTGTGCGATACAGCAACGGGGGGGACATGACGTGGGGGTGCAACCTCTACCGGTACATCCACTCGAGGGGCGAGGACACGTCGTGGGTCAACTGGGACCGCGAGACCAGCGGGTTCGTCAGCCGCTTCGGCGAGATCCGCGGAATCGCGGGCGTCAAGCCGAAGCGGCAGCTTGAGCTCCTGCCGTACGTCGTGCACCGCACGACCGACCCGTCCGCGCCGGAGGAGGAGGACGAGCTTGACCACTTCGACAACTTCGGTCTGGACGTTCGCTACGGCATGACATCGGACCTGACCCTGAACGCGACCTTCCAGCCGGACTTCGGCCAGGTCGAGGCCGATCCGGCGCTCCTCAACCTCTCGGCGTTCGAGACGTACTACTCGGAGCGGCGGCCGTTCTTCGTCGAGGGAAGCCAGTACTACGAACACCAGGACTTCAATATGTTCTACTCCCGTCGGATCGGGACGGGAGATGAGAACTCCCGCATCCGCACGGCGGCGAAGCTCACCGGCAAGACCCCGAGCGGCTTCTCCGTGGCGACGCTCTACGCGCTCACGGACGTCACAGCCGATGGCCAGGCGCACAACGCGTTCAAGAGCGGAGAGCATGCCACGCACTACCTCGTCGGGCGGTTCGGAAAGGAGTTCGCCGAGGGCGCGCACCGGTTCAACGTCATGCAGACGGGGGTGCTCAAGCCGGACGAGTGCGATGAGGACGACGGCTACGCGACGCGGAACGCGTACACGACGGGTCTTGACTTCGACCTCAACCTCGCCGACCGCTCGTACGGCGTCGAGGGGTCAGTCGTCGGGTCGATGGTGGATCCGAAGCCGCTCTGCGACGACGATGCATCGCACGCGCCGGTCTTCGGGACCGGCGGGCGTTTGATGCTGGCCAAACAGTCCGGGACGGTCTACGGGGGCGTGTCAGGACGATGGGAGACGGACCGGCTCGACCTCAACGACGCGGGCTACCTCCATTCGAACGACGAGATCAACTTCAACAGCTGGCTCGAATACAACCACGAGTCGACCGAGGAGGATCCGCTCATCCGGCGTGGCAGCTTCGGCACGAACTTCTGGCGGAACTGGCTCTACGCCGGCAGTGCCGGCTACGACATCGACTCGGGCGAGAAGGTCTGGTCTTACGCGGCGGGGCATCCGACGAGCATCGGCGGCGAGCTCAGCGCCTGGGTGCAGTTCGAGAGCTTCTGGACCGGCTGGTGCGGCATCGGCGGCGACCCGTACAGCTCGAACAAGTACCTCACGAGAACCTACGACGGCGAACGCGGACCGCTGATGGAGAGCCCCGGCGGGTTCTGGGGCTGGTGGGGGGTACGGACCGACGGGCGGAAGGACCTGGTGTTCGAGTTCAACGGGAATCTCAATCGCAACGATGCCGGCGGGACGACGGACAGGGTCGGTTTCGAGGTCGACTGGATCCCGACGACGAGCGTCAGTCTGAGCCTTGAGGCGTCGTACAACACGACGCACGCGAACGCGGCGTTCGTCGACAACTTCGGGAGTCCGGGAGAAGGTATCGGGGGTGTGAGCTACGTCTTTGCCGAGCTCGATCGGGAGACCGTCGACCTCGAGATGAGGGCCGACGTGCTGTTCTCGAGGGACCTGTCGCTTCAGCTGTACGCGCAGCCGTACCTGACGGTGGGGGAGTACAGCTCGGCCAAGCGCCTCGCGAAGCCGGACTCCTACGACTTCGAGGAACCGGTCGGCATCCCGGAGTTCGATGCCGCGTCGATCGGCGACTACAACTTCGAGTACGCGTCCGTCAACGTCAATGCCGTACTCCGCTGGGAGTACCGACCGGGCAGCACGCTCTATCTGGTCTGGAAGCAGGGCCGAGGCACATACGAGGACGGCTTCGAACACGGTCCGGGCTTCCACCCGGAGCTCTCCGCCACGGAGATGTTCGACACGGAGCCTGAGAACACGTTCCTCGTGAAGATCGCATACTGGCTGCCGATATAGGCTCGACCTCGCGCGCCGGAGCTGCTCGAGGACCCGTGCTCCATGCGCATCGATGACGCCTTGTCGATCGTGGGGCGTGGTGGGGTCACGCGCGTCAGCGGCTTCCCCGGACCGCGCCAAGACCGCGAAGCCCGGCCTACCAGGCCGGGCTTCGCGGTACATCCAGGCGGTTCCGGATGCCTCGATCAGCGGTAGAGCGCCTTGATACCGCCCCACGACATCCTCTCGACAGGAGACGTGCAGTCGCCGCACGCGTTCCGATAGGCGCCGATGTACTGATCGTACTCGTTGTTGTCCGCGAGCGCCGGCGAGTTCGCGCAGAGGAAGTAGAAGTCGGAAGTCACATCGCAGAAGAGCGGATCGACGTTCACGAGGCACTCGACCCCGTTCGGCAGCTCGTCGCGCCCGCCATGCCGAACGTCATCGTGTGGATGGTCTCGAGCCACGACCCGGGCTCTCTCATGAGCGCCCTCCCGGTCACATCCGGCGTCGTGAACGCGATGATGCATCTGCTGACCGTCATGTGGTTGTAGTCCCAGCCGCCGTCGGAGTAGACCGCGCCGCCGGGGGAGTGGTTGTAGACGAACGTGCAGGAGATGACCGTCGGCGTGTACTTGTGGCTCGTCTCGGCGTAGAGCCCGCCGCCGGCCGTGGTGGCGATGTTCCGCACGAACAGGTTGTGGTCGACGAGAACCTCGGAGAACGCGTTGATGAACACCCCGCCTCCACGCTCGGACTCGTTCTCGTAGAACTCGCAGTTCTTCACGACCGTACCGGAGATGCGGTCGGGTCCGGCCGGCATCCGGCGTCCCTCGGGACTTCCGGTCATCCCGGCGTAGATCGCGCCGCCGAACTCACCGGACGTGTTGCCCGTGAACTCGCAGCTCGAGATCGATGCCTAGGTGCTCTCCTTGCAGGAGATGGCGCCTCCGTTGAGGTCCGCGCGGTTCTCCGTGAAGGTGTTCCAGCGAATGCGGGGGGCCGCCTGATGGCAGTAGATGGCCCCACCGTAGTTCTCGGCGTAGTTGTCCTCGAAGTGGCACTCGACGATCTCGGCCTCGGACTCCGTGCCGAGGTAGACGGCGCCGCCGAAGAGATCCGCGTAGTTATCGTAGAAGATGCAGTCGTGGATCACGGGCGCGGAGCCGGCGATGAAGAGCGCTCCGCCCTGAGATCTGCGCCCCTGCATGATCGTGAAGCCCTCGATGAGCGAGTAGTACGACTCCCCGTTGATGAAGATGAACGCGCGGTCCTGTCTGTCGAGGTCGATGACGGTGAACTCCGGCCCGGCCTCCGACATGAGCGTGAGGTCCTTGCCCATGAAGTTGATGCCGCGGTTGTCTTCGCCGGAGTACGTGCCTGGCGCCACCATGATCACGTCCCCCGAGTCGGCGAACGCCACGGCGGGTCCGATGGCGAGGAAATCGCCGCCGCCGCTTGCGTCAACGCGGTACTGCGCCGCCTGGACGGCCGTCACCAGCGCGAGGAGCGCGATCGTTGTGAGCAGTGGATAGCGGTTCAAGACATGCCTCCTTGGGCATCGGAGGCGAGCCGTCATGGGGGGATGTCGACTACAAAATCAGCATATCCTCGCCGGCCGTCCCCGTCAAGAGCCGTCTGCCGCCGCGGCCGGACGCGACAGGCCCCGCGGGGGCTCCCGCGGGGCCTCGTCACGAGCGGCGCCGGCCGGTCCCTCGCTCCGCGGACCGGAACGGGGGCTACTGGAGCGTCACGACGACCCCGTGGGTGACCTTGGCCTCGATGTAGCTCTCGCTGTCGTAGCCGGTCTCGTCGATGTTCTCGTAGTTGAAGTAGTTGAGTACGATCGCCGCGCCGCCGGAGGGAACCCCGGACAGGTCACCCGAGGAGAACGTGTGGCTGCCGTCGTTCGGCGTCACGACGTAGACGCCGTCCTCCGGGCTGCCCGTTGCCGGGACGATGCCGAGATTGACGTCCCCGGACCCGTCGTGGCCCTCCCAGGTGACCGTGAAGCCCGACAGCGAGACCGTCGCCTGGTTGACCGGATCGACGATGTAGGGGCTCGACTCCGGGAACTCGATCGAGACGACCAGATCGTCAGCGTTCGGAACGCCCTCGACGTGGTACGTGTAGGTGTGCCCTTCGACGAGGAAGTCGTTCGGGAACAGCTGCGCGTAGCGGTACATCGTGTCGACCGGCTCCCACTGGAGCTCGTAGACCTGCGCGTTCTCGCACCAGACGCTGTCGGCCATGATGGGGCTCTGGGGGGCGCAGATGGCCACCGTGCTGTCGAGCCACGCCGAGAGAAAGTCGGACTTGATGACCATCGAGTCCCGTCCCGCGAACTCGATGTACGTCATGCCGCGCTGCAGCTTGAGCGCGGCGAAGACCCCGTCGGCCTGCGGTCCCGTGCTCGTCGTGTCGACCATCGCGGCGAAGTCGGAGAGATGGTCGACGTCTGCGGAGGCCTCGTTCTCGCTCTCGTCGACGCTCGTCGTGAGCGCCGTCCATCCTCGTCCGTCGTCCGTGTACAGGATGACGTCGCTCTCGTCGGCGCCGCCGAGATCACCGGGGTCGTACGTCACCGTGACCGTGGCCGGCACCGTGAACGTCGTCCCCGACGGCCCGATCGTGACGCAGTCGGAGCAGAGGTCCATGCCCTGTGGCGGGCTCGCGGGCTGGTCGTTCTCCTCGATGGTGAAATCGACGGTGTCGCCGAGCGCCCCGGCGGGCACGCTGAGCCGGGCCTGTCCGTCGAGCTCTACGTCGCCTCCCGTGGGGCCGATGGCGCCCTCGGCGGGTGGGTCGCCCGTGTCGTCAGGTCCGGAGCCGCCACTCGACGAGCATCCGATGACCGTGGCCGCGCAGAGCGCAGCGACGGCAAGCAGCATCAGCCAAAGTCTCATCTCTCCATCCTCCGTCTGGGGAGCGCAGGTCGAGTCCGGTGGACGTGGAGTGCAGGCTGACCGCGCATCCGGTTCCCGTCGGCGGGAGCGCATCTCCCAAAATTGTCGTGGAGGAAGTATATCGCGTCAACCGGGCCCCGGTCAACGCCCGGCCTTGACTCCCTCCACCATGACGGGCATAGTTGGGCGCTGCGCGGCGCCGCGGGGGGGACGGATGGCCGGGTTCTTCTCCGAAGCGACGCTGCCGGCGGGGGCGAACCTCATATGTGGGCGCGGGGCGCGCGGAACGCGTGCCGGGAGGAATGAGTCATCGTGGACAGGTTCGTCGAGGGTCTGGCCTGCGTCGTGAGGCCGGAGATCCGCGACATGGAGGGGCAGGAGCGGGCCGTCTGCGTAGGCGACGTCTTCGGGGTTCTCTACTCGGCGCCGCTTCTCATCGCGTCGCTCGTCTGGCTCGTGCGGCGGACGGAGCCGGACGTGGCCGTCGAGCGCTGGCCGCTGCTCGCGGTGACGCTGGTGCTGATCTACCTCTCGCGCAGGCTCCCGTTCTTCGCCGTGACAGAGATCCGTCAGGGCACGTTCGCGGACTACAGCGGGAGCGTCGAGGGGCTCTGCGTCTGGGCCGCCGCGCTCGTGCTCGGCCCGACCGCGCTCTGGCTCACGCTGCCGTTTCCCCTCGTCGGGCTCATCACCGGCATCGCGTCGGCGCGGACGCCGAGCCGGTTCTGGGCGAGGCTGCGGGGGTTCACGCTCGAGGCCGCCGGGCAGCTCACTGCGAGCGCCGTGGCCCTCGTTCTCTACCGTTCGCTCGGCGGCGCCATCCCGATCTCGGGTCTCGTCGTGTCGGTCGGTCTTCTCGCCGTGTTCTCGACGGTCGTCCGCTCCCTGCTCTGGGGGCTTCTCACGGTGCCCTTCCTCGCCTTCTTCGCGTTCTCGAGGCTCCTCGCGCTCTCGCGCGAGGACCGGGGCATGCTCATCCGCTTCGGGGTCCAGTCCACCGTCTGGCCGCTTCTGATCGAGCCGTTCGCGGTCCTCGCGGCGGGGCTCTTCGTCGTGGGCGGATACTGGGCGTACGGCTTCTTCATGCTCGGGACCCTGCTGGCGAGCGCCGTGGCGCACCGGATGAGCGAGGCCATCCAGACGAACATCCAGCGGTCGCGCGAGCTCGAGCGACTGGAGCGGCTGGCGCGCGCCATCCTCGACGCGCCGCCCGACGCATCGACGCTTCCCGACGTGCTCAGGCGGCACGCGGGGGACATGCTGATGTACGGCAAGCTCGAGATCAGGCTCTTCCCCGACGGCTTCGTGCTCAGCGAGCCCCCTGCGATGGACAGCCTGCCTGAGGGCATCTGGGACTGGCTCAGAGAGTATCCGGAGTCGTTCGTCATCCGGATCGGTGAGACGCTTCCGTGGGCCCGCGAGGAGGTCTCGGACAGGAATCTCGTCCTCGCTCCGATCGTCAACCGCGCTACCGGTGAGCCGCTCGGCGGGATCGCGTTCGGAAGACGCCTCGATCGTGGCAATGTCTCGGAGCTGCTGCCGGCCGTGCAGGCGCTCTCCGCGCAGATCGCGTCCGCGCTCCACGGGGCGGAGACCTACCGCGGGGCGCTCGACGTCGAGCGCTTCAAGCGAGAGCTCGCGTTGGCCGAGGAGATCCAGAACAGCCTGCTGCCGGACCGGGCTCCTGACATCCCCGGCTGGCAGGTCTCAGCCTGGCTCGAGTCGGCGCGAGAGGCTTCGGGCGATTTCTTCGACATCATTCCGCTCGATGACGGGCGCTACGGGTTCGCCATCGCCGACGTCTCCGGGAAGGGCGTCTCCTCCGCGCTGTACATGGCCCTCGTCCGGACGCTCCTCAAGACGTACGCCGCCGAGCAGCGGCTCGACCCCGGACGCGTGATGTCCTCCGTCAATGCGCGGATGCTCGATGACTCGCGCAGCGGGCTCTTCGCGACGCTCTTCTACGGAGTGCTCGATCCGAAGCACGGCACGTTCACGTACGCGAACGCCGGGCACAACCCCGGGTACGTCGTGAGCCCTGACGTTGTCGAGGAGCTTCCGGCCACCGGGATCCCGGTCGGCATGCTGGCGGAACGGACCTGGGAGACGGGGAGCATCACACTGGCCCCCGGCTCGGCGCTCGTCCTGTACACCGACGGGGTGACGGACGCGGAGAACCCGGGTGGCGACTACTTCGGGCAGGGGCGACTCGCCGAGTCGGCCCGAACT
>CAZAQL010000031.1:0-5177 GCA_964487295.1 uncultured bacterium | reverse complement strand
CGGCCCGCGGGTTGCGCACGGGCCTCATGGAGGACGTGCGCGCGTTCGTCGACGGCGCGCCCCAGGAGGACGACATGACCTTCCTGATCCTGCTTCGGGAGACTGTGGACTGACGGTGGGAGCGTCGGGGTGAAGAACGTCAGCGGATGACGATGAGCTTCACGCGGGCCTTCGAACCCCCGACAACGGTCTCGCAGAAGTAGACCCCGCTGGAGACGAGCTCGCTCCGGGCGTCTCGCGCGTCCCACTCGACGTTCTTCATGACATCGAGGATACCGCGCTCGGACATCGTTCTCACGAGACGGCCCGAGGCATCGTAGATCCTGATCGTGTACCCCCATGCGTCACGACGTGTTCCGGAGAGCGGCGGCGCGATGCGGAGCGTCGTGCGCTCGCGGACGGGGTTCGGATAGACCCAGACCCTGACGTCGGCGCCCAGTCCCGCCACGGCGGAGACGGGAGCCGTTCGCGCGCTCTCCATGTCCCAGACGTCGATCGCCGAGACCGTGTACTCGTAGACGAGGCCGTCACCGGTCTCGGAATCCACGAACGAGCCCTCGGTCGAGGGAACCTCCGCGATCATCTCATAGAAGAGCTCGTCCTCCGCGCGTCGATACACGCGGAAGGCGACGATGGTGCCGGGATCCTCCGGTTCGGGGAGCCCGATGCGTATCCCGGTAGCGTCGGTCATCACGGTCGGAGCGTCGGGCACGTCAGGAGGCATGCCGTCACCCGCCAGGGCGATCGCGAAGGTCTCATCCTCCGTCACCGTCGCGAGTCCGTCCTCGTCGACCGAGCGGACGCGGAAGTGGTAGACCGTCTCGAAGTCGAGCTCCGTGAGAAGCACGTCGTGCGTCTCGACGAGCGAATGATCGTAGATGCTCGAGGAGTAGTTCGTCGTCGTGCCGTACTGCACCTCGGACGTTGCCGGCCGGTCCGTCGTCCAGGTGATCCTCGCGCTCGTCGCGCTCTCGCCACGCACCGTGAGCCCGCTTATCACCGGCGGGATCTCCATCTCGACGGGAAGCGTCTCGAACGCGCCCGGCGGCGACGAGATCTCCTGACCGAAGTGGTCGACGGCGACGACCCTGTACGCGTAGGCGGCGCCGGGAAGCAGGTTCTCGATGTTGATGCCGTGGTAGGTGATCGGGTCCGATTCCATCGGCGTGGACATCGTGAGCGTGTCACCGAGGCCGTACTCGACACGGCATCTGGCGGGATTCGACGTCCAGCACTCCACGCGGGCACACGTCATCTCGATCTCGACGACCTCGATCTGGTCGATCGTGAGAGCCGGCGGCAGGGTGACGCCCGTGTGGTCCCCGGAGCTTGTCGCATACCCCCAGTCGTCGATGCTCCAGGCCCGTACGTGATAGAGCTGGTTCGGGAGCAGGCCGTCGATCGTGACCGAGTGCTGCACGACGAGGTCGGGGAGGAGCGGCGTCACCTCGCCGTAGCCGTCGGTCTCGCCGTACTCGACGCGCGAGTCGGCGGGCCGGTTGGTCGTCCAGTTGACCGTGAGCGAGGCGACCCCCGGCACGACCTCCACGTTCGAGATCTCAAGAGGAGAGAACCAGGTCGTGAACGTGGCGTCGTCCGAGACCGACTCGAGCCCGTACTCGGTCCGGGAGACAACGCGGTAGTGGTACGTCGTGTTCTCGGCAAGTCCGCTCAGCTCGACGGCGTGGTTCGTCACGAAGAGCGAGTCGGAGGCCGAGAGGCCGTACTGCGCCGTGGTCCCGTACTCGACGCGCGAGTCGGCAGGCAGGTTCGACATCCAGCCGATGACGGCCGAATCGGTGCCGATGTACTTCGGCATGATCTTGTGGAGCGTGAGGATGTCCTGGCTCGGGTGCTTCGTCATGAAGACCGCATCTTCCGAGCTCACGATGTCGCCGCCCGCGTCCTCACACCGGATGCTGAAGTGGTACTCGGTCTCCTGTTCGAGATCCTCGAGGACGGCGTAGTGGTCCGTGCAGTACCCCTCGTCGACCACGTGCACGAGACCGTAGGCGTCGGTCTCGCCGTACTCGATCGTCGAGACCGCATCGACGGCGGTCTCCCATCGAATCGTGGCGGTCATCGACGTCGTGTCGACGACGGCCACGTTCGTGATCTCGAGGTCGGAGAGGAGAGTCGTAGCGCTGATGTCGGCGGAGATGGCGACCTGGCCCTCGGCGTCGGTGCTCCAGGCTCGCATGTGATACGTCTGCCCCGGAGTGAGTCCCTCGATCAGGACGCTGTGCTCGGTGACGAGCGCCGGGTCGAGAGGCGTGGCGCTCCCGTAGAGCTCGTCGAGCCCGTAGACGGCGCGCGAGTCGGAGGGATGGTTCGTCGTCCACGACAGCGTGAGACAGTGCGCCTTGAGCTCCTCGATGCGGAGGTCGCTGATCCTCAGGTGGGGAGGGTCCGTGACGAAGGTGTTGTCCCCGGAGCGCGAGACGTTGCCGAACGCGTCCACGGATGTGACGCGGTAGTGGTAGAGGGACTCCGGCTCGAGTCCGTTGACCCAGACCGCGTGCGTCGTGGTCACCGTTCCCGTGCCGGTGGCGGTGATGTCGTACGACGTCGTGAGGCCGCAGTCGACCACCGACGTCGCCGGGCGGTCCGTGTTCCAGCACACGAGAGCCGCCGTGTCGCCCACCGCACAGGTGCGGACGTCCGAGATCACCGGAGGCGCCGGCACTCCCACCCAGATCATGGTGGGCGAGTCCTCCATGTCCTCCGGCGTCTCGAAGCCGACGATCCCCTCCTCGTTCGAGTATACGGGGTCGTCGTACAACGGGTGTTCGTCACACGTCACGTGGAAGGCGCTGTTCGGCTCCATGCCGACGATGACGTGCGCGTTGACGCCGGGCTCTACGGACGGATCTGCCGGGGCTGGCGGTGCCTGGAGAAGCATGATGAGAAGCGCCAGGGCAAAGCGCCCTGCCGCACCGCTACGCGATGTGCACATGCGTCCTGCCGCGCTGCGCGAAAAGACCAATGAATCGTCTCTCCCTAGCCTGAGTTGCGCGGAGTATAGGAATGAGCATGAGACTTGTCAAGGCCTGCGTGGCCTCCGCTTGTGGGGAAGGTAGTCGTACGGAGCGCCCTTGGCAAGGGCTTTCTACAGGGTCACTTCTGAGTTCCGGCCGTGAGACCCTCGACGATCTGTCGCTGGAAGACGGCGACCAGAAGAAGGACCGGGATGGTGCTGATGATGGTCGCGGCGGCGATGGTGCTCACGGGCTGCTCGTGGAGTCCGGCGAAGAGCGCGAGGGCGACAGGGACGGTTCGCGAGCGTTCGGTCGAGGTCATGATGAGAGCGAAGAGGAACTCGTTCCACGCGAACATGAAGATGAGGGCGGCGGATGTGAAGAGGCCGGGGGCCGAGACGGGGAGGATGACCCTCAGGAAGGCCTCGCCGGGCGAGCACCCGTCCACAAGCGCCGCGTCCTCGAGGCTGCTCGGCAGCGTCGAGAAGTAGTGCGTGAGTATCCAGACGGCAAGCGGGAGCGACGTCAGCGTGTAGGGGAGCACGAGCGCCGGGTAGCGGTTGATCAGGCCGAGACGCGTCATCGCGACGTAGAGCGGTCCCACCATGCCGATGGCGGGGAAGATGGCGATGCCCAGGAAGATGGCCATGACGAGGTTCTTTCGCTTCACACGCAGCCTGGCCAGCGCGTAGGCCGCCGGCGCGCCCAGTCCCAGCGTGACGAGCGTCGTGAGCGAGGCCACGGCGAAGCTGTTCCAGATGCTCCACGGGAACTGCCTGGAGTCAAGGACCTCGGCGAAGTTGCTGCCGACGACTGGATTGGGGAAGTAGTCGGCGGGGATCCTGTCAACGGCCGTCGGCTCCGAGAGGCTGAGATTCGCGAGCCAGTAGAACGGAAGCAGGCAGAGGACGGCGACGCCGATCCTGAGCAGCCAGAGCCCGAACTCGCGCGTGTTCCTCCGTCTCGACAAGGTTGGTCCCTTTCCCGTCCGTGGCCTCAAGACCCCGGCGCCTGTCGCAGCCCGCACGGGCGCCTACTCGGCGACCGGCTCCTGCGAGACCCGCATGAACCGGATGAGCACGAGGCTCAGCAGGAAGACGATGACGAACAGCGCCACCGTCAGCGCGGAGCCGTAGCCGAGATCGTGATAGCGGAACAGCGTCCGGTAGATGTAGATCGAGAGCGACTCCGTCCGCGACGCGCCGTGTGTGAGAACCCAGATGATGTCGAACACGCGGAAGGCGTCCATGATGCGGAAGAGGAGCGCGACCGCGATGAAGGGCTTGAGCAGCGGCAGGGTGATGGAGCGGAACGTCTGCCAGCGTCCCGCGCCGTCGAGCTGCGACGCCTCGTAGTACTGGTCAGGGATCGCCTTGAGCCCGGCGAGAAGGATGATGGCCACGAACGGCGTCGTCTTCCAGACGTCGGCGAGGATGACCGACGGCATCGCCAGGTTGGATCCGAGCCACACGATCGAGCGGTCGATCAAGCCGAGCTGCTGCAACACCGAGTTGACGAGCCCCGTCTCGTCGTTGAGCACGAGCGCCCACATCGTGGCGGCGACGACCGTCGGGAGCGCCCAGGGGAGAATGATGGCCGTGCTCAGGGCCGTCCGGCCGCGGCGCACCCGGTTCAGCAGGAGCGCCACCGTGAGCCCGAAGATCAGCTCGAGACCCACCGAGCACACGGTGAAGATCAGCGTCTGCCAGAGGTCCTGGATGAAGACGGCATCCCCGGCGAGCCGCACGAAGTTGTCGAACCCCGCGAACCCGCGGTTCTCGGCGAACTTCATGTTGTAGTCGGTGAAGCTGAGGACGAACTGGCTCGCGACCGGGAAGGCGCCCATCACCGTGACGAACACGAGCGAGGGCGCGAGAAGCCACAGCGTGAGCCGCTTCTGCCGGTAACCGGTCATGCCGTCCTATCTCGCGTAGAGTTCGTTGAGCTCCGAGACGATGTCGCGGGCCGCGGTCGCCGAGTCGATCTCCCCGGACAGCGCTCGGTGGACGCGGTCCTGAACGACGTCCGAGAGCTGAGGGTAGTACGATGAGCTCGGACGGCTCCTCGTGTGCCTGAAGACCTCGAAGAAGTTGGCGTAGTGGGGGTTCGCCTCCAGGACGTCCTCATCCCGGTAGGTGGCCACGCGCGTCGGAAGGTACCCACCCGTGATGGCGCGCAGCTTCAGTGAGCGCTCGCCCG
>CAZAQL010000030.1:24869-25992 GCA_964487295.1 uncultured bacterium | reverse complement strand
AAGTCGGACGCGACGGCGACGCATCGCATCACCGGTACATCGCCTTGATGCTCCCCCACGACCTCTCCTCAACCGGATCGTCGCACCCGGCGCCGAAGCGGCCGATGAGCGTCCCGCACTCGTTGTCGGGACTGCCCGGGAGGTTCGGCGACGTGTCGAAGACCTCGAGCACCCAGTTCATCGCGTCGCAGTACTGCGGGTCGAGCGAGATATTGCCGTCGCTGCCGGTCGGATCGCTCAGGCTCCCTCCCACCTTCGACGAGTTGCCGCCCCACGCGTAGATGTTGCAGCAGGAGAACGTCGGTGAACAGGAGCCGTCGAGCGTGTAGAGCAGATCTCCGTATCCGAGGCCGCTGTTGTGGAAGCAGACGTTCGTGAAGGTCGGAGAGGAACTGATCTCCATGAAGACGCACTGCCCGTGAGAGCCGGGCAGGTTGCACTGCATCATGCCGAAGCTGACGTTGGTCAGCGTCGGCGACGAGTTGTCCGTGAGGAACATGCCGTCGCCGCTGTTCGCCGTACCCCCGCCGTGGAAGCTGCAGTGGTCGAGCCGCGGGCTCGACTGATCGCAGGAGATGTTCCCGCCCGAGGTCGCCGTGTTCATCAGGAACGTGCACTGCTCGAGCGACGCGTTCGAGCCGTTGATGCACGCCATGCCGCCGCCGCCCAGCGGCGCGGCGTTGCCGCGGAGCTTCACGTGAGTCATCGTCGGCGAGGAGTGGTCGAGGTACATCCCGCCACCGATGTTCGAGGCAGAGCACTCCGTGATCATCACGTTGTGAATGACCGGATCGGAGTCCTGCATCCACATCCCGCCACCGTCGAACGGGGGCACCGTAAGCGACGTGCCGCGCGCGATGGTCAGACTGCTGATCTCGGTCGTGTCGCCGCAGTCCGACAGGATGAAGACGCTCTCGAAGAGCGGCGGGCTGCCCGCGTCGATGATCACCAGCGACGTGTCGCCGCTCGCCCCGCGGAGCTTCACGCCTGGCTTCATCTCGATGCCGGCCTCATTATAGGTCCCGTTGTTGATGAGCACCGTGTCGCCCGGCGAGGCCGAGTCGATTCCGGCCTGAATGGACCCGCCGGGGTTCACGTAGATGACGTCGGCCGAAGCGCTCGC
>CAZAQL010000030.1:0-24769 GCA_964487295.1 uncultured bacterium | reverse complement strand
AGCCCTGACCCAGCGCGCCCATGAGCACGCCGCAGGGGTTCCCGCCGAAGGCCAGAAGCACGAGAACCGAGAGGGCGACTGTCGAAGCGCTCGCAACACGCATGGGTTCCTCGTCTATGGAGAGTCCGACTCGTCTTTCTCAGGACATCGTATACCAAAGAGAAGCGGACGGAACCAGCACGAACCTCTGGTCCCATCCGCCTCAGATCGAACGTGCTGCTGTCTACTTCAGCAGCGTCATCTTCCTCGTCTGGACAATGTCGTCGGCGGTCAGGCGGTAGAAGTAGACGCCGGTCGCCATCCGATCACCGTTCTCATCCGTGCCGTCCCACGTCACGCTCCGAACGCCCTCGTCCTGACGACCGTCCACGAGCGTCGTCACCAGGCGCCCCGCCACGTCGAACACCTCGACCGTCACGCGCCCGCCGCCGGCGGGAACCTCGTAGGCGATCGTCGTCATCGGGTTGAACGGGTTCGGCGTGTTCTGACGGAGCGAGTGCCGCTCCTGGATCACATCATCCGGCGCGTCCGTCCCGTAGTCCATCCTCAGCCGGAACGCCAGGTCGATCGAGTGACCGGCCATCTGGTGCATCGGCGGGTAGATGAGCTCCTCCCACGGGCCGGGATAGGGCTCCATGCCCATCCCCCAGACCGCGTCGTCGTTCCAGTGGTCGAGCGACGTCTTCCAGCCGAACCGGGCCTCCTGATCGTGCGGCATCGCCTGCACGTCGAGCCAGTAGACGACGGCCGAGTCCGGGGTTCCCGTCTGGTGGAACGCCTGCTCGGGCGGCAGGTCGAAGATGTAGCGCCAGCACGTCCAGTCGGCCGGGAAGATGTAGCCAGCGGGCGGGTCCATCCAACCCTCGATGATCTGGTCCTGATAGACCTCCGCAACGAACATCCCGGCTGGGATCTGCGTGAACCAGAGCATCTCGCCCGGCATGCTGTAGCCGGTCGGGCTCTCCCACGCGGGGATGTCCTCGTGGATGCTCAGGAAGAAATCGACTGCCAGAGGGTCGGCGCCGAACGGGATGTAGTCAGAGAGCCACGAGCCGAAGACCTCGATGTGCGTGAGCCTGCCCGGCGCCTCGCACAGGAAGTCGTCAGCGAGGATGAACGGCTCCGAGCAGTTGACATCGATGCCCGTCTCCCCGAGATCCGGCAGCTGCTCCCACTTCCACTCCTCGATGCCGCCGTCGATGAGCACGGTGTGGTCTTCGACCTCACCGTCCATCGCTGCCCCGGTCGGCAGCAGTCCGCCGGTCGAGCTCAGACGGATGCGCGCGAACGTGATCCCGGGCACGGCGCTTCCGGGCACCGGGAAGTTGAAGACGGACGCGACGCCCGCCGGCGCCCACTGGCTCACGAGGATCTGGTCACCCCCCTCGAGCCAGCTGCCGTCGTAGCCGAAGTCGACCCAGGCATCGATGTAGCCGCCCGTCTGAGAGCTCGTCATGTCGATCGAGATGCTCCCGACCGTCCCGGGCACGAGACTCGCCGGGAAGGTCACGCCGTCCTCGTCGTCCGAGGTCATCAGGTCATCGCCGGTCGCCGTGGCGTCCGGCTGGCCGTCCTGCTCACCATCGAGAAGAGGACCCATCTGGAAACCCAGGTAGCACATGTGGAACGCGCCGTTGTTGACAGCGTACGTCGGATAACCCGGGTCGGGCGCGTCACCGAAGTCCTCGCCGATCGGCGGATCCTGCGCGAGCGCCGGCGCCGTGAGGCAGAGTGCCAGCAGGATGGTGAGTGTGAGTGCTGACCTGTTCATCGCTCCTCCCATGAAAGCGATCGGTATCTGGTTCGTCGCGCGCTCAGTGGCGGTTCGCGACCACGGTCATCGCATCAGGCGCGGCTCCCCCCCGGGCCTCGCTCTTGTCGCTGGTCACAACGTCTCCGTATCTGAACTCTCCCACGCTGTTCCACTATACCACAAACTCGCACAACACACAAGATATGGACAGGTCGCCCGGGCTACTGCCCGTCCGTCGGATCGAACCTCTCACGTGGCGCTGGTGGCGCCGCAGGCGGAATGGAGGCCTCGAGGCGCTTCTCCTCGTGGTCCATCCCGGCGGACGCCGGCATCCCGTGGACCTCCGGGTGGACGTACTTGCCGGCCTCGATGCCCGGCTTGTCCATCTCGACCTCGAGCCGATGCTCGCGCGCGAACGCGTCGTTCCTCACACCCGTCACCTGCCAGGACACCTCCATCCCCGGCTCGCCGCCGGCGATGGCGAAACTCCCGGCAGCGATCCTCTCGGCGATGTAGAGGTTCGGACCGGGCGCGCCGACCGCCGTGAGCTGGTAGCGGTAGTCGGTGTTGATGAGTTCGAACCACTCGGGCAGCTGCACCCGAGCCTCGCCGCGACCGTCGAGCGTGACGTTGCCCGAGTAGACGTTGACCATCTCGTCGCTCTCGACGCACGCGTGCACGAGGTACTTGTTCGCGGGGTCGAGCGGGTGGTCGATGCGGAACGCCTTGGACCCGGCGGTCAGCGTCCCGGTAACGTTGACGTCGCCGTAGAAGTAGCCGGCGTAGTTGGATGTCCCGACCGCGCCTGTCGCCGAACCGTACACACCGCGGTTGCTGCCGGCCGTGTGATTGGCGACCCCGTACACACCGTAGTTGACGCCTTCGGTCCCGCTGGCTATTCCATAGACGCCGTAGTGCGGGAATGAGCCACCTGTCTCCGTCGCGCTTCCATACACGCCCCGCCAGCCACCCTCGAACCGTCCGCCGATGCCGTAGTCGGTCGACTGCGCGTACTTCCCGTAGACGGCGTAGCCGTCCATCGTTCCCCCCGCGTCCGTGGCCTCGACCGACACCAGTCGCTCGATCGTCGCGCTGTTCGCCGCGATCTGCGCGACGGGGCCGATGTCCGAGGAGAGGTACGTCTGAGCGCCGCTGACGACGAGGTCGCCCGCGAGGTCCGCCCCGCCGCTCGATACGATGTCGCCGTTGCCCTGAACCTGGAACGCCACCGAGGGCCCGCGCTCGCACTCGATGAACTGGAAGTTGTCGGGAGAGCCCATCGGCACGGCGATCTGGACGATGTCGTTGTTGTCACTTGGTGCAGCGCTCCGTGTGATGTTCACGGTTCTCGTCGGGGTCGACGTGTGCGCGATCTCAAGCGCCTCGACGTTCGGGTCGTCGGTCTCCACGGAGAGCTTCGCCGTGGGAGCCATGATTCCGACGCCGACGTATCCCTCGTTCCCGGCGATCAGGTTCACGCCGCCGAAGATCCAGTCACCGTCATCGCCCCCGGACGACGCCTGCCAGGTTCCGACGCCGGATGCATCGGAAGTCAGAACGTATCCCGAGGCAGCGCCCGTCGGCATGGTGAAACCGTCCATCAGGACCCCGGCGCCGCCGGCGAACTCCGCGGAGTAGCCGGTGTTGAAGGTCTCGACCGAGAGCGCGGGGTCGGTGCTGCCTGTCTCTGCCCGGATGGCCTCGGCCGACGAGGCGTAGAAGTGACCGGCGCGCGCGCCGCATGCGCCGCGCGCGAAGATGGCCGTGTTGATAAGCGGCACCGAGGTGGGGTCGGTACACGAGTAGAACGCTCCGGCGGTCCCCCGCGCGTTCGTCGCACGGAGCGTGAAGGTGTCGCCGGCGGCCGCGCTCGAGAAGTCGCCCGCCATTCCCGTCGCCGTTCCGACCTCGAAGCGCGCGTGTGTCGGCGCGACGCCGACGCCGACGTTGCCGACGCCGTGGTAGACATCGTCGCCGTCGATAACCCAGTCCTGGTCGCCCTCGAGACACGTGTCCGCGAATCCGGCGTGCCCGGCGTACGGGACCGTCGCCAGCGCCGTCCGCGGAGCGAGCTCGCCCTCGCCCTCGATCTCGATGCCGAGCCAGTAGGGAACCATGAAGTCGAGCGTGCTCAGCGGAACGACGACTCCGAGGTGCGCGTTGAGAATCCCGCCTTCGACCGGCAGCGTCTGGGTCTCGGTCCAGAGCGCTGTGCCGCCGGTCTCGACGTCGTAGAGCCGGAAGGTGATGTCGTACGTGCTGTCGGCCACCGGAACGCCGGCCGCGTCTCGCAGCACGCCCTGGTAGCTCATGAACGGCGGGATGTCGCCGGCCGCGCTCATCGCGAACGCCAGCACGAACACGACGGCCGCCAGTGCAGTCGCGAGTCTCATGGTCCGTCCCTCCTCCCGGCCGAGCCGGGCAACGGGTTCGGTTCTGCAGGTCCGTGGATCTCTGGCAGGAGAACTGAGTGCGATCCACTCAGCGGGCGCAAGAGTATAGTACACGAATCCCGTGATATCAAGCACATCCCTCGCGTTCGTGGATGCAGAGAACCGCCGCTTCGCGCCGCCGACGCAGTGGAGCCGCGCCTCACCTCCGCCTCGGTCGTCTTGACTCCCCGCTCGCGCGGATGCTAGCGTCTCCTCATGATGAGGATCACCCGACCGACATCCGCCGCAGCGGCGGCCGCCACGACGCTCGCGGCGTTCACCCTGCTCCTCGCCGGCGCCTCCGGCGCGGAGCCTCCCGGCGCGGCCGACTGCCACGCGGGATCCACCTTTACGACGCTCGCCGACACCGGCGCGTGGAACTGGTGCCAGGATCCCAAGGCCGTCACGCACGTCGGTGAACACCGGCGCACCTACTCGGGGTGGGTCTCGGGCGACGGGAGCGTCGTCGCCGCGCAGTACGACCATGAGAGCGGCGAACTCATCACGACCGTTCTCCATGAGCGCCTCGAACGCGACGACCACGACAACCCTGCGTTCCTGTTCCTGCACGACGGGAGGATCACTGCCTTCTACTCGCCGCACGGGGGGCTCAGCAGTCCGAAGGCGGTCCAGGGGATACGCATGAGGACGACCCGGTTCCCCGAGCACATCGACTACTGGACCGAGCCAGTCATGCTCGAGGTCAACACCGGCGGCAGGTGGGGCTGGACCTATCCGAACGTCGTGCCCCTCGCCGATGAGGGAGAGTGCGGCCGCGTCTACCTTTTCTGGCGCGGCGGGGACGGGCGCCCGACGGTCTCGTACTCGGACGACGAGGGCGCCACCTGGGCTGCGGCCGCGAACCTCATCTGGAGCGAGGGCGTGCGACCGTACCTCAAGGTCGTCGGCGACGGGTACGGCCGCATCCATCTCGCATTCACCGACGGGCACCCGAGGTACGACCCGACCAACAGCCTCTACTACTGCTTCTACGAACGGGGAGCCTTCTATCGCGCCGACGGGACGCTCATCAAGGACTTCGACGACATCCCGGTCCAGCCACACGAGGCCGACCGCGTGTACGACGCCCGACAGGACAGCGTGCGCGCGTGGGTCTGGGACATCGCCCTCGACCCGTACGACCGCCCTATCATCGCCTACACGAACTTCCCGGACGTCACCGACCATCGCTACCGGTACGCGCGCTGGAACGGCGGGAGCTGGGACGATCACGAGATCTGCTCGGCCGGCGGCTGGACGGTCGACGCCGATCCGGAGAAGCACTCGGTCCGGCAGGAGCTCTGGTACTCGGGCGGCATCGCGCTCGATCACACGGACCCGTCGGTCGTCTACCTCTCCCGTCCGGTCGACGGCGTCTTCGAGATCGAGCGCTGGCAGACCGGGGACGGCGGCGCGACCTGGACGCACGAGCCGGTCACCTGCAGCTCCGAAAACCACAACATCCGACCGGTCGTTCCCCGCGACCACACGCCCGACGGCCCTGACGTCCTCTGGCTCCACGGCGACTACATCCACTACACGGACTACGAGACGTCGGTCCGGATGCGGGTGCTCTCCCCTCCGGCGACGCTCTCCTCAAAACCCGCGGAGGACCCGACGCGCTGACTGCGGGTCATTGAAAACGCATGGCGCACGGGGTATCATGGTATCGGCGGAGTCGCCTGATGCGCGCCCCGCCACAGTGCGCTCCCACCCAGGAGGTCACCATGCGTGCCGCGCTCTGCACCCTGCTCTGCCTGCTGCTCATGGCTACCACGTCATCCGCCACCGTCTCGCTCACGAGCGCCCGCATCGAGGCCGCCGCTCTGGTCGAGAACGTCAGCGAGTACACGCGCTCTCATCCCTCGGCCCCCGGCGCGTTCGATCCGTGGTCCGGACGCGTCGCGATCGTCGATGATGTGCTTCTGGTCCACACTTATCCGACGCTCGAGCCGACGTACTACTATCTGCGCGTCGGCGGGCAGACGGGCGTCGCGTCTTTCATCACGGTCGACGCGGCCACCGGGCAGTGGCAGGCGTTCGGCCGCGTCGGTGGCGACGCCCCGCCGCTGGATCGCGACGCGGCGCGCGCAGCGCTCGCGAGCATTCCGGGGTTCGACGCCATGCACGGCCTCCGCGTCGTGAGCATGCCCGACCGCCGTCTCTACTGGCACGCCGGCGTTCCCGGCAAAGAGGAGGCCTTCGTCGAGGTCGCTGACCCCGGCAACATCCACATCGGTCTCGATAGCGCCATCGCGCCTCCTGCGCCCGAGCTGCCGACGCCGCCGCCCGAGGCGGCCGGGCCGACCGGCGGCGGCTCGTCGACGGAGCCGTTCCGCTATCCGACGAGCTACGACATCGAGGACGTCCCGCACCACTATCAGGCCACGTCCTACAACTGCGGACCGGCGGCCTCCGAGATGGTGATGGACTACTACGGCCCGGACATCGACCAGGACGACATCGCCGACGTCGCCAACTGCTCCCCTTCCTGGGGGAGCTACGCCTCCGATGTCATGCGGACCGGACACTTCAGCGACATCAGCAACGCCGTCCAGAACTCCTCGCTCTGGGGATACAACGAGCGGAGTCTGGGCTACGGTTCGATGGAGAACTTCTGGTCGTACCCGAACTCCGGCGACCCGGACTACCCCGACCGCTACAACGACCTCAAGAACCTCATCAGCTCCGATTACCCGGTCCTCATCCTCGGCTGGTACGACAGCTCGCAGAATTCCGGGCACTTCCGCGTCATCAAGGGCTACGACGACAACACGAACGTCTTCATCGTGCACGACCCGTGGTACACGGGGACCTACCAGGGACCCGACGTGCAGTTCTCGCAGAGCTTCCTCGTCGACAACCTGTGGACGCAGTACTACCGCTGGGGCAACCTCATCGTCCCATGGGAGGTGGAGGTCGATGCGCCGGACCAGGTCCTGACGGAATCCGAGTTCACGGTGAGCGCGACGGTGACCTACCGCGGGCCGCACCCGTTCGACGGGCAGAACTCAGCGTCATCACCGACGGCGACTATCGACCCGTCTCCGCTGTTCTCGCTCGCGACGGGCGAGACCGCGACCAAGTCTCTCTCGCTCACGACCTCGAACACCTCGTCCACGGTCTCATGGCAACTCGACGCGCCCGACGAGCACCTCGGCAATATCATCGAAGTGACCGCCCGTGGCCTCATCAGCGATAGCTCGTTCTCCTATTCCAGCTACTCGGACTCGATCGGCGGACAGGGGTGCGACCCGGTGACCATCGTGGAGCCTTCGCTCGTGCTCGTCGACCTCACCGGCAACGGCCACTTCGAGACGATCCAGGACGCGCTGAACTGGGCCGACAGCGGCGACACCGTCGAGGTCATGCCGGGGCTCTACACCGGTTCGGAGAACCGGAACCTCCACTTCGGCGGCAAGGCCATCCTGCTCAAGAGCGCCGCGGGGGCGGAACAGACGATCATCGACTGCCAGTCGCTCGGCAGGGCGTTCGATCTCAGGAACGGCGAATCGAGCTCGACGGTCATCGAGGGGTTCACGGTCGTGGGCGGAGCGACGACGGGCGGCACGTGGCCCGAGAACTCGGGCGGCGGGATGCTGCTGGTCGGAGCCTCCCCCACGGTTCGGAGCATGGTCTTCGCCAACAGCCAGGCCGCTGGGTTCGGGGGTGGCGTCGCGTGCTTCTCGGGCTCAAGCCCGACGTTTGACCGGGTCGCCTTGATCGACAACCTCGCCGACGAGAGCGGCGGCGCCGTTGCATTCGCGACACAGTCGGCGGGCACGCTCGACCACTGCACGCTCCACGGCAACAGCGCGGCCGACGCCGGCGGCGTAAGCTGCGACGACTCCGCCGCGCTCATCCAGAACTCCATCATCTCCTCAAGCGCGAACGGTGCCGCCGTCGCCTGCGCGGGGGCGAGCCCCACGTTCACGCACAACGTCGTGTACGGGAACGCCGGCGGCGACAGCCTCTGCGGCATCTATGCTGGGCTCGGGAACATCTTCGAGGATCCACTCTTCTGCGACGCTCCGAACAACGACTTCACGATCGAGGACTGCTCGCCCTGCGCCGGCGCCGGGACCGGCGGCGGCGACATCGGCGCGTGGCCCGTCGGGTGCGAGTGCTCGACCGGGGTGACTGATCCGGAGACGCCGTCCGTCCTCCACCTGCACCGACCCGCGCCGTCGCCCTTCTCGACCGAGACGACGATCGCGCTGGACGTGCCGGTCGACGCCGGGAGCGTGACGCTCAGCGTCTTCAACGCGCGAGGTCAGCGCATCCGCACGCTTCACAACGGCACGATCGGCCCCGGACGTCGCAGCTTCACGTGGGACGCGCGGGACCACGACGGCAGTACCGTCGCCACCGGCGTCTACTTCGCGCGCTGCGAATGGCGCGAGGGAAGCGACACGGTGAAGCTCGTGCTCGTGCGGTAGACGGCGCCGACGGGGAATCCTCCATCTTGATGACAGGAACCATGCTGTGGTATAATGTAAAGTTGATTCAAATGAAGCCACAATGAACCCGCAGAGAAGGGAGTTGGAGGCGGACATCGCAGAGACATGCGCACACATGCCTGACGCGTCCCGTCCCCGGGGACGCCCTGCCCAGGAGGTACTGTGAACCGCAGAACCGGACTCTTCTTCGCAGGCCTGGCCATCCTCCTCCTCGTCACCTCGGCCACGGCTGAACCACTCGCTCCCCGTCCGTTCGCCCCCGTCCAGGGTGGCTTCGTCGAGACGGCGGAACTGACCACACCGTACAGACCCGGAACGCTCCGGATCCAGCTCTCACAGGAAGCGATCGCGACGTCCGACCTCGCTGACCTGCCGATGCGGCGCGGCGCGACGATGCGCGCGGCGACCGGCCTCCCGCTCCTCGACGCGGTCATGGCCGATCTCGAAGGCGCCCGGATCGAGCGACAGCACGACATGCCGCAGGACCAGACCCTGGCTAGAGAGCTCGGCGTCGACCGCTGGTTCGTGCTTCGCTTCGATGAGGGAACCGACGTGGGCGCCCTGGCCCGTCAGCTCGAGGCCGACCCCGCCATCGAGCACGCGCTGCCGGACTGGCGCGTCTACCCCATGCTCGTGCCGAACGATCCGCTCTACGACGAGAACTGGGGTCACAACAACACGGCCCAGATGCTCTCGTACGACTGGTCGACGCACAGCCACGAGAACGGCGATCCTGTGGGCACGGTCGGGTTCGACTCGAACGCCGAGGCGGCCTGGACGGCGCTCGGCGGCTACGGCAGATCGAGCGTCATCATTGCCATCATCGACTCGGGGGTCGACACCGACCACCCGGACATCAACTGCGTCCAGGGCTACGACTACGGCGACAACGATGCCGACCCTGATGACGACTCATCGGGCGGCGGTCACGGCACATGCTGCGCCGGCGTCGCCGCAGCCATCGCCGACAACAACTCGGTCGCGACCGGCGTCGCCGGCGGCTGCAGCATCATGCCGATGAAGATCGCCACGAGCTCCGGCAGCATGTACGTTTCCTCAATGCCGCCGGCCATCTATTACGCGGTCGACA
Source organism: uncultured bacterium (assembly GCA_964487295.1). Lineage (GTDB taxonomy): Bacteria > Joyebacterota > Joyebacteria > Joyebacterales > Joyebacteraceae > JAPEKQ01. The sequence continues at coordinate 15,034 of CAZAQL010000030.1, read as the reverse complement.
ACGGCGCGAAGATCATCAGCATGAGTCTCGGTGCTCCTCTCTCGAGCGAGCCGGACACGGACGCCGCGATCGAGTACGCGTGGAACCATGGCGTCCTCGTCCTCGCGGCCACCGGCAACGAGAACGACTCGGCCATCTCCTACCCCTCCAACAACGCCTACGTCGTCGGCGTCGGCGCGGCCTCGCCGTGTGGCGACCGGAAGCGTTCGAGCTCGAGCGTGTTCGAGGTCAACTCGGGCGTTTCGACCGACCCGAACGGCTACACGTGCGACGGCGAGCGCTGGTGGGGTTCGAACTACGGCGTCACGACGCCCGACGCAGCCGGTGCAGTCGATGTCATCGCACCGACCATTCTGCCGACGACCGATATCCTCGGAAGCGGCGGCTACACCAGCGGCGACTACGACATGTGGTTCAACGGCACGTCGTGCGCTACTCCGTACGCGGCCGGAGTCTGCGCGCTTATCGCCTCAGCGAATCCCACGTGGGACGCCGCACAGATCCGCGAGCAGCTCGTGACGACGGCCCAGGACATCATCAACGTCGAGTCCGGCTCGGGCTGGGACCGCTACAGCGGCTACGGCATGGTCGATGCCGAGGCCGCGGTGGGCGGTGGCGGCGCGGAATACCCGCCGGTCGCCGAGTTCGTCGGCAGTCCGACGAGCGGCGAGGTCTCGCTGACGGTCAGCTTCACTGACCAGTCGACCTACTCCCCGACCTCCTGGTCGTGGACGTTCGGCGACGGCGGCACCTCGACGGCGCAGAACCCGTCTTACACCTACGCCAGCCCCGGGACCTACGACGTCTCGCTCGTCGCTACCAACGCGTACGGCTCGGACACCGAGACGAAGGTCGGGTACATCACGGTGACGGCCCCGACGGTGACGGCCGACTTCACGGCCGATCCGCTCTCGGGCGAACCGCCTCTGGTGGTCCAGTTCACGGACGCCTCGACCAACGCCACATCGTGGCACTGGGACTTCGGCGACGGCGCGACCTCGACGGCGCAGAACCCGTCCCACACCTACTCAGAAGTCGGCGTCTACACGGTGACACTCGAGGCGACCGGACCGTACGGCTCCGATACGGAGGCGAAGGCCGATCTCATCAATGTCGCAGTGATGGCCGGTTCCTACGCCGTCTCGGACATCCCGGTGACGGGCACGGTGAGCGGCAGCTATCTGAACACGCACTCGAGCGACAACGTGCGTGAGACGATCACCGAGGAGCTCTACACGGGCCATCCGCGGAAGCGCTACAGCTACCTCGAGCACAAGTGGCTGTTCAACGTCGATGGCGGTACGACCGTCACCTTCCACCTCGAGGCGGCGCGGCCGGCGAGTTCCGACGGTGACGACTTCGTCTTCTCGTACTCGACCGACAACGCCACGTTCATCGACCTTCTCACCGTGGCGAGCGCAACCGAACAGGTCTACTCGGCCTCCCTCCCGTCGGGCACGAGCGGTCCGGTCTACATCCGGGTCGTGGATACCGCGCGGAGCTGGGACGGGCTTGACCTCGATTCCATCGCGATCGACGAGATGTTCATCGAGTCGAACGCCACGCCGCAGCCGCCGGTGGCAGACTTCGTCGGCGATCCGACGTCCGGCTACGTCCCGCTGACGGTCCAGTTCACGGACACGTCCACGGGCAGCCCGACGTCCTGGAGCTGGACGTTCGGCGATGGCGGCACTTCGACCGCCCAGAGCCCTTCGCACACGTACAACGCCGTCGGCACCTACTCGGTCTCGATGACCGCGACGAACGCGCAGGGCTCCGACAGCGTCACCAAGACCGGCTACATCACGGTCACCGACGAGCCGCAGGGCGACGTGATGCACGTCGCGGACATCACGGTCACGCGCATGCGCAGGGGCAACGGCTACGTGCCCGTGGCGGACGTCACCGTCGTGGACGGCGGGGGTGCTCCGGTCTCCGGCGCAACGGTGACCGGCTTCTTCAACGCGCCGTCGACGGTATCCAAGTCTGGAGTGACCGGAACGAACGGTGTGACGACGATCACCGGCGACAAGGACAGGAATCCGCCGGCCGACTTCTGCTTCACGGTCACCGACGTGTCGCTCGCCGGATGGACTTACGATTCGGGCGCGAACGTCGTGACGACCGGGTGTGAGAGCGGCTACGCGACCGCATACGAGCTCTCGGGCGGCGTCGAGCACGAGATCCGCACCGGTCTGCAGTTCACGCGCCCGAACCCGTTCCGCGGGACGGCGGAGATCGCCTTCTCGCTGGCGAACGAGTCCGACGTGAGACTGGAGATCTTCAACGTGGCCGGCAGGAAGGTCGCGACGCTCGCCGACCGCGCGTACACTGCCGGGACGCACTCTGTGTACTGGGACGCGGGCGACGCCCCGTCCGGGGTCTACTTCTGCCGGATGACGGCGGACGGCGTGGCCGAGACTCGAAGGATGATCGTACTGAAGTAGCAAGAGTTGATGGACTCCGGCGGTGGCCGCCGCCGGCTTTCGATGGCTCGCCCGGATCCACACGGATCCGGGCGAGCTGCGTCCCTGCGCGGGCAACGTCGCAGCACTCCACCACCAACGCGAAGCCCCCTCCTCTCGGAGGGGGCCGGCTGACTCGAGCAAGCTGGCGCAGGACCGTCCCGGGGCGTCCCGCTTCTCATCTGAGATGTCTGGGCGCCCTGTCTTGCGTATCACGCACCGGGCTTACCGGTTCGCGCGGGGCCATGGTCTGACCCCGAGAGCGCGGCTTCAGCGACCGCGCCGGGCGCGTCTCGAACGACCGCGCCAGTCCTCTTCGCGCAGGCTGCATGCGCAGTCGAACACCTTCGGCCGCCCGAACGGCCGGGCACTCGCCGCGCGTTCCTTCACTCCCCCTTGCCGTGCCTCACGATGTCGCCGTTGACCATGTAGATGACGTCCTCGGCGATGTTCGTCGCGTGGTCGGCGATCCGCTCGAGGTAGTGCGAGATCCTGAGGATCATGATCAGGCGCTCCACCTCGTCCGGCTGCGCCTGGATGGCCTTCCTGATGATGGCGTAGTTCTCGCGGTTGATGTCGTCGACCTCCTCGTCGGCCGCGCGCACCTTGTCGGCCAGCTCGTCGTCGCGCTCCATGAGGGCGTCCAGACTGTCGGCGAGCATCGCCCGGACCTTCGCCACGAGCTCGCAGAGGTCATAGGGGATCTCGAGGTTTCCGCGGTCCGCCAGCCACGTGGCGACCTGCGCCATGTTGACTGCGAGATCGCCGATGCGCTCGAGATCGTTGTTCACCTTGAGTGCCGTGACGATGTAGCGCAGGTCGTTCGCCACGGGCTGGTGGAGCGCGAGGATCTTCAGGCACTCCTCCTCCACCTCGATCTCCCGATCGTCCACCTCGACGTCTCGATTGAGGACCTTCTTCGCGAGCTCCGTGTCGCGGTCCATGATGGCCGTGGCGGCCATCTGGACGTTCTCCTCGACGTACGCCGAGAGCGAAGAGATCATCTTCTTGAGACCGTCGATCTCTCGTCTGAGGATGATGGTCATGCGCACCTTCCCGCGGACTCGTCGGTTCCGCCGGCCCCCGATCACGCGTCGCGCGACGCGGGTTGGAGTCGGACGGACGCGATCCGGTCCGCCGCGCCGCTATCCGAAGCGGCCCGTGATGTAGTCCTCGGTCTGCTCGTTGTCCGGGTTCGTGAAGATCTTCTTCGTCGCCCCGAACTCCACGATGTACCCCTTGTAGAAGAAGGCCGTGAAGTCGGAGACTCTGGCCGCCTGCTGCATGTTGTGGGTCACAAGGACGACCGTGTAGCTGTCGCGGAGCGTCTCGATAAGATCCTCGATCTTGGCCGTCGCGACCGGGTCGATGGCCGAGCAGGGTTCGTCCATCAGGATGAGTTCGGGCTCGACGGCGATGGCCCGCGCGATGCACAGCCGCTGCTGCTGGCCGCCCGAGAGCGCCGTCGCCGGCTCGTTGAGCTTGTCCTTCACCTCCGCCCACAGCGCGCCACGCTTGAGCGCATCCTCCACACGTCCGGCGACCTCGCTTCTGCTGGCGCGGTAGTGGAGCTTCACACCGTAGGCGATGTTGTCGAAGATGCTCATCGGGAAGGGCGTCGGCCGCTGGAAGATCATGCCGACCTTCTTCCTGAGCCTCAGGACGTCGGTGGACGGCGAGAGCACGTTCTCGCCGTCGATCTCCACGATCCCGTCCGCCCTGTGCGACCGGTAGAGCTCGTAGATCCGGTTGTACACGCGGATGTGGGTCGACTTCCCGCAGCCGGAAGGACCGATGACAGCAGTGACCCTGAGCGCCGGGATGTCGATGCTGTTGTCGAAAAGCGCCTGGTTCTGTCCGTAGTAGAAGTTGAGGTTTCTGACCGTCACCTTCGCGGGCAGCTTCGAGGCGTCCTCGATCTCGCCGGGACGCAATCGTGCCACCTCGGACGGCGGCCGGACGAGCGTGTTCTCCTCGACTGCCATCATGCTGTTCTCCCTTTTCGTTCCTTGATCACGAAGCGAGCGAGGATCGCCACGACGAGCACGCTCACGGTGATAAGAAGCGAGGCCCCCCACGCCTTCTCCTGCCAGTCACTGTAGGGCGACATCGCGTAGTTGAAGATGGTCACCGTCAGGTTCGCCGTGGGCTCACCGAAGGACTGTGGCCAGTAGTAGCTGTTGAGCGCCGTGAAGAGGAGCGGCGCGGTCTCCCCGCTGACGCGGGCGACCGCCAGCAGTACACCCGTGACGAGACCCGTCTTGGCCGCCCGGAAGATGACCGAGAGCGTGACTCGCCAGCGTGGCGCGCCGAGCGCGAGCCCGGACTCCCTGAGTTCGTCGGGGACCAGGTTGAGCATGTCCTCGGTCGTGCGCATCACGACCGGCAGGATGAGGATCGCGAGCGCCACCGCGCCCGCCCAGCCTGAGAAGTGCCCGATGGGCAAGACGATGATGGCGTAGACGAAGATACCGATGATGATCGATGGCGTGCCCATGAGCAGGTTCGTCGTGAACCTGACGGCCGTCGCGATCCGGCTCGACGGGCCGAACTCCGCGAGGAAGACTCCCGCGAGAAGACCGATCGGCGCGCCGATGGCCGTCGCCGCGAGTGTCATGAGCAGCGTCCCCAGGATGGCGTTCCCGAGTCCTCCGCCCTCCATTCCGGGGGGCGTCGGGAGCTCGGTGAAGAACGCCGGTGTGATGGCGCCGATCCCGCGCGCGATGACCTCCCACAGGATCCACGCGAGCACGGCGATGCCCACGAGCGCGGCGGGGACCATGATCAGCCGGATGGCCGCGTCGGCGAGCCTCCGCTGTGCCCTGGAACGCGGCTCCATCAGCGGTCACTCCCTGGGGATCCCGTCATCAGCGATCCCCCGCTTCGAGGCGCTGCATGCGCGCGACCCAGTGGTGCGCGATCGTCTGGAACACGAGCGTGATCGCGAAGAGCACCAGCGCGAGCGCGAACAGCGAACTGAGATAGATGGGTTCGGAGGCCTCGTTGAATTCGTTGGCCAGGCTTGACGCGATGGTATTGCCCGCAGAAAAGAGGGAAGCCGAGATTCTGTGGCTGTTACCGATCACGAAGGTCACGGCCATTGTCTCCCCCAAGGCTCTTCCGAACCCAAGAAACACCGCGCCCACGATGCCGCGCCGTCCGTACTTCAGGCTCACGAAGCGAACGGCCTCCCACATCGTCGACCCGACCCCGTGGGCGGACTCCTTCAGGACCGGCGGGACCATCATCAGGACGTCCCGCGTCACGGCGGTGATGAACGGCAGCACCATGAGCGCCAGGATGAGCCCCGCGGTCAGCATCCCGATGCCCATCGGCGGCCCCTGGAAGAGCGGCAGCGCCCCCAGACGATGGCCCAGGAAGGGCTGCACGTGGTTCTGCATGAGGGCCGCGAAGACGAAGAGCCCCCACATGCCGTAGATGATGGATGGGATCGCCGCCAGAAGCTCGATCGCCCCGCCGATGAACCGGCTCACCCGGGGTCCGGCGACCTCGACCAGGAAGACGGCGATGACGATCGCGAGCGGGACCGCGATGACCATCGCGATCGCGGTCGAGACCAGCGTGCCGTAGACGCTGCTCGCGGCTCCGAACTCACCGAGTCCCGGGTTCCAGCTGTCCGACGTCAGAAACCCGAACCCGAACTCCCGGAACGCCATGCTCGAGTTCCGCACGAGCTCGATGAAGATGCCCGCCATCACAACGATGACGACCATGGAACACGCGGCCGTCAGCCACTTGAAGAACGCGTCGGGGCGGCTCTGGTCGCGCGGCGCTCCAGGCGGCGCGCCGTCGGGCCGGGCCACGGTCGGAGTGCCCGGAGACGCGACGCGGCCGCCCGGTGGAGCGGCCCTGCATCCGGAGGTATCGTGTGCCATCAAACCTCGTTCCTCGCCGGGGCCCGCGACGTCAGGCGCCGCGGACCCCGGCATCTCGAGGATGCGGAATCGTCTGGGAGGCTACTTCCAGACGGGGGCGCCGTCGACGCGGATCTCGTCGGTCCACGTCTGCCGCACCATGTCCGCCACGTTCTTCGGGATCGGGACGTAGTCCTTCTCGACCGCCATGTCCGCCCCGTGCTCGTAGCACCAGTCGAAGAACTTGAGCATGGCCATCGCCTTCCCCGCGTCCTCCTGATCGGCGTAGAGCAGGATGAACGTGGCGCCGACGATCGGCCAGCTCCCATCGCCCGGCTGATCGGTCAGCACGAGGTAGTAGTTGTCGGTGTTCGCCCAGTCAGCGCTCGCCGCGGCCGCCTGGAAGGACTCCATGCTCGGCTCGACGTACTTCCCGGCCTGGTTCTGAAGCGAGACGTACGGGAGATCGTTCTGCACCGCGTACGCGTACTCGACATAGCCGATCGAACCGTTCACGCGCTGGACGTAGCTCGCCACGCCGGGATTGCCCTTGGCGCCGACGCCGACCGGCCACGGCACGACCTTGCCGGTCCCGATCTTCTCGTGCCACGACGGCGAGACCTTGTCGAGGTAGTTCGTGAAGATCCACGTCGTGCCGGAGCCCTCGGCGCGGTGCACGACGGTGATCGGCTCGCTGGGGAGCTCAACACCCGGATTCACGGCGACGATCGCCTCGTCGTCCCAATAGCTGATCTCGCCGGAGAACACGCCGGCGAGCACCTCGGGCGTGAACCGGAGCTGGCCCGACTCGATCCCCTCGATGTTGCAGATGGGGACCACGCCGCCGATGACCATCGGGAACTGGATCAGTCCCGCCTCGCGGACCTCCGGACCCTTGAGAGGAGCGTCGGAGCCGCCGAAGTCGACGGTCCGGGCCTTGATCTGACGGATGCCGCCGCTCGAGCCGATGCCCTGATAGTCGACCTGGACACCGGTGAGCTGGTTGTACTTGTACATCCACACCGCGTAGATGGGCTCGGGGAACGTCGCGCCCGCGCCGTGAAGCGCCGTTGCGCCGAGCGCAGGGACGGCGGCGGCGAGAACGGCCGCCGCGACCAGGGAGACCACTGCGATCTTGACGAACTTCTGCATTGCGACTCCTCCTGATTGGCGAAACAACCCTCGGCTTCCTCTCGGGTGATACTCTAGGCGCGCTTCGTCAGGGCCGTGTGAGCGACAAGCGAGTCTTGTGTTCACTCGTTCTCATCCGGGCGGCCTTCCCCCGAGGCATCGCGATGGACGTGCTCCCGGAAGGTACCGGCGCCCGGCGCCTAGAAGTCGAACTGGAACCGCGTGACCAGCGCGGTCGCGCTCCCGATCTCCTCGCCGGCGCCGTCGCTGACCGTCGACATGACGTAGTTGACCATCCACCTCGCGTTGCCGTGCATGTACCAGTTCAGCCCCAGCGTGATGTCGTCCATGGCGCATCCGGCAACACCTGCGTCCTCATCGTTCAGATCGAGGCTCGAGTAACGAGCCACGATCTCAAACGCGCCCAGCCCACCGTCCTGCATGAGGGCTCGCGCGGGCTTCGTCCTGCCCCACTGCCCGCCCCCGTAGGCGCGCGTCTCCCCCGTGAGGAAGTACCCGGCCTGGGCGTAGAATCCGGAGAAGCTCGAGTCCTCCATCTGTTCGCGCGCGGCTGGCTCGTCCTCGTACTCCCCACCAGTCACGTTCGTCATGATGTACTCACCCGCGAAGTGGACCGGACCGAACACGCCTCCGACCTCGGCGCCGAGCCTCAGAACCGCGTCGGCGGGGATCGCGCCGGTGTCCACGAACCGCTCGCTCATGTGGATCTCGGGGCGCTGGCGGAACCGAACCTCCCCGCCCTCGGGCGTGAGCCGGTTGGCCGACACGCCGAGGTGCACGCCGCGCGGCCCATCCGCGTCTCCCAGAACGAGTCCCGCAACGCGGCCCCCGAACGACACACCATCATCCCCGGCGGCCGTTCCTGCGTCATCGACCGTGCGGAAGACGCCTGCCTGCCACACGAGACGGTCGTCCATGAGCGCGTCATGGAGCATGAGACCGCTGTTGCGACCGGGAGCGAAGGCGTTCACGGATGCGCGTTCCACGAACGCGACGTACTTCGAGCTCGTCAGCTCGTCGAGGCAGAATGGTTCGTTGAAGTGCCCGACCCTGGCGTTGCCGACGCCGGGCAGGCCGGATATCTCGAGGTAGGCATCCTTCAGGCACGTCTCTTCTCCGCCCGCGAAGTCCCAGTTCACCTTGAAGTCGATGCTCTGGTTGATGCTCCCCTTCGCACAGAGTCTCGCCCGGCGGATCTCGGTCCCGTTGAGCTGCTCCCCGACGACCGCCTCAAGCTCGTCGTCGACGGAACCCCACACCGTGTAGTCCTGCATGAACCGGCCGCCGATCGTCAGATCCTCGACTCCGCCGGCGGCGGCCGTCGTGAGGACGACGATGACGAGCGCGGGCAACACCACGCACAGCTTTGCCATGCTTCACTCCCTTTGATCGGTAACAGCCACAACAGCTCTCGGCACGCTGTGAAGCCTGACGCCGTCGACCGTCTCGAGCGGTCCCTCAACCGCTCTCACCGGCCTCGCGCGGTGGTCCCTCATCCGTCGCGCGAACGCCGCGCCTGGCTCTCCCTCCCCGCCCGCCTCCTCCGGGCGGAACTCATCCGTATCTCACCGGCGACATGCCGGCGTCTCACCTCGGTCAAACACACCACGGGGAGTATGTAAGCAGGGGGTTCGGCCAGCATCAGCCACAAGTTAGGTTTGTGTTAGTCGGGCGGGTCGGGCAACACGACGATGGGGCGGGTCGGGCAACACGATGATGGGGCGGACGGCGGAAGAGGACTGGAGCCAGGGGCTCAGGCGGCGAGCCCCCCATCCCCTGCGCTCGCGGCTACGCGTTCCTGGGAAGGCGGATCGTGAAGATGCTGCCGCGTCCTGGCGCGCTCTCCACATGGATGGAGCCGCCGTGGGCCTGGACGATGTGCTTGGCGATGGCGAGACCGAGTCCGGTTCCTCCGAGCTCGCGGCTCCTGGATTTGTCCACGCGGTAGAAGCGTTCGAAGAGCCTCGGAAGATGCTCGGGGGCGATGCCGATGCCGTGGTCGAGGATGCGGATGGCGACGCCGTCGGCGGTCCGTTTGCTCTCGACCTCGACCGTCGAGCCGCGCTCGCTGTACTTCACGGCGTTGTCGAGCAGGTTCACGACCGCGTGTTCGAGGAGCTGCGCGTTGATCCGGGCATTCGGCTCACCGCTCGTCACCGAGTTGATCGTGATGTCCTTCTCGTGCGCGCGCGGCTGGCAGATCTCGATGGCGCGGCGCACGACACGGTCGACGGAGCCGAGATCGAGCGCGACGCGCGCCTCTCCGGCGTCCTGTTCGATCCTCGAGAGGTAGAGAAGATCCTCGATGATCGAGTTGAGCCGCTCGGAGTGGCGCTGAACGATGCGGAGGAAACGCCTCGACTCGCCGGGATCCTCGATGGCCCCATCGAGAAGCGTCTCGACGAATCCCTGGATGAGCGTCACGGGCGTCCTGAGTTCGTGTGACACGTTCGCAACGAAGTCGGTCCGCACGCTCTCGAGCTCGCGCATGCGCGTCACATCGTTGAGCACGATCACCGCCCCGAACTCCCGGCCCTCCCGGTCCCTGAGCGACGCTCCGTGAGCCTGCAGGATCCTCCGTCCATCGCCGAGGAGCTCGATCTCCTCCTCGATCGGAGCCGAGCTCAGGAGCGCGCGACGCGCGAACGCGTGGATGTCCGTGTTGCGGACGGCCTCCTGAATGCTCCTGCCGGGCGCGGCCGCAGGGTCGATGCCCAGAAGCTCGGTCGCCGCGCGGTTCACGCTCAGCACGTGCTCGTCGACGTCGACCGCGATGACGCCCTCCTGCATGGAATAGAAGACGGCGTCCTGGCGCGCCCGCTGCTTCCGGATCGCGCCGATCTGCTCGTTGAGATCCTCAGCCATCTTGTTAAGCGTCTCGGCGAGACTCGCCAGCTCCAGCGAGTCCGGGATGGCAAGACGGTACCCGAAACCACCCTTCGAGAAGCGCAGCGCTCCGCGACGCATCTCGACGAGCGGGCGCGTAATGCGCCGGCTCACCACGAAACTCACCAGCGCCGCCAGGAGCACCATCACGAGCGCCGCCAGCAGGATCCTCTCCCGGACGTGCTCGAGTTCCCTGTCGATCGCCGTGGTGGGAAGCGACACGCGGACGACCCCGAGCGGAGCATCGCCGCGCATGACCGGGACGGCCACGTACATCCTGTTCATGCCAAGCGTGTGGCTGAACCTGACCGCGCTCCCCTCGCCGCTCCGAAACGCCTCGATGATCTCCGGCCGGTCGGCGTGGTTCTCCATTACGGCCGGGTCCTCGTCGGTGTCCGCGACGACCAGCCCGTCGGGCATGATCACCGTCACGCGGCTCCCGATCGCGTCGCCCAGCTCGACCGCCAGCCTCTGGAGGACGTCCGTCTCCCCGCGGCCGATGGCGCCGCCCAGTCGCTCTTCGAGAAGCGCGGCCCTGGCGCGCAGATCGCCCTCGGCCTGTCGGTAGAGGAACGCCCGCAGTTCCACGGAGCCATACCAGCTCACGGCGACGACCGCGAGCACGGTGATCACGAGGTAGGTCGGGAAGATGTGCCAGAGAAGGCGGTGTCTACGCATGCGCCCCTGCCGGTCCGCCCGGCGCTCGCTGAGCGCCGGCGGCTACTCGTCGTCCCGGAATCGGTATCCGACGCCGCGGACCGTCTCGATGTACTCGCCGGCGTCGCCGAGCTTCCGCCGAAGGCCGACGATCTGGACGTCGACGGACCGTTCAGTGACAGGGTAATGCTCGCCGTGCACGCGGTCAACGATCTGATAGCGCGTGAAGACCCAGCCCGGTCGGCGGGCCAGGAGGTGCAGAACCTTGAACTCGGTGTTCGTCAGCTCGATCCGCTCGTCCTCGTAGACCACCTCGCGGCGTCCCGGGTGGATCGTGAGGTCGAGGACCTGAAGAACGTCCTCCTCCTTCGGCTCCTGGCGGGCGCGACGCCTCAGGACCGCCCGGACCCGCGCCACGAGAACCTTCGGGCTGAACGGCTTCGTGATGTAGTCGTCGGCTCCCAGCTCGAGCCCGGCCACGATGTCCGACTCCTCGCCCTTCGCGGAGACGACCACGATCGGGATGTGACTCGTTCCCTCGCTCCCCTTGAGCTGCCGGCAGACCTCGAAACCATCGATCCCGGGCAGCATGAGATCGAGCACGACGAGTTCCGGAACCTCGCGGGAGACAGCCTCGAGCGCCTCCTCGCCGGACTCGACTCCGTTCACATCGAAGCCGTCCTTCCCGAGGTTGTACTCCATGAGTTCCCGGATGTCCTTGTCGTCCTCGACGATCAGGATCCTGTTCCTGCTCATCCCTGCGCTTCCTCCTGGGTGGGTGGCAGCGGCACGACGCTCACATGCTGACACTCTTCTGTTAGCGTAGTGTTATCCTGCCGATAGGAGAAGGAGAGACTGTAAAAAGCAACGGACCCTCCCTCTCGGGAAGGTCCGTGTTTGGGGAAGTTCGGCGTCGAAACCGTGTCGGGGCTCGTCACAGTCATTGACTATTGTCTTGAACCCCCGGCTTCGCGGGAGTGACACCTCTCCGCCCCGCTGTGTGTTGTGATGCGGGGCAGGTGCCCGGGTTTCCCGGGGCTCAGAAGTCAATCTGGAATCTTGTCAAGAGCGCGGATGCGCTCCCCTCGACGTCAGCCTCTCGCTCGGCGCCCGCGGGCCCCGAGTAGTCGGACATCACGTAGTTGACCATGATGCGGCTTTTGGACGATGTGTACCAGTTCAGGCCGATGGTGACGTCCCTGAGCTCGCCGCCATCGATCACTCCGTCCGCGAGGTCGAGCCCCGACAAGCGAACGGCCACCTCGAAGGCCCCGCGGCCGTCGTCGCCGAGCGGATCCTTCGGCTCGAGACGGCCGGGCGACCCCTTCGCGAAGGGGCGACGTTCGCCGGTCAGCACCCAGCTCACCTGGACGGCGTAGCCCGCGAAGGTCGACGCCTCGCTGCAGCATCCCCTCGCGGACGCGGCCTTCCAGGACGTTCCCTCGAGCCGGTCGGCCGTGGCCCACACGTACTCCCCCTGAAGCAGGACCGGGCCCAGCCCGACGGCCGCCTCCAGCCCGAGGAGTGTGACATCGTCGACCTCGAGTTCCCCCGTGTCGGCGAGCACCGGACCCATGTGGTTCTCGGGCGCCGCCTTGAACCGAGCGATCCCGTCATCAGGATTGCGGTGGCTGAACGACGCTCCGAGCTGCACGAACTGGCGGGCCTCCTCGGTCCTCAAGGCGACCCCGGCGAGCCGGACCGTGTAGGCGAGTTCGTCGTCGCCGCTCCCCTCTCCGAACGCGTCGGCGTCGCGAAAGACCCCCACCTGCCACGTGAGGATGCCGTCGGCGACGGTGTTGTGCAGCATGAAGCCCGTGTTGCGCCACGGATAGAAGGCGGACTGGAGACCGGGCTCCATGAACGTGGTGTACCGGTTGCTCGTCAGTCCCTCGAGCCCGAACGGCTCACGGATGTGCCCGATGCGGAGGTTGCCGAGGTGCGCGATCCGCCGGTACTCCATGTAGGCATCCTTGAGCGCGGCATCTCCCCCGGCCAGATCGTAGTCGATGAAGAAGCCGAGCCGGTCCGAGACCTCGCCCTTCATATGGACGCGGGCCGCGCGGAACTCCGTCCCGCCGGTGAAGGCCTCCACACCGAACTCGGACTCGAGCGAGCTCTCGTGGCTCCCCCACTCCGTCCAGTCCATGAAGAGCCTGCCGCCAAAGGTGACACCGTTGAGCCCGAGCACCTTCCGGACGACGGCCTCGGCCACCCCCTCCCCGCTGTCCCCTGCCGACGCCGGGACGCAGGCGCCGATCACGAGCAGGCCCGCCACGAGTGCGGCCGGCCATGCGCGAACGCGAGACATGGTACCTCCATGGTCGGTATGTGTTGAGACTGGATGACTCACGCCTGTTCAGACATCGAGGATAGCGCGCGGAGCGGTCCGCGCAAAGGGGGAAGGCCGTCGTGCGTTGGCCGCGGTCGGCGTTCTGGTCAACGCGTTCGCCGACGCCCGGCGCTCTGGTCAACGCGTTCGCCGACGCCCGGCGCCCTCGTGAAGGTCGGGCGCCGTTCTGAGGGTGCTGGTGGGTCCGCGAAGCCGAGACGCGGTCAGTTCTGGAAGACGGTCACGCGGTTCCGACCGGTCTGCTTGCTCTCGTAGAGCATCCGGTCGGCGCGTTCGAGGAGCGACTCCGGGGTGTCGCCAGGTTTCGCGGTGGCCCCCCCGACCGAGATCGTGACACCGACCTCTTCGTCGTTACGGCGTACCTTCGAGCTCGCGACCAGCGCGCGAAGGCGCTCGCCGATGACGCGCAGCTGGCCGAGATCGACGTCGCGGATGACCGCGACGAACTCCTCGCCCCCCCAGCGCCCGATGGCGTCGAGCGGCCGGCAGTTGTGGAGCAGCGTCCGGCCGACAACGCGGAGCACGTCGTCCCCGGTGTCGTGGCCGTAGGTGTCGTTGACCGACTTGAAGTCATCGATGTCGGCGAACAGCACGCCGAAGGGCTCGCCGAGACGCGACATCTCCATGATGCGGCTCGTCAGTTCACGCACGACGTAGCGTCGGTTCGGAAGCCTGGTCAGCTCGTCGAGGAGCGCGAGGTCCTCGAGATGCTTGATCCTCTCACGCGCGGCGAGCGTCGGTGAGTTGTCCGTGAAGACCTGAATGATCCCGACGATCTCGCTGCCGGGACCGTTGCTCCAGACCGGAGACACCTTCATGACGACGGGGATCCGGTGACCGTCCCTGTGATGGAGGTACGCCTCGACGGACCGCTCTTCTCCGTCGAGTGCTGTGGACATCATGGGGCAGAGCGACTCGCACATTGCCACCCCGTCATCATTGATGTGCACCAGGATGCCGTCCCGGCAGTGCATCCCCACGACCTCATCCCTGGAGTAGCCGGTCAAGAGCTCCGCCGTCCGGTTCCAGTAGGTGATGCTCCGCTCAAGATCCGTGCAATAGACCCCGTCGGAGAGGTTATCGAGCATCGCCTCGAAGATGTTCCCGCGCTCCATAGAGCCCCCCCACGCGCGCGACGTGCCTGCCTCTCCCGGCTCACGGGCCGGGATAGTCCTCACCGCCGTCAGGATGGAGCAAGCTCCATGCCATCCCAAACGTCCTGTGGCCACTCACGAAGGCCTCAGAATCCTCTTGCCGAATCCGGGCCCTCATTGTAGTCTGCCCGCGAGAGATGCACGGGCGTCACCGTGACGCCGAAACGGAGGGAGCCGACAGGAGGCAGACCATGAGGAGATGGGTAGCAGTGATCCTCATCGCCGCCCTCTCGACCATGCTTCTCGCAGGATGCTCCGGCGAGCAGCAGACCGAGGCCGAGACGGCAGTTGAGGAGGCCGGCCAGACGATGGAGGAGGCCGGTGATCAGGCCGAAGAGATGATGGACGAGGCAGGCGAGGCCATGGACGAGGCAGGCGAGCAGGCCGAGGAGATGATGGACGAGGCCGGCGAGAAGGCCAGCGAGACGATGGAGAAGACCGAGAACATGTAGTAGCCCATCGTTCATCGGACATGTGGTCTCACGCGAGAAT
>CAZAQL010000029.1:0-26042 GCA_964487295.1 uncultured bacterium | reverse complement strand
CCACTCTGGTCGAGGCCAACATCTTCAACACGATGTGGAGCGAGCACTGCTCCTACAAGAGCAGCCGATCGGTCCTCGGTGAGCATCTGCCGACGCAAGGGCGGGACGTTGTCCTCGGGCCGGGTGAGGACGCCGGTGTGGTGCGGCTCGGTGAGGTCGACGGACACGCCTGGTGCGTCGTCATCGCTCACGAGAGCCACAACCACCCTTCACAGGTCGTTCCGAACGAGGGCGCGGCTACCGGGATCGGCGGGATCGTCCGGGACGTCTACTGCATGGGGGCCGACGTTATCGGGGTCATGGATCCGCTGCGCTTCGGGGACCCGTACGGGGACCACGCCGAGAGGACGCGTGAGATCGTCCACGGCGTTGTCGAGGGCATCTGGCAGTACGGCAACGCCCTCGGCGTGCCGAATCTGGGCGGGGACGTCTCCTTCGATCCGTGCTTCGACGACAACTGCCTCGTGAACGTGGTCGCGCTCGGGCTCGTCCGCGAGGACCGCGTCATCCGGAGCCGGATCCCGGAGGACGCCCGCGGACGCGAGTACGACGTCATCCTGGTCGGCAAACCGACCGACCCGTCCGGATTCGGCGGGGCGACGTTCGCCTCCCGCATCCTCGATGAGGAGAAGGCCTTCGACGACAAGTACGCCGTGCAGGTGCCCGACCCGTTCCTGAAGCGCATGCTGACCGTCGCGACCCAGGAGGTGCTGGAGCTTGCCCGGGAGCGGAGCGTCGCCATCGGGTTCAAGGATCTCGGAGCGGGCGGCATCGCGTGCGCGACCTCGGAGCTCGGCGCGGCGGCGGGACTGGGTGTGAGGCTCGACCTCTCGCGTGTTCCCGTCGCCGAGGAGGGCATGCCCGCCGAGGTGATCGCGTGCTCCGAGACACAGGAGCGCTACAGCTTCGTCGTGCCTCGGTCTCTGTCCGCGGACGTGTGTGCGATCTTCAACGCGCGCTTCGAGCTGCCCGAGATATGCCACGGATCGAGGGCCGTCGTCATCGGCGAGGTGATCGACGAGCCCAGGTTCGTCCTGCTCCACGAGGGGGAGGTCGTTTGCGACGCGTCGACGGAGCAGATCACGACGGGCATCGCGTACGACCGACCCGCGAGGCCGAGAGAACGGTCGTTCGACCGCGTCGAGCTGCCGGAGGATCTCGATCTCGGAGCCGCGCTCCTGGCGGTGCTCGGGTCCCCGAACGTCGCGTCGCGCGAGCACATCTTCCGCCACTACGACAGCGAGGTGAGGGGTTCGACGGTCGTGCGCCCGGGGGAGGCCGACGCGGGCGTGCTCGCGCCGATCCCCGGGGCGACGCTCGGTGTGGCGGTCTCGTGCGACGGGATCCCGCGCTACGGCGCGCTCGACGCGTACGAGGCGGGAGCGCGCGCCGTGGCCGAGTCCATCCGGAATGTGGCGGCCGTGGGCGCTGTGCCCATCGCGCTTACCGATTGCCTGAATTTCGGCAATCCGGAGGTGCCCGAGGTCTTCCATGACTTCGTGGAGGCGGTGCGCGGCGTGGGAGATGCGGCGCGCGGCATCGGACTCAAAGACGAGGACGCCCCGGTCCCGATCGTCTCCGGCAACGTGAGCTTCTACAACCAGTCCTCCACGGGTAACGCGATCCACCCGTCTCCGATCGTCTGCTGCGTCGGGCGCCTGGACGACGTCTCGAAACACGTCACCCAGGGGCTCAGGGCGGCGGACAGCGCGCTCTACGCCGTCGGAGCGAGGGGCGCTGCGCTCGGCGGCTCGGCGCTTTTCGAAGCGCAGCCCGAGCTTGCGGTCACCGCCGGGCGCTTCCCCGGCGGCGGTACTGAGGGAGGCGCCACGGGCGGCGACACGACAGGGGGCCGCGTGCGGGGGGTCGGCGGAGGCCTCGCAGCGTTCCCGCGGACGGACTTCGACGCGGAGCGCCGCATGTACCACGGGATCACCGATCTCATCGACGAGGGGCTCGCGAACTCCTGTCACGACATCTCGGACGGCGGGCTCATCACGGCGGCGGCCGAGATGATGCTCGGGAGTCCCGAGGACGCGCCCCTCGGCCTGCTCATCGATGCGGAGGCGCTCAAGGCGACCCCCGGGCGGTGGAGCGCCGCCGCGGCGCTGTTCAGCGAGGCTGGCGGCTACCTCGTGGAGGTTCCCGCCGGATGCGAGGAGCGCGTGGATGAGGTTCTCAGGACACGGGGCGTCTGGTTCGCCCGCATCGGAGGGACGACGAGTGAGGACGGCATGACGGTCCGGAACGGCGCCGCCGTGACGACCGTGAGCGGGAGTGCGATGCGCGACGCCTACTACAGCGGAGCCCGCGACGCCATGAACGGTTCCGGGGAGGGGGGCGGCCGATGACCCCGCACGGACCGCGCGTCGCGGTGATCCGGTTTCCGGGCCTCAACTGCGAGGTTGAGACGCGCCGCGCCGTGATGGCCCAGGGCGTCGCGGCCGATATCTTCATGTGGAACGGTCCGACCGACGATCTCGCTCAGTACGACGCCTTCATTCTGCCCGGTGGATTCTCCTACCAGGACCGCGTCCGGGCGGGCGCGATCGCGGCCAAGGACCGCGTCATGGACTGCGTCATCGAGCAGGCCGCGGCCGGCAAGCCGGTGCTCGGCATCTGCAACGGCGCGCAGATCCTCATCGAGTCGGGACTCGTGCCCGGGCTCGGCGAGGGCGCCGTCGAGATGGGGCTTGCGCGCAATGTCATGCCGGATCGGGACGGGTACTACTCGCGCTGGACCTACCTCAGGGTCGAGAGCACATCGACCGCGGCGACCGGAGGGTTCACCCCCGGCGACATCGTTCCTGTGCCCGTTGCGCACGCGGAGGGCCGGTTCGTCACGACCGATCCGGAGCTCGTGGAGCGGCTGCACGAGAACGGGCAGATCGCGTTCGTCTACTGCAGACCGGACGGCTCGCCGGCGAGGAGCTTCCCCTGGAATCCAAACGGGTCGATGGCAGCGATAGCCGGCATCAGCAACCCCGCCGGCAACGTCGTGGCCATGATGCCTCACCCCGAGCGCGCGGCCTGGCTCTCGCAGGTCCCCGAGTCGCTGGCGGGGGACTGGGGGCGCAGGCGCCGCGCCGCGCGCGGGGATGCCGCCGTCCTCGGGGCTCCCGGCCCGGGCGCGGCGATCATCCGGGCGGTCTGCGGACCGCTGCTCGAAGCGGCGGAGGTGCGCGATGACGCATGAGGTCATGCTGGCCGTCAGGCTCAAGATCACCGACAACGATGCGTTCTCTGCGCTCGAGGCGCTCCACGCCAAGATGGGGCTCTCGAACGAGGTGTCGGGGCTTCTCCGCGAGACGCTGTGGGAGCTGGGCGTCGAGGCCCCGTCGATCGAGGAGGCGCATCGGATCGTCGAGGAGGCGATCTCCCGCACGAACGTCTTTCTCAATCCGAACAAGCACTACCACGAGTTCCTTCCGGGCGGACAGGCGGCCAGCGGGCTGGCCCCCGACGAGGTCGGCGTGGTCGTCACGGACCGCGACGGGGCCGAGTCGCCCCGGGCGCTCGCGGCGGTCTCGCGGGCGGGAGTTCCAGAGGTCACGAGCGCCAGGCGAAGCGTGCGCTGGCGGCTCAGGCTCACGCGCGCGCCGGAGCCGGGGAATCCCGGGACGATCGAGCTCATCAAAAGGATTAGTGTGACAACGCACCGCGATGCAGGACTTCTTGTGAATCCGCACTCCCAGAGCGCCATGGCAGTCCTCCCTTGGGGCGAGCAAAAGCCCTTGGTAGGCTGACGTTCGCGTGTTAGTGTGGTGGGGCTCAGAAACATCCAGAGTCACATCCAACTCGTCTGTCAAGGAGGTTTGGAGTGCCGAGGATAGAGATCGACGTCGATCGGTGCAAAGGCTGCGGCTACTGCATCGAGGCGTGCCCGCAGAAGATCCTCAGGGCGGCCGAGGGATTCAACAAGATGGGATTCCATCCGGTCGAGACGATCGATCCTGAGAAGTGCACGGGCTGCAGCTTCTGCGCGATCATGTGCCCCGATCTGGTCATCAAGGTCTACCGGTAGGCACGTTCCGCCGGTGTTCAGGCAAGCGCGACGAATCAGCAAGGAGCTCTCAGTATGAGCGAAAGGGTCCTGATGAAGGGTAACGAGGCCATTGGCGAGGCCGCCGTCCAGGCGGGCTGCCAGTGCTACTTCGGCTACCCCATCACGCCGCAGAACGAGCTCACCGCCTACATGTCGAAGCGGATGATCGAAGAGGGTCGGGTGTTCATCCAGAGCGAGAGCGAGATCGCGGCCGTCAACATGTGCTTCGGGGCGGCGGCAGTGGGCGTTCGCACCATGACGTCCTCCTCCGGCCCCGGTATCAGTCTCAAGCAGGAGGGCATCAGCTACCTGGCCGGTGCGGAGCTGCCGATGTTCTATGTGAACGTCATGCGCGGCGGCCCGGGCCTCGGGAACATCGCGCCGGCGCAGTCGGACTACTTCCAGTGTACGCGCGGCGGCGGGCACGGCGACTACCGCGTGATCGTCTACGCGCCGAGCAACGTGCAGGAGCTCTACGACTACACGTTCCTCGGTTTCGACGTCGCGGACCGGTACCGCAACCCGTCGATGATCGCCGCGGACGGCATCCTCGGCCAGATGATGGAGCCGCTGGTCCTCAGGGACTACAAGGACCCGGGCGATCTGCCGAGCAAGGAGCCGTGGCAGCTCGGTGACCCCCTGACCCAGGAGCCCATCTGGATGACGTCGGTCCACCTCGGAGAGGGCAAGCTCGAGGCCCACAACCTTCGCCTCCAGAAGAAGTACGAGGAGATCGAGGCGAAGGAGGTCCGCTTCGAGGAGATCGACTGTGACGACGCGGACATCGTGATGGTCGCCTACGGCACCGCGGCGCGTGTCGCCAAGTCGGCGATGGTCAAGGCCCGAGCTCAGGGCATCAAGGTCGGCCTCTTCCGTCCGATCACACTCTGGCCGTATCCCATGCCGCAGCTCGGCGAGCTGGCGGAGCGCATCGACAACTTCCTCGTCGTCGAGATGAGCCTCGGGCAGATGGTCGAGGACGTGCGGCTGGCCGTTTGCGGGAAGTCCCGGGTCCACCTGCACGGCAGGACCGCCGGCGGCGTCCCGATCGAAGATGAGATCGTCGAACAGCTGAAGAAGATCCTCGCCTCGAAGGGCGACGAGATCTTCCGCAACTTCTAGGAGGCAGCCGTGGAGCAGCAGGTATTCGGAATGCCACAGGCGATGAAGCCTGAGCAGACGCTCTACTGTCCGGGTTGCGGACACGGCATCGCTCACCGGCTCGTCGCCGAGCTCGTTGACGAATTCGGGCTCAGAGACCGCGCCATCGGCATCGCGCCGGTCGGCTGCTCGGTCTTCGCGGACAAGTACTGGAACTTCGACGTCATCTCGGCCGCCCACGGCCGCGCTCCGGCGGTGGCCACCGGGATGAAGAGGGGACGCCCCGACAGCTTCGTCATCTGCTATCAGGGTGACGGCGACCTCGCCGCCATCGGGACCGCGGAGACCATCCACGCGGCGAACCGCGGCGAGCATTTCGTGACGATCTTCGTCAACAACGCCATCTACGGCATGACAGGCGGACAGATGGCGCCGACGACGCTCGTCGGCCAGCGCTCGACGACGTGTCAGCTCGGGCGGGACCCCGAGATGATGGGGCATCCCATCCGTGTCTGCGAGCTCATCAAGGACCTGCCGGGCGTCGCGCTCGCGGCGCGCGGATCGGTCGACACGCCGAAGAACGTCCTGACCACGAAGAAGCTCATGAAGAAGGGCTTCCAGAACGCGATCGACGGCAAGGGCTGGAGCCTGATCGAGATCGTCTCACCGTGCCCGACCAACTGGGGCATGACCCCTCAGAAGGCGCTCTCGTGGCTCAGGGAGAACATGCTCAAGCACTACGAGCTCGGGGTGTTCCGTGATTGCGACTCCGGGAATGGAGGTGCCGCATGAGCCACAAGATCAGGTGCGCAGGGTTCGGCGGCCAGGGCATCGTTCTGATGGGCAAGCTTCTGGCGCAGGCGGGGATGATGGAGGACAGGCACTCGACCTTCTTCCCGCAGTACGGCGCGGCGATGCGCGGCGGGACGGCGAACTGCAACGTGATCGTCTCGGACGAGGAGATCGCCTCGCCGATGGTGGAGGCTCCGGACATCATCCTCATCATGAACGGTCCGTCGCTCGACAAGTTCGAGCCGGTGGTGAAGCCCGGCGGTTGGGTCTTCTACAACACGTCGCTCATCGACCGGGAGGTCGAGCGGGACGACGTGAAGGTCGTGAAGGTCCCCGCCAACGATATCGCCGAGGAGGTGGGGAGCGCTCGCTCGGCCAACATGGTCATGCTCGGCGCCTTCGCGGAGAAGGTGGGCGTCGTCAAGGTGGATACGCTTCTCGATGCTCTTGACGTCATGCTTCAGGGCAAGGGCGACAAGATCATGGGCCTCAACCGCGAGGCGATGAAGCGGGGTGCGGCGCTGGCGTCGTAAGCGCTCGTCCGAACAGTGAGACTTCCGCATGTTGCCGCGCCGCGCTCGCACGCCCGGCGCGGCAACGCGCAGAATGAGGCAACGAGAGGGTCGGGCTTCGAATGAGCGAGCTCCGAGAGAGACTCGAACGGGAGATCCTCCCGCTCGTGTCGCGGCCGAGCCGCTACGTCGGCGCGGAGCGGAACCTCCCGGATCGCCGGTGGCGGGGCGATGAGCTCCGGTTCCTGCTGGCGTTCCCGGATGTCTACGAGATCGGGATGTCGCATCTGGGCCTCCGGGTGCTGTACGACATCCTGAATCGGCGCGACGACGTCCGCTGTGAACGCTGCTTCGCGCCGTGGGTCGATATGGAGGACCTCATGCGGGAGCACGAGGTCCCGCTCTTCTCCATCGAGAGCCACACCGCGGCCTCGGATTTCGACGTCATAGGCTTCACGCTGCAGTACGAACTCCACTACACGACCATTCTCGCCATGCTCGACCTCGCCGGGTTGCCGCTCACCGCGGCCGATCGCTCGGACGACATGCCGCTCGTCATCGCCGGCGGACCGAACGCGATGAACCCGGAACCCCTGGCGGAGTTCTTCGACGCCTTCGTCATCGGCGACGGTGAGTCCGTCGTTCTCGATCTGGCCGATGCGCTCGCTTCGTGGAGGAGCCGCGGCGGACAGAGAGCTCGGCGCGACGCGTCCGGGCCGAAGAGGGACGACGGCTCCGGGTCGAAGCGGGACAGCGGCTCCGCAGAGAAGCGGGACGACGCCTTCGCGAGGAGACGGGAACTTCTTGAGCGCCTCGCCCGGATTCCGGGTGTGTACGTTCCATCCCTCTATCGTGTCGTGGAGGAGCAGGGGGAGTACCGGGGAACCGTGCCCCTGAGTGACGCCGCTCCGAGGCGGGTGACCCGCCGTGTCGAGGAGTCGCTCTCCTCTCTCGGGCTGCCGTCGTGCCCCATCGTGCCCGCCTCGGAGGTCGCACACGACCGCCTGACTCTCGAGATCATGCGAGGCTGCACCCGCGGCTGCCGCTTCTGCCAGGCCGGGATGATCACCCGGCCCGTCCGGGAGCGTTCCGTCGATGACCTCGTTGAACTTGCCCTGAGCGGGATCGGCAGCACCGGCTACGACGAGGTGTCGCTCATGTCGCTCTCTACCTCCGACTACGGGCGGCTGGACGAGCTCGTGGGCAGGCTCAACGAGCTGCTCGTGCCACGCAAGGTCAGCATCGCCCTGCCGTCCCTGAGGCTCGACCGCTTCGGACTCAAGCTCGCCGGCGGCCTCAAGGGAGTTCGCCGCGCGGGCCTGACGTTCGCGCCGGAGGCGGGGTCGCAGCGAATGCGGGATGTGATCAACAAGAACGAGACCGAGGACCACATCATCGAGACCGTCGAGACGGCCTTCGCCTCGGGCTGGGACCGCGTGAAGCTCTACTTCATGATCGGGCTCCCTACGGAGACGGACGAGGACGTCGAGGCGATCGCCATGCTCGTCGGCCGCGTGCGTCACGTCGCGCGCCGAAAGCGGAAAGGCGCGCGGTTCTCGGTCTCGATCTCGCCGTTCGTTCCGAAGCCGCACACGCCGTTCCAGTGGGAGGCGCAGGATTCTCCCCGGGAGACCGCTCGGAAGGAGGGCATCCTCCGCGAGGGGCTCCGCATGAAGGGCGTCAAGTACTCGCTCCGCGATCCCGAGGTCTCTCTCCTCGAGGGCGTCCTGGCCCGCGGGGACCGGAAGCTCGGCGCCGTCGTAAGGGGTGCGTTCGAGCGGGGCGCGAGACTGGAGGCGTGGACCGAGCGCTACGACTACGGGATCTGGAGAGAGGCGTTCGCGGAGGCCGGGCTCGATCCAGTGGAGTACCTGGCGGAACGCGACCCCGATTCGCCGCTGCCGTGGGATCACATCGAAGGCGGTCCTTCGAAGGAGTTCCTGCTGGCCGAGCGCGCGAAGGCATACCGCGGCGAGACGACGCCCGACTGCCGCCTTGACGGTTGCTTTGAGTGCGGCGCATGCGGTACGGCGGCCGCGGCCGGCAACGTCGGCTCGGGAGAGACGAGCGGGCCGGCAGCGTCGGCACGGGAGCTGCCTCCGAGGCGTGAGGCGACCGACGGCGTCGCCTCGGCGGTCGCACGCAGGGCCAGCGGGTTCGGCCGCCGCACGCGGCGCATCCGGCCGGAAGCAGGCGACGGGCGATGGCGCGTGCGTTTCGCGAAGCGTCGCCGTCTCAGGTTCCTCTCTCACCTGGACATCCTGCGAGCCATCGTGCGCGCCGCGACGGCCTCCGGGCTGCCGGTGGCGTTCTCACAGGGGTTCAACCCGCATCCGAAGATCGCCTTCGGACCGCCGCTTCCCGTGGGAACGACGGGCGACGCCGAGTTCTTCGACATCGAGCTCACGCGGAGTGTGACGGCCGATGAGCTCATCGAGAGCCTGGCGGATCTTCTGCCCGACGGACTCGATCTCATGGAGGCGGCGCCGGCGCCCGGCCGCCTGTCGATCACCGGCGAGGCGGAGGCTTCGACGTACGTCATCGCCATGCCTCCTTCGCTGGCGGACCTCAGTCCCGAGGACCTGGATGCGAGGATCGAGGTCTTGAGGAATACGAGGGAGGCCGTTGTCGCGCGCGGCGAGAAGCTCAGGACCGTGCGACCCTCGGAGGGTATTCTCGAGCTCGGGCGCGTCGAGGAAGCGGAGGAGGAGGATGCGGAGGATGCGGAGGATGCGGAGGAGAAGGGGGCCGCTCTCGTCCTGACGCTGCGCCTCGGCGTTGAGGGGGCTCTCAGACCCCTTGACGTGCTCGAACTCCTGCTCGGGGACCACCGGGAGGCCATTCTCGTCCCCGTGCGCCACGTGGAGCTTCTGAGGAGGCGCCACAACGCCGCTCCGGGGCTGGCGCCGTTCCAGACGAGCTCCTGAGATGCTCACGGCGGTGCTTGACGCTCCGTGCCGCAAGCCTATAATGGAGCACATGGACCATCCACGAACGACGCGTTTCGTTCGACGCGCCCTCGTACGATAGGAGAACCGTGTACAAAGAGATCGTCATCAACGACACGCCCGGCGAGACCCGGATCGCGATCCTCGAGGACCACAAGCTCGTCGAGCTCATGGTCGATGCCGAGAACGGTGAACGGATCGTCGGCGACATCTACAAGGGGCGCGTGGGCGCGGTGCTTCCCGGCATGCAGGCTGCGTTCGTCGACATCGGTACAGAGAAGAGCGCCTTTCTGCACGTCTCGGACATGCGCGACGTCACGGAGAACGACGAGGTTCTGGTCGGCATGGACGGGCTCGAGGTCGAGGAAGGCCGGAGGCTCGAATCGCCGAACGCTCCGATCCAGGACCTTCTCAAGAAGGGGCAGGAGGTCATCGTCCAGGTGACCAAGGAGCCCATCAGCACGAAGGGCCCCCGCGTGACCACCCAGATCTCGATGCCCGGGAGATTTCTCGTCCTCGTCCCGTTCTCGGGCTCGGTCGGGGTCTCCCGCAAGATCGAGGCCTCGGAGGAGCGCGATCGTCTCAAGACCATCGCGCGCGAGATCAGACCCCGCTGGGGCGGCATCATCGTCCGCACCGTCGCCGAGGGAACCAGCAAGCGTCAGCTGAAGCGAGACGTGAAGTACCTCGGCCGGCAGTGGACGAAGATCCACGCCAGCGCGGAGAAGAAGAAGGCCCCCGCCCTGGTGCACCGCGAGATGGGGCTCACCGCCGGTCTCGTTCGCGACGTCTTCACGACCGACGTGGACCGGTTGATCATCGACTCACGGCACGGATATCGTGAGATCATGGGATATCTGCGCACGGTCGCTCCCGAGCTCCGCTCTCGTGTCGAGTACTACAAGGACAACGTTCCCATCTTCGACGCCTACGACATCGAGGGGGAGATCGAGAAAAGCCTTCGCAGGAAGGTCTACTTCAAGAAGGGCGGCTACGTCGTCATCGACCATACTGAGGCCCTGATCTCGGTCGACGTCAACACGGGGCGCTACACCGGCAAGAAGAACCAGGAGGAGACGATCCTCCGAACGAACCTCGAGGCGGCGCGCGAGATCGGACGACAGCTGCGTCTGAGGGACCTCGGGGGCATCATCGTCATCGACTTCATCGACATGGCGACCGAGGCGAACAGGGACAAGGTCGTGCAGGAGCTCAAGCGTGTCCTGTCGCGCGACAGGGCGCGCAGCAAGGTCTTCCCGATCGGAGAGCTCGGTCTGGTCAGGATGACCAGGCAGCGCGTGCGTCCCAGTCTGCTGCACCGCTACACGGACCCCTGTCCGTGTTGTGAGGGGACCGGGAAGGTCCTGTCGCTCGACTCGATCCAGCTCATCATCGAGCGCGCCGTCCGCCGCGCGGCATCCTCGCACCGAGACAGGAAGCTCGAGATCGTCGTCTCACCCGAGGTGGCCGTTCACCTGCTCACCGAGCGCGAGCACCATCTGAAGCGGCTTCGGCGCGAGACCCGGCGCAACATCGAGATCACGGACGACGAGAGCCTGGAGCGCGAGGAGTTCAGGATCCTCTCCGCGAAGTCCGGCAAAGAGCTTGCGTCCGAGATCAAGGGCTAGTCCATGTGCTCATCCACGCGGGATGCCGGCCAGTGTCTCGAGCGGGCCATCCTTGACAGCCTCCGCGACCCGGTGCTGGTCGCGGATCTCGAGCACACGATCGTCTTCATGAACAGGGCCGCCGTGGAGCACTACTCGAAGGGGGAAGGACTCCTCGGTTCGAATCTCGTCGACTGCCACAACGAGTCGTCCGTTGCCATGATCCATGAGGTGCTCGACGCCTTCCGGGCCGGCGAGGACGAGCGACTGATCACGGACGGGAAAAAGACGCGCGTCTTCATGCGCGCCGTGCGCGATCGGGACGGCCGTCTGCTTGGATACTACGAGCGCTACGAGTCCCTTGCCGGGCGCTGAGGTCCGGGCCGTCCGGCGTTGTACCGACGCTCATCGCCGCTGGTCGACCCTGTCGCCGCACGCTCACCACAGGAGATCTCATGTCGCGCACACGAGTGGTCTGCACGATCGGACCGGCGACCGCCTCCGACGACGCCATCCTCGGCCTCGCAGAGGCGGGCATGGACGTGGCCCGGCTGAACTTCTCGCACGGCACCCATGAACAGCACGCCGCCGCGGCCGCGGCGGTCAGGAGAGCGGAGGAGGCCGTCGGGCGTCCGATCGCGGTCCTTCAGGACCTCGCGGGACCCAAGGTGCGTACCGGCCTCGTTCCCGGGGATGGGACGCTCCTGGTCAGCGGGCAGCCCTTCGTGTTGACGACGCGGCGCGTCGAGGGCGGATCGGACGCCGTGTCCGTGACGTACGACGGCCTGCCGGGCGATGTGGAGGAGGGCGACACACTGATGCTGGCGGACGGGGCCATCGAACTCGCCGTTGAATCGATCAGCCGCGACGACATCGTCTGTCGCGTCGTCACTGGAGGAGTGCTCACATCGCACAAGGGCGTGAACCTCCCGTCGCGGAGCATCACCGTCCCGACGCTCACACCCAAGGACCTCGATGATCTCGCCTTCGGCGTGTCCATGGGGGCCGACGTCGTCGCCGTCTCATTCGTCCGCAGCGCCGAGGATATCGCGGCCGTGCGGGATGCACAGCGGAGGTGCGGCTCCGAGGCCCCTCTGGTCGCCAAGATCGAGAAGCACGAGGCGGTCGAGAATCTCCAGTCGATCATTGCGGCGGTCGACGGCGTGATGGTGGCACGCGGCGATCTCGGAGTGGAGATTCCGCTGGAGCGCGTTCCGCTCGTTCAGAAGAGGATCATCGCGTCCACCAACGCCGCTGCGAAGCCCGTCATCACGGCGACGCAGATGCTCAAGTCGATGGAGCGGAGTCCGCGGCCGACGAGGGCGGAGGTCACGGACGTGGCCAACGCCGTGCTTGACGGAACCGACGCGGTCATGCTCTCCGAGGAGACGGCCATAGGAGCATATCCGGCAGAGAGCGTCCGGACGCTCAAGCGCATCGCGGAGACGACGGAGGATTCCGAGCTCATGGCCGGACGCCCCAGGACGCGGGCCGGCGGGGACGCCACCGCGGACGAGTCGGTCGCGCAGGCGGCCTGCCGCATGGCCGAGGAACTCGGGGCGACTGCGATCGTGACCTTCACCTACTCCGGCAGCACGGCGAGGCTCGTCGCCAAGCAGCGCCCCAGGCAGACCGTCCTCGCGCCCACGCCCCGCCGGGAGACGATGCGTGAGCTCGCCTTCGTCTGGGGAGTGACGCCGATCGAGGCCACGGAGGCCGGGGGAGCGACGGCGGAGGCGATCGAGCAGGAGGCGCTGGCGGTCGCTCGCGCGCACGCCGGGCTCCGCGAGGGCGAGCAGATCGTCGTCACGGCGGGCCTGCCGCTCTACGTACCCGGGACCACGAACCTCATCAAGGTCGCGACCGGCTAGCCTCCTTGATCCGGGCGACCGCGCTTCCATCATCGCTTCAACGTTTCCTCTTGACGCGTGTCATATCTGCACGATAGCCTTTCTCGTACGCTGCAACCGAGTCGGCAAGGGCTCCAACGAAGGAGGAGGTGCGGGATGTCCGATATCACTCAGCCCGTCTGTGTGAGAACGCACCTCGGGAGACCGGCCACCTAGATCCACACCTCCAGCATCACCGCAGCACGGAGGTCCCTGGAGCCCCCTGGGGCCTCTCTCGAACCCACACTCAAGAAGCTATTCACACAGTGCACGCGGGCAGACCCAACCCGGCAGGTGCGTCTGTCTGCGTGGTTGAGCGGTGGTCAGTCATGCCACCAGGATCCTTGGCGCAACGTGATGGGACCGGGCGCCGACGCAGTTGAAGAGCCGGGAGCCGCCGGCGCTCACGCCGGACGTGATGGAGAAGCGAGACACGAGGACACGAACCAACAGGAGCCATGACATGCGTATTGCTATCAGACCGTTCACCCCGACCGACGCGGAGTACGAGGCCGTCGTCGGGATCAACAACGCGAACTGGCCGGACGAGCTTGTGGCGGTCGAATCGCTGAAGTTCGGGGACAGCAAGCGGAACCCCGAGTTGCTCTTTCACAGGGTGGTGGGTGAGGTGGATGACGAGATCGTAGGCTACGGTGGGTGCATCGAGCCCGAGTGGTGTCACAAGCCTGGCAAGTACTTCGTCTGGGTGCAGGTCCACCCCGATCACCAGAGGAACGGATACGGTGGGGCGATCTACGATCACGTCATCGAGACGCTCGTGCCGCACGAGCCCCGCGAACTCGGCGCAGACACCAGAGAGGACCGCCCGGAGTGCGTTCGCTTTCTCGAGAAGCGAGGCTTCGAACCCGTGATGCGCTATCAGGTCTCGGAGTTGGAGCTGGAGGCCTTCGACCCGTCTCGCTTCGATGTCGCGCGCGAGCGCGCGAGGTCCCGGGGCATCGAGATCATCACGAACAGGGAGCTCATGGGGCGCTACGGTGACTGGGACAGGAGGTACTGGGAGATGTGCATGGCGACCTGGAAGGACGTCCCGCTCCCGGACCCACCGACGCCGGTCCCCCTGGAGCGCTTCATGAAGGACCTCGATTCGCCGAGCTATGATCCCGAGCTGCATTTCGTGGCGCTCGACGGCGACGAGGTCGTCGGGATGACCGGCTTCTGGATCGCGCTGGCGGAGCCCTGGAAGCTCCACACGGGGCTCACGGGCGTGCTGAGGAGCCATCGAAGGCGCGGCATCGCGACGGCCCTCAAGGTGACGGCTCTCGAGGACGCGAAGTCGCGAGGGATCAGGACGGTCCAGACCGACAACGAAGAGAACAACCCGATGTACCTCCTGAACGTGGAGCTCGGCTTCGAGCCGACGCCGGCCTGGGTCGATTTCACGAAGAGTATCGCTGTCCCGGAGGACGGGGGGAGCGAGGCAACGGGAGACGATCGAACCATCACCGGGCCGTGACGGCCCGATTCGCGGCGTCCGCGCCTGGTGCGCGGACGCCGCCGGAGAGCGACAATGGCACATCTTCTGAGGGAGTTCGATGACAGCGAGCGGGACTACGCCCGACTCGTCGAGATACACAACGCCGTCTGGCCCGAATGGTCTGAGACGGTCGAGGGACTCAAGGCCGAGGATGCGATGCGCGAGAAGCGGTTCTTCCGCCGGCGGTTCATGTGGGAGGAGGACGGAGAGGTCGTCGCGTACGCCTCGATCGGCGAATCGTCGTGGAGCCACGAGGACGGGAAGTACTTCGTGTTCGTCGTCGTTCACCCCGACTGGCAGCACCGCGGCATTGGAGCGAGGCTCTACGACCACGTCACCGGGATCCTCAGCGCTCGCACCCCAAGTCCGGTCAAGCTGGTCAGTGACACGCGCGAGGACCTGCCGGCGGCGGTACGATTCCTGGAGTCGCGCGGGTACACGAGGGTTCAGAGGCAGGAGGTCTCCAGGCTCGATCTCGTCGACTTCGACTGGGAGAGGTTCGCGAGCGCCAGGGGCGCTTGCGAACGGACCGGGCTCGTCGTCCGGACGGGCGACTGGCTGCTCGAGAACGACCCGGATGCAGGGCGGAAGCTCTACGAGCTGGACTGGGAGATCATGCAGGACGTTCCGGTCCCGGATCCGTTGACGAAGCGCCCCTTCGATGAGTGGATCAAGGAGTTCTCGCACCCTGCGTTCCTGCCGGAGTCGTGGTTCGTCGCGCTGGACGGTGACGCATACGTGGCGCTGTCGAGCACGTGGAAGGATCTCTCGAACTCCGAGAGGCTCTACCAGGGGCTGACCGGCGTCCGGAGACCCTACCGGCGACGCGGGATCGCGACGGATCTCAAGGTGCGTGTGAACGATTTCGCGAGAGATCACGGAGTCCGGTACATCATCACGGACAACGAGGAGAAGAACCCGATGTACGCGCTCAACGTCAAGCTCGGCTTCGAGCGGATGCCGGGATGGCTCGTCTTCCGGAAGCTCCTGAGTGAACGGCCCCGGGGAGCCCCGGCGGGGGACGGCGCGGAGGGCGCGAGCACGGAGACCGCCGAGCAGGTCTCAGCGGCAGTCCGGAGCGTGGAAGCCGCCGATGGCGTCGTCCTGAGGTCGGGGACCGCGGACGTGGCCGATGGCGTCGTCCTGAGGTCCGGGACCGCGGAGGTGGCCGATGGCGTCGTCCCGAGGTCCGGGACCGCGGAGGTGGCCGATGGCTGAGCCGAACACCGACATCGCGATTCGTGAGTTCGACGGGAGCGACGCCGACTACGAGGCGGTCGTGACCATCGCGAATGCGTGGGAGCCGGAGGCGCCTACGTGCGTCGAGAACGTGAGATTCCGCGACTCCGTGCGCGAGAAGCGCTACCTGTTCCGGCGCATCCTGGCGGAGCTCGACGGCCGCGTGGTCGCCGCCGGGAACTTCGGCGAGTCGAACTGGAGCCACGTGCCCGGGAAGTACACGCTCTACTTCTCCGTCCATCCCGAGTACGGGGGTCGCGGGATCGGTACGGCGCTCTACGAGTACATCACCGGTGAGCTGGCGAAGGCCGAACCGGCCCCGAGGTACTTCGCGACCTGGGTCCGGGAGGACCGGGAAGTGGCGATCCGGTTCATCGAGACGCGCGGGTTCAGAGAGGTCATGCGGGGCGCGAACTCGTGTCTCAACCTCGCCGCGTTCGACGAGACGCCGTTCGCGTCAGCGCGGCCCCGACTCGCCGAGCAGGGCATTGGCATCGAGCGACTCGATCGGGCGATGGAGCGCGTGCCGGATGCGATGCGAAGGCTCTACGATCTCGACTGGGAGGCGATGCAGGACATGCCGAACGACGACCCGCCTGTGAGACGCAGCTTCGAGACCTACCGGGGTATCATGCAGGCGCCCAGGTTCGATCCGAGGCTCGGGTACGTCGCGCTGGACGGCGATGATTGGGTCGGGGTGACGCTCCTGTGGCACAACCCGGCCGACCGGGAGACCCTCGAGACGGAGATCACGGGGGTCCGCCGGACGCACCGGCGTCGGGGCATCGCGACCGCGCTCAAGGCGGCCGTGCTCGCGGACGCTCGCGACCTCGGCTTCGCGCGCGTGCGGACCGAGAACGCGGCCACGAATCCCATGTACGGCATCAACGTGAGGCTCGGTTTCGAGCCGGAGCCCGGATGGATCGACTACCACATGCACCTGGCCCCTTCGCCGGGGTCTTCCCCCGGCGGCGTGCCACCGGGAGCCTCCGGTGGGATGGCCTCGGACGGCAGCTCGAAGAGCCGCCCCGAGGCGGGTGAACGTACGGAGAATCGTCATGACAAAGACAGTGACTGATCTCCTCATCGCGCCCTTCCAGAGGACGGATGAGGAGTACGAAGCGATCGTGCGGATCGGCGCGGCTCTCTGGCCGGATGAGGCCCAGAGCGTCTCGGAGTTCCGATACGGAGAGGAGCACCGGGATCCGAAGTGGACGCGCGCGCGGTACATCGGGCGTCTCGGCGGTCGCATCGTCGCGGTCGGAACCTACGGCGACGTCGAATGGTGTCACAAGCCGGGCAAGTACTTCGTCGAGGTCAGCGTCGATCCGGCGTTCCAGCGACGCGGGATCGGCTCGCGCATGTACGAGTTCCTGCTCGAGGAGATGGACGGGCTGGCTCCGAGGCAGCTCGTGACATGGACGCGGGAGGATCGCCCCGAGTATGTTCGTTTCATCACGAAGCGGGGGTACGAGTTGGCGATGCGGTACGCCGTGTCGCGGCTCCGGGTCGACGCGTTCGATGTCGACCGTTGGCGGCCGGCCGTCGACCGTGTGCGCGAGCAGGGCATCGCGATCCGCAGTCTGGCGGAGCTCGAGGAGCTCGATCCGGACTGGAAGCGTTCGTACTACGACGTCCAGTGGGAGCTCTTCCAGGACGTGCCGTTCCGGGATCCCCCGACGCGCCGGTCGTTCGAGGAGTTCTGTACGAGATTCGAGAGCCCGGGCTTCTCCATGGACGCACACTGGTTCGCCCTGGACGGGTCGGAGTACGTCGGGTCGACGGGGCTCTGGTTCTCGGAGAGCGATCCCGGGAAGCTCTACACGGGACTCACCGGGGTGGTGCGGAGCCACAGAAGACGGGGCATCGCGACGGCCCTCAAGGTCACGGCGGCTGAGTATGCCCTGGACCGCGGCGTCGCCGTGATCGAGACGGACAACGAGGAGAACAACCCGATGTACGAGTTGAACCTGGCACTCGGGTTCGAACCCGCGCCCGCCTGGTCCGAGTTCTCCATCGAGCTCAGGGCGCAGGAGGCGTGATGAGATCTGATGTGCTGCGCCGCATAGCCGATGGTATCGAGGCCGTCGCTCCGGCGAGTCTCGCGGACGTTGAGATCGACAACAACGACTCCTTGAATCCTCGTGCTCGATGGTGTAGCAAATGAAGAGTGGACGCGCAGGGCGATTCAGCAGGAGGGGGCTCGAGTGAGAACGACGGTGGTCGTCAACGGCGATACGATGGGGAGAGGGTCCGACGAACTCGGCGCAACGCTCGTGGGCTCGTTTCTGAGGAAGCTCGCTCAGGCGGAGCCCAGGCCGGTCCGGATGATCTTCTACAACAGCGGCGTCCGCCTCCTGGCGGACGGATCGAACGTGCTCGACGCCGTCGGCCACCTGGCCGATGGGGGGGTCGACATCGTCGCGTGCGGGACGTGTGTGGAGTACTACGGTCTCAAGGAGTCGCTGCGCGTCGGGCGCGTCGGCAGCATGGACGGGATTCTCGCCGACCTCATGCGCGCGGAGAAGGTGGTGACCATCTAGGGTCCGGAACGGGCGAACGGCGGACGTTCGCCCGTCGGTGTGAGACAGGGGGGAGTGCGCATGACCGATGGACGGAACGACGACGCCGGATGGCGGAAGCGGCTGACACCCGAGCAGTACCACGTGACCTGCGAGAGCGGAACCGAGGAGCCCTTCTCAGGGGAGTACAACGAGTACAAGGGTGCTGGGTCGTTCCGGTGCGTCCGCTGCGGACATCTGCTCTTCGATGGCACGAACAAGTTTGATTCCGGAACCGGCTGGCCGAGCTTCTGGAGACCCGCCGGGGAGGAGAGTGTCGACACCGCCCCCGACCACTCCGAGGGGCGGATCCGGACGGAGGTGGTCTGTCGCAACTGCGGCGCGCATCTCGGGCACGTCTTCGAGGACGGTCCCGAACCGACAGGCCTCAGGTATTGCATCAACTCGGTGGCTCTCGAGCTGGACGAGCCCGAGGACACGGATACGGATGATGTCTGATGGATGAAACGCACTGCGACTACGGCGCGTTCGCGCGGAAGGTCGCCATCGTCATCGCGATGGTCCTGCTCGGCTGGCTTCTGCTGCTCTCGGTGGCGAAGGCGGCCGACATGCTGCTCGTGCTCTTCGCCGCGATGCTTCTCGCGGTCTTCTTTGACGGCGTGGCGACCTTCATCGCCGAGCGAACACCTCTGCCGCGTCGCACGGCCCTCGGGATCTTCGTCGTGCTCTTCCTGGCGGGGTTCGTCCTGCTCTTCTGGGCGATCGGACCGCAGGTCGTCACGCAGGTCTCGACGCTCGCCGACATCCTCCCGGACGCACTCGATCGAGGCGTCGACGCGCTCGGCCGCTACTCGTGGGGCCGTGCGGTGCTGGACCGCTTCCCGGAGCCAGGCAACGTCGCGTCTCTGAGCCCGGACGTGTTCGGGGCGCTCACCCGCTTCTTCTCGGGTACGGCGACCGTCGTCCTGAACGTCATTCTGGTCCTCGCGCTCGGCATCTACTTGGCCATCGCGCCCCAGACCTACGTGAAGGCGCTCATCCGGCTCATCCCGCCCGGCGGCCGGGAGCGCGGCTCGGAGATCGCCTCGGCGCTCGGCCACGTCCTGCGTCGCTGGATCGCCGGGCGGCTGGCCTCGATGCTCGTCGTGGGCGTCCTGACGCTTATCGGCCTCCTGGTGGTGGGGGTGCCGCTCGCGCTCGCGCTCGCGCTCATCGCCGCGCTTGCCTCGTTTGTCCCGTACATCGGGCCCGTTCTCGGAGCCATCCCGGCCATCCTCGTGGCGCTCTCACACGACCCGGTGAAGGCGCTCTATGTCATCGCGGTCTTCACGGTGGTCCAGCTGCTTGAGAACTACCTCATCACGCCACAGATCGACCAGCGCGCGGTCTCGCTCCCGCCGGCTCTTCTCATCGGGGTCCAGATCCTCATGGGGATCCTCCTCGGGGCCGGCGGCGTGCTGATGGCGACTCCGCTTCTCGTCGTCATCGTCGTGCTCGTCCAGATGGTGTACCTGCGTGGGATCCTGCAGGAGTCGGTGCGGATCCTCGGAACCCGGGAGGGGAGCGGCCCGTGACCACGCTGCCCCCTCGCTTTCTCGCCGGCATGATCGCGCTCGCGCCGCTGCCGGGCAGTCCTCGCTATGACGGTGACGACGACGAGATTCTCGGGCGCGCGCTCGACGATCTCGCGCGATACGATGCGGCCGGTCTCGATGCCGTGGTGATCGAGAACAGCCACGACGTCCCCTACGTTCGGCCGCCGCTCGCGCTCGACGCGATCCGCCTTGTTGAGAGGATCGCCGGAGAGGTGCGTGCGCGCTTCGACGGCCCGGTGGGGCTCCAGCTTCTGGAGGCGGCCAATCTCCAGGCGATGGAGGTAGCGGCGGCGCGCGGACTCGACTTCGTCCGTGTCGAAGGGTACGTCTTCGCCCACGTCGGCGGAGCGGGCCTCATCGAGGGGTGCGCGGGGGAGCTGCTCAGGCTCCGGCGTCGGCTCGACGCGGACCGCGTGCGCGTCTTCGCTGACCTTCACAAGAAGCACTGCTCTCACGCCATCACGGGCGACATCGACATCATCGCGGAGCTCAGGCAGGCCGAGTTCTTCGATGTGGACGGGGTCATCGTCACCGGTGACCGGACGGAGGTCCCGCCCGCCCCGGCCGACGTCGAGACCGTGCGGGCGACCGCCCGCGTTCCCGTGATCGTAGGTTCCGGGATGACGCCGGAGAACATCGCGGACTTCACGCCTCACGCCGCCGGGTTCATCGTCGGCTCGACATTCCGCGAGGACGGGCGCTTCCTGGGGCGACTCGATCCCGAACGGCTCCACCGCTTCGTGCGGGCCTTCCATGATGCGAGGCGCTCCGGATGATCAGGGTAACGAGGAGCATCGCGATCCCGGAGAGCGAACTCGTTTTCGAGTTCGTGCGCTCCTCGGGCCCCGGAGGGCAGAACGTCAACAAGGTCGCGACCGCGGTCCAGCTCAGATTCGACGCCATGAGGTCCCCGTCGCTCCCGGATCGCGTCAAAGAGCGGCTTCCGAAGGTCGCCGGGCGGCGTCTCACCGGCGACGGACTGATCGTCATCGATGCGCGCAGGTACAGGACGCAGCAGCGGAACCGGCAGGACGCCATCGACCGTCTGGTGGCACTGCTCCGCAGGGCCGCGGCGCGCCCGAAGCCGAGACGCGCGACGAAGCCGACGCGCGCCGCGAAGGAGCGTCGGCTGACGGAGAAGAAACAGCGTGGCCGCCGCAAGCGCGAGCGTTCGCGAAGGCCGGGACCCGAGGACTGAGATCCCGGGAAGGGGGAGAGATGGAGCGATTCGCGGCGGTCCTGGGGCGGATCGACGGAGGAGACGTGCTCGACGTCGCGACAGGCGCCGGGGGCTTCGTCGCCGCCCTCGCAGAGCAGCTTGCGAGTTTCCGAAGCATCGTCGGGATCGACACCGGCGAGGCGGCGCTCGACAGGGCGCGTGAGAGCTTCGACGATCCAAGGATCTCCTTCACACCGGGCGACGCCGCGAGGCT
The DNA here is from genome assembly GCA_964487295.1 of uncultured bacterium. Lineage (GTDB taxonomy): Bacteria > Joyebacterota > Joyebacteria > Joyebacterales > Joyebacteraceae > JAPEKQ01. Next base: position 4,861 of record CAZAQL010000029.1, on the reverse strand, counting down.
TGACTTCGACGACGACTCCTTCGACACGGTGGCCATAGCCAACTCGCTGCATCATCTCGAGCCGGTGGAGCAGGCTCTCTCCGAGATGGCACGGGTCCTGGCGCCCGGCGGCAGGCTCATCGTGTTCGAGATGTATCGGGACGGGCAGGCAGGCCCGCAAAGAACGCACGTCGAGCTCCACCACTGGTGGGCCGCGATCGACAGGCTGCGCGGGGTCTGCCATCGCGAGACCTACTCACGGGAGGAGATCCTGCGTCTGCTCGACCAGCTGCCCGCGCGGACGCTGTTCCTGGAGGACTGCCTGGACGACGGGGACCCATACTCCGACGAGACCATCGAACGCGTTGAGCGTTCGATCGATGTGTACATGGGCCGAGCACGGGATGCCGCGGCGCCCGAGACCGAGGAGCTGCTCGCGAGAGGCGAGGAGCTCCGAGCTCTGCTCAAGCGGGTCGGCTTCAGGGGCGCGACGCATCTTCTGTCGGTTCTCGAGAAGGCCGAAACGAAGGAGGAAGGACGGTGACGAACGCGTATCCGGTGCGGCGAGAGGCGGTGCTGTCGGCCATCGTCGCAGCGCTTGAGGCCTCGGATGATGTCACGGCGGTGTGGGAAGGCGGAGCGGCGGCCTTCGACCGCGTCGACGAGTGGTCGGACATCGACGTCATGGTGGCCGTGAGGCCCGACACACGGGACGAGGCCATCGAGCTCGTCGACCGGGCGCTTCGGGATGTCGCGCCCATTCGAGTGCGCTACCGTCTCCCCGAGCCGGCCTGGCACGGGCACTCGCAGGTCTTCTACATGCTCGAGGGCGCCAGCCCGTTCGAGTTCGTCGACATCTGCTTCATGAACAACGACACGGAACGGCGATTTCTCGAGCCGGAGGTTCACGGCAACGCCCTGGTGCACTTCGACCGCGCCGGCTTCACCAAGCAGGAGCCAGGTGACCCTGCGTCACTTCGTTCGCGGCTCGCCCGCAGGGTCGAGACGCTTCGGAGCACGATCGAGCTCGGCCGGACGGGCCCCTTGAAGGAACTCGAGCGGGGGAACGACATCGAGGCGCTCTCGTACTACCACGCGACCACGCTGCGCCCTCTCGTCGAGCTCCTGCGGATCAGGCACTGTCCCGCTCGGCACCAGTTCCACACCCGGTACGTCCAGTACGATCTGCCGGCGGAGGTCGTCGAGCGTCTCGCTCCCTTCTTCTTCGTGGCCGGCGCCGAGGAGATCCGGAAGCGACACGCCGAGGCGACCGCCTGGATGTCGAGGCTTCTCGACGAACTGGAACGCGAGCTCGGGGATGATGCGGCCGGACCGGCCGGCAGTCCCGCGGGACCCTAGAGCAGCGTCACGAGGACGACCCCGGCGACGCCGAGGACCACCGCCAGCATCTTCCTGCGCGTGATCCTCTCAGCGAGCACGAGTGCGGCGACCGGGAGGACGAAGATCGCGCTCGTCTGGTTCAGGATGGACGCGGTCGACGCCTGCGTGTACTTCATCCCCGCGAGCCATATGACCATGGCCATGTACGCGCCGAGCACGGAGCCGGGTATCGAGATCTTCCAGCTGCGTGAAGGAACGAACGCTCGCCAGAGGTCGCGCTGGCTTCTGAAGAACAGGGTGATGAGCATGATGGACAGAACCCCGCCCATCAGTCGGACCGTCGTCGACCAGAGGATCGGCGAGCGGTCGAGGATCGGCTTGGTCATGATGACGCTCACCGCCATGATGACCATGGAGGCGACGCAGAGGAGAATGCCGCGCCGAAGGTCGGCCGTGCTGGTCCCTTCGGGCGGTCTGTGGCGGGCCGAGATGAAGATGCCCAGGAGGATGAGCACCGTACCGGTCGCGTCACCCCAGGTGAGCCGCTCGTCGAGGAAGACGAACGAGAGCAGTATGACCGACGGCGGATACGAGCAGCTCACGACCTGAGAGAGGCCGGCGCCGACCAGGTTGAGACCCTGGAAGAAGAGCGTGTCCGCCAGGGTGATGCCGATGAAGCCCGCGAAGAGCAGAAGGAGATAGTCTGCGAGCGGTACCGGACGGAACAGCGGCTGGCCGAGAATGGCCAGGGTGCCCAGAAGAAGCAGGGTCGCCACGACGTTCTTGAAGAAATTGAGCGCCAGCGGGCGGAGCTTCCGGCCGCTCAACCGGAAGAGCACCACGGAGACCGACCAGACGACGGCCGCGAGGACCGAGAGGATCTCTCCTGCGTGCGGGATCTGAGCAAGGCTCACTGTCTTCTCACCATCGCGCCATCGCCGGCGCTCTCAGGGAATCCGGGTCGTATCTCGCCGGTTCGTGCGACGAACGGTTCGGCCGCGAGGATATCATGGGCGGGGAGGATGCGGAAGCGATGAGATGTGTCTTGACAGCCGCGGCGGGTACTCTATACTATGAAAGTTTGAAGCGTGCAATGCGGTAGACCCCATGGACACCGGAGGAAGCGTGGACTACGCCATCGTCAGGACCGGGGGGCTCCAGTTCAAGGTCTCGGAGGGTGACACGATCCGGGTGCCGAAGCTCCGTTCGGATGTGGGCGAGAGCGTGGAGCTCAGGGAGGTTCTCGCGGTCAAGCATGGCGAGGACGTTGCGGTCGGAACGCCGCTGGTCGAGAATGCCAGCGTGAAGGCCGAGGTCGTCGGTCACGGCAGACGCCGCAAGGTCATCGTCTACAAGAAGAAGCGCAGGAAGGGCTATCAGGTGACGAAGGGACATCGTCAGGACTTCACGGAGCTTCGGGTCCGGAAGATCGGCTGACGGCCCTCGTCTGTTTCAGGAGGCAGTGACGTGGCACACAAGAAGGGCGTTGGCAGCTCCAGGAACGGCCGCGACTCGAACGCCAAGCGTCTCGGCATCAAGCGCTTCGGCGGGCAGTTCGTTCGCGCCGGAACGATCATCCTGAAGCAGCGCGGCACGAAGTTCTACCCGGGTGAGAACGTGGGGATGGGCGGCGACGACACGCTGTTCGCGCTCGTGGACGGCAACGTCAGGTTCGAGCGCTGGGGACGTTCGCGCAAGCGAGTGACCGTCGAGGCTCTGAGCGAATCCGTTTAGGGAGCGATCGGTGGACGGCGAGGACGGACCGAGATCCTTGCGCAGCTTGAGGGAACTGAGAGGTGTCCCCGAGGACCCAGTGTCCTTGCGGGACGCCTTTTGCTATGAACGTCGGAACAGAGCGACACTCCCGCTCAGGCGGGAGGTCGGGAGGTGGCGACTCGATGAAGATCAAGTGGCTGGGACACTCATCATTTCTCATACGGTCGACCGACGGCACGAGGATCATCACGGACCCGTTCGAAGCCGGATCGTACGACGGAGCGGTCGGGTACGACGAGATCACGGATGAGGCCGACATCGTGACGGTGAGCCATGATCACGCCGATCACAACGCGGTGGACTCGCTCACCGGGAGCCCCGAGGTAGTGCGGGGGGGCGCCCCCGTGGAATCCGGCGCCGTCCGCCTCTCGAGCCTGAGCACGTTCCACGACGAGAACCAGGGCCAGGATCGGGGAAGGAACACGATCCACGTGATGGACGTGGACGGAGTCCGGGTCGCCCATCTCGGCGACCTCGGCCACGTCCTGAGCGACGGCGAGGCGTCGGAGCTCGGGAGCGTCGACGTGCTGCTGGCGCCCGTCGGCGGGTACTACACGATCGGTCCTGAGGAGGCGAGGGAGGTCGCGGCGAAGCTCCAGGCGCGACTCATCATACCGATGCACTACAAGACCGAGGACATCGGATTCCCGATCCAGCCCGTTGACGACTTCCTCAAGCTCATGGAGAACGTCGAGCGGATCGATGCGTCCGAGATCGAGGTCACGAAGGAGACTCTGCCGGAGTCCCCCAAGGTCGTCGTTCTCAACTACAAGTAGTCCGCCCACAACGAGGCGATATGGCGAATTCCGACCGCAGCGTCCTCGGTATCGTGCCGTGCCGTCTGGACTCGACGCGTTTCCCGGGCAAGGCGCTCGCGAGGCTGGCCGGCGTTCCTCTGGTCGAGCACGCGCGGGCCCGCCTCCTGGAAGCCGCATCGGTCGACGCCGTGCTCGTGGCGACCGACAGCGCTGAGATCGCCGCCGTCGTCCGCGAGGCCGGCGGCGACGTCGCCTTCGTGAGGGAGCCCTGCGCGACGGGGAGCGACCGCTCCGCCGCGGCTGTCCGAGGCCGCGACGCCGACGTGGTCGTGAGCCTGCAGGTCGACCAGCCGTGCATCCACCCGGACGACATCGACGCTGCCATAGCACTCCTTGACGCCGGATTCGACATCACGACGCTCGGGTATCCCTGTCGTGACGAGGAGGGATACCGAGACCCGAACGTCGTGAAGGTCGTGACCGCCGACGCCAGAGCCCTCTACTTCTCGCGCGCTCCGATCCCGTCGGGGAAGGGCGGGATGCCCGCTCAGGAAGCCACGGACCGTTCGGATATCGGGTTGTATCTGCATCACGTTGGTCTATACTGCTTCCGTCGTGCCGCCCTCGACCGGTTCGCGTCGCTCGCCAGAGGCCGGCTGGAGTCGATGGAGGGTCTGGAACAGCTTCGAGCGCTCGAGGGAGGGCTTTCGATCGGTGTCGCGATCGCGAGCACGGGGCGCCCGGGCGTCGACCATCCGGATGATCTCGTGAGACTCGAGCGTCTCATCGCGGCGGGCGACATCCGGCTGTGACCGTGGAGCTCTCATTGTTCGCGCAGGAGGGGAGGAGCGCGTGGCCAAGTTCGTGTTCGTAACCGGCGGTGTGGTGTCGGCGCTCGGTAAGGGCATCGCGTCCGCCTCGATCGGGTATCTCCTCAAGAGTCGCGGGATCTCCGTCACCCTCCAGAAGCTCGATCCGTATCTCAACGTGGACCCGGGCACCATGAG
>CAZAQL010000028.1:23274-26325 GCA_964487295.1 uncultured bacterium | reverse complement strand
CGTCCGGTCGGCGATCAGCTCGCCGCCTCCGCTCAGCTCCGCGCGCCCCTCGCCGAAGTGCTTGGCGAGCCGGTACTCGGTGCCGGCGTGCTCGAACGTCAGCTCGAGTTCCATGCCGCCCGTGCTTCCCCACGCCTCGAGGGAGCTGATGGACTTCGAGGTCGTGGCCGGATCCACGAAGAGCGTGATGCCAAGGGCCTCGACGATGGTGCTCTTGCCCGATTCGTTCGGGCCCACCAGGAGATTCAATCCCGGGCCGAAGGCGAGCTCGAGCTCGTCGAAACGCATGAAGCGCTTGAGCCGGAACCGGCGCAGGATCACGAGAGCACGTCCTTCCCCTGCAGGAGAGCAACACCGAGCTGCAGCGCGGCCTCCATCTCGTCCCTCGTCCGGTCATCCTCGGTGGACTCGATGGAATCGCGCATGAGCCGGACGAATCTGCCGATGACGAGTCGCTCCGGGAGCGCATCCAGGTCAGCGTCCTCGAGCCGCACGTGATACGACTCCCTCGGCGGCAACACCTCGAAGTAGTCGGCGCGCAGCTCCTCGACGAGGGCCCGTGTGTCGAGCGTCGCGTCGAGCCGAAGCAGCCCCGTGAGAGCCATCCGGAGGATCGTATCCGCATCCGGAGGAACCGCCGTCCGGACTCGCTGGGCGACCTCCTTCGCGTCGATTGCGCCGTCCACGGAGATCGAAGCGTCGGCGACCGAGCGGGCCGCCACGCGCGCCTGCGTGACCCGCGTGCCGTCACGGCTCAGAGACACGCGCGCCACGAACCCGGCTCCCGCCTGGTCCGGCGCAACGATCTCCGGCGCGCCCGGGTAGACGCCCGGCACACCGTTCACCTCGATCTCCTTCCAGGAGTGCCAGTGACCCAGCGCGAAGTAGGACCATCCGGGGGTCTCAAGCTCCGAACGGAGGATCGGGTGGTCGTCGGGCGCGCCCGGCACGAGGTCGAGCGAGCCGTGCAGCACCGCGATGTTGTACGTGGACTCCGGGTCGGGGGTGAGAGAACCCATCTGGTGTGTGTTCGACCGCTCTGAGACCGGGGGCGCGCCGTGGATCGTGAGCCCGGCTCTCGGGAGACGGACTCTCCCTCCAACCCCGCCCTCGAGAATGGACACACGGTCGAGCTGTTCGAAGTCGCTCTGGTAGCACCGGAAGACCGACGCCTCACCGGCATGGTCGTGCGAACCCGGAAGAATGACGACCTGAGCCTCACAGGCATCCGTCAGGCGAGCAAGCTCACGCAGCACGAAGCGTACGGCGGACGCGGGAGGGCGATTGCCGTCGAAGAGGTCGCCTGCGACGATGAGGCAGTCGGCGTCCTCCTCGCGGGTCAGGTCCACGATGCGCCGGAAGGTGCGCCGCAGCTCCTCGCGCTGGTCGGCGGCCCGCTCTCCGAGCCAGCCCAGGGGGGCTCCGAGATGCACGTCAGCGGTGTGGATGAGCGTTGGCACGATACCTCCGAAGGCGGGGTGGACCGGCTGCCGTACATCCTCGATCAGGCACGCCCGAGGAGGCGGACGTGCCGGCCCCCACTACCTTGCAAAGTTCGTTCCCCTGTGCATAAGCTGCTGTGGGAGCTTCGTTTCCACCTGTAACAATGCGCGCCCGGCCCCGCGCGGGACCGGGCGCGCCGCCTCGCTACAGCACCTCGCCTCTGTGTGAGGGCGACGGATCTAGCGCCAGAAACGCGCCGCGCGCCCGCGCCAGTGCCGGTCCTCCCAGTCATAGATCAGGCGCCAGTCCTCGTTCGTCATCTCAGGGAAGATCCCGTCGTAGCCGGGATCGTCACCGTCGAACGTCGGATCCGGGAATGTGAGCGGCTCGGTGACGATCATCGAGTCGCCCTCGGCGTTCCACGTGTGATAGGGGAAGTAGTCTCGGAGATCGTCGAGCGGATCGTAGAACATCGCCTCGAGGTCGAGCAGGATATCGATGTCCGGCGCCTCGGGATCGGTATCCGAGGGGTTGATGATCACACCGTCCGTCAGAGCGTCGTCGATCGCATCGGCGGCGTTTCGCAGCGTGTCGACGGCCCCGGGCCCGAGCACGTCCTCATCCTCGATCGCGACCCAGCCCCACACGGTCTTCGTGATGAAGTCGTGCGTCTGGTCGTCGGTCTCGGCCTCGAGCTCGTCACACGCGTCCCTGAGGTGAGTCGCCGCCTCGAGCATCTCGTCGTACGCCGACATCATGTGCGACTGCTGTCTGAGCGTCAGGAAGTCGGCGTCCTCGTCGATCAGATCCTCGAGCGTCTGTCCCTCGTTCGCGTCGACGTTGTAAGACACCGCGAGGTAGCAGAGGCACTGCACGAAGTCGACCGGCACGTGGGCGAAGTAGGCGTCCGTTGCATCGAACTCCAGAAGCTCCGGCATGACCGTGTCGGGCGGGGCGATGGAGTCCGGGAGCGCCGCCCAGGGATCGAGCGTCACCACGGCGTCGAGCTCCTCGAAGAGCGTCAGGTGTGCGTCGATCTCCTCGAGAGACGGCAGAACCTCATCCTCAATGAACGACTGGATGTCGGAGAAGACGAAGTCGTCCCGCATGAGCCGCTGCGCGGCGGCTCGCATGTCAGCAGGAGTAGGCTGGTTGAGATACCAGAAGAGCACGTTCGCCTGCGTCGAGCGTGACTCCTCCTCGAACAGGTCGCCCCAGATGTCCGCCATCTCCGGATCGGTGGCCGTGACCATCATCCGGCAGAAGGAGGCCATCAGAAGCGCATCCGCGTTGTTCGGATCGTCGTCCAGGACCGCCTCGAAACACGCCAGGTGATCCTCGAAGTCCATGTCCCAGTTCCAGGGCTCCTCGTTCATGTCGACCGAGCTCATCTCCTGCTGGAAGTCGGCCATGCACGAGGCATAGCTCTCTCCTCCGCCATCGTCCGAGGAACTGCATCCGCCCGCGATCAGGAGCACGACGAATCCCAGAGCTGCCCACACGACTGTCCACCTGCCACGCATTGTCTCCTCCTTTGCGCCGGCACGGAGCCTCCCGCGCCGAACCCGCCGAGTCACATGAGTTTCCAGAGCGAACGCTACCCTCCGT
>CAZAQL010000028.1:0-23264 GCA_964487295.1 uncultured bacterium | reverse complement strand
AAGCGGGAATGCAGGCCCGGCGGCCCCCGCGGCCGGCCGCTGCCCGGGACCGGCGCCTCCACGCGAGCCGATGTCCAGACCCGGAGCAACGGTGGCCCCGCACGCGGGAACGCCCCCGGCGGGCTTCACCGGGGGCGCTCAACGTGGTACGCCCAGGAGGACTCGAACCCCCAGCCTTCTGATCCGTAGTCAGATGCTCTATCCAATTGAGCTATGGGCGCTCTTGTTCTGGCGGAGAGGGAGGGATTCGAACCCTCGGTACACGAAACGCGCACAACTGCTTAGCAGGCAGCCCCCTTCAGCCACTCGGGCACCTCTCCGTTTCTCTGCTCGCTCGCCGGTCCTCTGGCGGAGGGCGAGGGACTCGAACCCCCAAGGGCGTAAGCCCGGCGGTTTTCAAGACCGCTGCCTTACCAGTTAGGTCTAGCCCTCCAACCCTGACGAGCAGTATAGCAACGCCCCATGGGGCTGTCAAACGCAAAGGCCACGGGCGCTTAGCGCCACGTGTCCCGACGGCCGCGGTCTCGCTCGCTGCCGTCGCTCTCTTCGCGCTCCCACTGCTTGAGACGGCGCCTGGATCGGAGCCAGGTCAGCGCCGCGCCGACCAGAACGAGAGCGGCGGCAGCCAGAAACAGCAGGTCCGTCCGGCGCAGGAGGAGCGCGAGACCGAATCGCTGTTTCACTCGCTCGGCGAAGGCCGCATCGAACGCCCGTGCATCCAGACCGGTCAGATTCCCGAGCGCAGTGTCGAAGTCCCGATGGCCGCCGACTGCGCGCACAAGCTCTGGGATCGAGAGATCCCCGGAGAGCTCCGCGAACAGAAGCACAGCCTGATAGCTCTCTGCGTAGGCCAGTCTCGCCGCGTCAGCCGCCTCAGGAAAGGACCGCTCCAGCGCGGCCGGACCCGACAGTCCGCCGCTCCAGGCAGCCACGGCCAGCGCGGCCGACTCCTCGAGACGCCACTCCCCCGCCGCCGCCGAGGCGACGCCCTCGTGGAACCAGCGTGGCGCGCTCACCGTTCCAAGAGCGTCGTACGCAGCCAGGTGCGCCAGCTCGTGCCGGAGCACCGTTCCGAGCCTGCGCGGCGCTCCGCCGCCCTGTGGAGACCGCAGGACGATGCGCCGCTCGCCGATCATCGCACAGCCGACCCCCCAGTCCGGGACGCCTCCGCGTGTGAGCCGGTTGAACTCCTCGCGCGATGCGGCCACGTCCACCTCAAGCGCCGCGAGCCGCGCCTCCGGGAACCGTCTGAGCAGGCTCTCGCGCTCCTCGATCGTGACCCGCAGCACCTCCTCGGCGAGCGCCTGGTCGCCGGGTGCGAACGTCACGACGATCCCGTCGGCGTCCACATCGAGTCTGACCGGAGGCGCCGGCCCCGCGGCGTGAGCCATCGAAGTGGTGAAGCAGAGGAAGAGGAGGAGCGTGAGCAGAACCGGAAGGGCGAGCGCGCCGGGGAGCGTTCGGGAGTCGACAGGCGACCCCGCGCACATCGTGGAGGCGGGCATCACGAGCCGAACGGCGACATGGCGCGCAGCCGCTCGACAGCGCTTGGCAGAACATCCAGAACGCGGGCCACATCGTCGATGGTCGTGTGCCGACCGAGACCGAATCGCACGGATCCCTGTGCCGCGTTGGGCTCAACGCCCATCGCACTGAGAACGTGCGACGGACCGACCGCATCTGTCGTGCAGGCAGACCCCGTCGAGACGGCGATGCCCTCGAGATCGAGCGCCAGCACGATGCTCTCTCCCTCGATGCCGAGGAAGGACACGTTGACCGTCCCCGGGATCCGGCGCGTCTCGTCGCCGTTGACCTGCACCCTCGCGATGCTCCGCCGTATCCCGTCGGTGAGAAGCCGTGTCATCTCCTCCAGTCGCCGCATCGTATCGACCATCTCAAGGACGGCGATGTCGAGCGCCGTCGCGAGGCCCACGATGCCCGGCACGTTCTCGGTACCCGGTCGGACTCCGCGTTCCTGCTGCCCACCGTACGCGATCGGAGCGACCCGGGTCCCGGCCTGATGTAGAGCGCTCCGACACCCTTGGGGCCGTAGAACTTGTGGGCGGACAGTGACAGCAGATCGACGCCCAGCTCGTCCACGTCGACCGGGATCTTGCCGACGGACTGCACCGCGTCCGTGTGGAACACGGCCGGGTGTTCCCGGAGCAGGCGGCCGATCTCCGCGAGAGGCTGCAGCGTGCCGACCTCGTTGTTCGCGTGCATGATGGTCACGAGCTTCGTATCGGGTCTGAGCGCCCGTTCGAGCTCGGCGGGGTCCACAACTCCCTCCGAGCCGACGCCGAGGTACGTGACGTCCCAACGCGCCGATTCCATGTGCTCGCACGTGTGGAGCACGGCGTGATGTTCGATCGCGGTCGTGATGATGTGCCCGGGAGCGTCCGCGTGCGCGCAGACGCCCTGAATGGCGATGTTGTCGGATTCAGAGCCGCAGCCCGTGAAGACGATGTCATCCACGCCGCAACCGAGGCGCCCGGCCACGGTCGAGCGCGCCGCATCGACCGCTCTCCGCGGATCGCGCGCGAGAGCGTATGGACTCGATGGGTTCCCGAAGCGCTCCGAGAAGTACGGCAGCATCGAATCGAGCACGCGCGGATCCGTCGGCGTCGTTGCGTTGTTATCCAGATAGATCGTCCCTGCCATGATCTCCTGCCTCGCGGCCCGCTTCCCTGCGGCCGGCCGCGGACCGTCGGCGAACGGCCGGCCCGCTCGGGCCGGCCGTCCAGTCGCCGTTTGTGTTCGAAGTCCCCCGCGGTCCTGCTGCCCGAAGGCTCGGGCCCGCTCGAAGCTCAGACCGAGAGTCCCGGCCTAGCCCTGATCCCAGCGATCGCGCGCGCGCTGCTGATCGCGGATCTCGATGAGCTGATTCTGACGCTCGATCTCGCGGATCGCGAGCGCGCGCCACTCAGGGTCAGCCTTCGCCTGCTCGAGCTTCGCGATGGCCGCTTCGTACTGACCCTGCTTCTCGAGAGCCTTCGCCCAGGAGATGTAGGCGCTTCCCGCTCCAGGCTGAACGCCGAGAACTCGCTGGGCCATGCCGATCGCCTTGTCGTAGAGACCCGCGTCGTTGTACGCGTCGGCGAGCGCGAGCATGTAGGACACGTCGTTCGGCTGCGCCTGGTGCAGGTACTCATACTGCTCGATGGTGCCCTCGAGGTTCTTCATCTGCCGGTAGACGGTAGCGAGGTTCGAGCGGGCGCCGAGGTCGTCCGGACTGCGCTCGATGACCGAGAGGAAGAGCGTCTCGGCCTTCTGCATCTGCCCGACCTTCATGTAGAGAAAGCCGAGCGTGGAGAGCGTGTAGTTGCTCGCCTGTCCCTGGGCGCGCACGCGCTCGTACGACTGGATCGCGTGATCATAAAGCCCCGACCGGTAGTAGATGTGCGCCATCGACTGCGACGCCCTGGCGTCGTTGGGCATGAGCTCCTGGGCGCGCCGGTACGCCTCGATGGCCGCCAGGTCCATCTGCATCTTCTCGTAGGCATAGCCGAGGTTCAGGAAGGCGTCGGCGTCCTCCGGGTTGATCTGCACGGCGGTGACGTACGAGTCGACGCACTCCTGGTACCGACCCATGACGAAGTAAGCATACGCGAGAGCGGAGTGGGAGTACGCCTCACCGGGGGCGAGATCGCGCGCTCGCTCGTACATCTCGAGCGCCTTCTCGAACTCCTGCGTATCGACGAGGTAGATCCGGCCGAGCCCGAGCAGAGGTTCCACGTACGTCGGGTCAAGCTCGATGGCGCGCTCGTAGTTCTCGATCGCCTTACCGAGCTCGCGGACACGATAGAACTCGGATGCGTTCACGTACGCTCTCTCCGCGGGAGTCATCTCCGTGCTCTCGGCCGCCACGGTCTCCGTCTCCGCGGTCGCCTCCCCGCCGCGCTCCGCGGGGGGCACGCACCCGCAGAATACGAGAAGCGCAAGCAGCGCGACAGCAGTCACCAGTCTTCCAGCTTTCATGGCTCAACCCCTGTCTGTGCGAGAAGGACCCGGCCTCGGCTTCACGCCGCCTACTCGCCCCGGAACTCGTTGATCATTCGGATGTTGTCGCGGCAGATCTGCGCGGCCGCGCTTTCGGGCGCCAGTTCGATGACCCGCTGCCACTCGCGAACGGCCTCGTCGAAGATCTGCGCGTCCGCGAACGCAACACCGAGGTTGAAGTGCGCCTCGACGTTGCCCGGTTCGAGGTGAAGCGCGACGCGGTACATGTCGATGGCATCCGAGAACCGTTGTGTCGCGTAGTACGCGCTGCCGAGATTCGTGACGATCATGGCGTTTTCGGGATCCAGCGCAAGCGCCTGCTCCAGCTCGTGCACGGCGGCGTCGATCTTGCCCATGTCCGTGTAGAGCGTTCCCAGGTTGAGATGCGCACCCGCGTGCGTCGAGTCGGCGGCTGTCACGTACAGGTACTGAGCCTCGGCCTGCTCGTACATGGTCGACTCGTAGTAGAGGTTGCCCAGTTCGATGCGGAGCCCCAGATCATCCGGGCTTGCCGCCACGCGGCCTTCCAGATCGCGCATCTGTTCGAGCACCTCCTCGGTCGAGGCGCCGCCAACCGTGCCCGGAACGGACTGTCCCGTCGCAGACACCGTAAGGAGCGCTACCGCGAGGAAGGGTGCAATCGCTCTCGCATACCGCATTCCCTGCCGCCTCCCCTCCTACTCGGGCACCGTCTCGACACGCAGCGATACGATCGTGTCCGGATCCTCACTCACGGCCCCGTTCTTCGCGCGGTCGCCCTTCTTGATGTCGTGGATGACGTCCATCCCTTCGATGACCTTTCCAAAGGCCGCATACGATCCGTCCAGGTGCGGCGCCGCGGCCAGCATGATGAAGAACTGGCTGCCGCCGGAATCCGGATCGTTGCTGCGGGCCATCGAGAGCACGCCCTCAACGTGACTGAGGTCGTCGTTGAACTCGCCCGGTATCGAGTACCCCGGGCCTCCGAAACCGCCCTTGTGCTCGACGTCGCCCGTCTGCGCCATGAACCCGTCGATGACGCGATGGAACTCAACGCCGTCGTACCGACCGCTGTTCGCGAGATAGACGAAGTTCACGACCGTGTTCGGAGCCTCGTCCTCCCAGAGTTCGAAGACCACCGTTCCCTTGCTGGTCTCCATGGTGGCGAGCTTCCGTCCGGGAGGCAGATACGGAACTTCCTTGGTCGACGGGCTCGAGCCGACGCTCTTGCCGCCTTCGTAGTACGTCAGGGTCGCGGTCACGCCCGTCTCCTCCATCGTGTCCTTTGCCGGCTCAGGCTTCTCCGTCTGCACCTCCATCCGCGCGCCGGTGCTCGGTGAGTCCGCGTCCCCCGCGCACGCACCAAGGCTCAGCACCACGATACTCAGAAGCGAGAGAGCGAGGGCGAGCGCTGTGCGATTGTGCCAGAACATGACTGAGCTCCTTCCTGCCAGATGGTTGAAGCGTCTCTCATGGTCGGGGTCCCCCCCAACGTCTGTTCTCCATGGCGAATCTCCTTCCGGCGCATTCGCGCCGGAAGGCCCACCGCGTGCCGCTACTTTACCGGTCCCGCGAGCCGGATGTCAAGGTTTTCCCCCTGCCCTGCCGTGTTGACGCGCCGGCTCCCGCACGCTATACTGATTGTGGTGCCTTCAGGTCGCCTCGCGGGGAGCGACGGCCTGGAGGCTTTGCGTCTCAAGCCCGCGCGAGCCTCAGGGAACACAGGAGAAACCGATGGGAACCATCAGCGAACAGGCGGCCCGGCTCCGATGTGCACCAACGGTGGCCGGCTTCATCCAGGAGCTCAACGAGAGCGGCATCCGCATGCTCGACATTCGTTTTACCGACCTTCCCGGACGCTGGCACCATGTCACCGTTCCCGTGTCCGCGCTCTCAGAGGAAACGTTCGAGCAAGGTATAGGGTTCGACGGGTCGAGCGTTCCCGGATTCAAAACGGTCGAGCGCGGCGACATGGTCCTCATGCCGGACAGATCGACCGCCAACCTCGACCCGTTCGCGGCGGACCCGACCGCCTTCGTGCTCGCCACCGCCGCCGAGGCCGACACGCGTGAGTCGTTCCCTCGTGACCCGCGCGTCATCGCGACGCGCGCGACGGAGGCGCTCCGGGACTCCGGACACGCCGACGAGAGCCTGTGGAGTCCGGAGCTCGAGTTCTACGTCTTCACCGCAGCGGACTACGACGAGTCGGAGCGAGGCGCGTACTACGCGGTGGAGTCACTCGAAGCCGGGTGGTACGACCGAGACGAACGTCCGAGCCTGGGCTATCGTATCGCTCGGGGCCGCGGGTACCACGCCATCCCCCCGAGCGACATGACGTGGGAGATCCGCAACGAGATGACCCTCGCCATGACCAGAGCGGGCATCCCTGTCAAGTATCACCACCACGAGAACGGAGCGCCGGGCCAGGTGGAGATCGAGGTTCTCGCCGAGCCTCTCCTCGCCGCCGCCGACAACGTCATTCTCGGCAAGTACATCGCCCGGAACGCCGCCAGCGCATGGGGAGCCTCGGCGACGTTCATGCCGAAGCCGCTGGCCGGCGAGAGCGGCAACGGCATGCACTTCCACGTCAAGCTCGAACGCGATGGGAGCCCACTCTTCTACGACGCCTCGGGATACGCGGGCCTCTCGCGAAAGGCGCTCGCGTTCGTCGGCGGAATCCTCGAGCACGGGAGGGCGCTGGCGGCCATCACCAACCCCAGCACGAACTCATATCGTCGCCTCCGGCCGGGCTTCGAGGCGCCAACCAACCTCTTCTTCTCGGCGCAGAACCGGAGCGCGGCGATCCGCATACCGGGTTACGCCACTGAGCCGGCGAGCAAGACGATCGAGTACCGTCCTTCCGACGCGACCGGCAACCCGTACCTGACCATGGCGGCGCTCCTCTGCGCGGGCATCGACGGCATGGAGCGGGAGCTTGACCCGTCCTCGAACGGCCATGGGCCGTTCGACGTCGACCTGCACTCGCTTCCGGAGGACCAGCGTTCGCACATCGTTCCGCTCCCCTCGCGGCTCGAGGAGGCGCTTGACGAACTGCGCGCCGACTCCGCCTTCCTGACGGCCAGCGGCGTGTTCCCCGAGAGCTTCATCGACACGTGGATCGAGCAGAAGGCCCTCGAGGCCGAGGACGTGCGGACCAGGCCCCATCCGGCTGAGTACCGGCTCCTCTTCGACTGCTGATCGCCAGGCTGAGCTGCCGGGCATCGCATCATCCCCACACGACAAGACGCGGCCGGCGGTCTCCCGCCGGCCGCGCCTCACATCCCGCGCTGACATGACGTCACGGACGAAGCCGGTTGAGCATTCGCGGAAAGGCGATGGTCTCCCGGATGTGGTGGATCCCGCAGAGCCAGGTGGTCAGGCGCTCTATCCCCATGCCGAACCCGGCGTGCGGAACCGATCCATACCGTCTGAGGTCGATGTACCACTCGTAGTCCTCGCGCGGCAGCGCCCCTTCGTCGACCGCCGACTCCAGCGCCTCGAGATCGGCCAGACGCTCGCCGCCGCCGACGATCTCACCGTAGCCCTCGGGCGCCAGCATGTCGACCGACAGAGTAAGGCGGTCGTCCTCCGGATCGATCGCCATGTAGAACGGTTTCACGCCCCGGGGATATCGCGTCACCATGAACGGCCGGTCGAAGGACTCCGAGAGCACGGCCTCGTCCGGGGCGCCGAAGTCGTCGCCCCACGTGAAGTCCACGCCCTTCTCCTTAAGCAGATCGACCATCTCCGTGTACGTGACGCGAGGGAACGGAGGCTGGACCCTCTCGAGCGGCTCCAGATCGCGCTTCAGGATGTCGAGCTCCGGACGCCGTTCGCGGAGGACGCGCTCGACGACGAAGCAGACGAGTTCCTCCTGGATCTCGAGGATGTCGTCCAGACCTGCGTAGGCGATCTCGGGTTCGACCTGCCAGAACTCGATCAGGTGACGACGGGTCTTCGTCTTCTCCGCGCGGAGTGCTGGTCCGAAGCAGTACACGCGGCCGAACGCCATGGCGGTGGCCTCGTTGTAGAGCTGGCCGCTCTGTGTGAGGTAGGCCTTCTCCTTGAAGTACTCCGTCTCGAAAAGCGTCGTGGTGCCCTCGCAGGCGGCCGGCGTGAGGATCGGCGTGTCGATGTTCAGGAAGCCCTGGCCGTCCAGATACTCGCGGACAGCCGACACGATCGACGCGCGGATCCTGAGCGCCGCGAACTGCTGCGACTGGCGGATCCAGAGATGCCGATGATCGAGCAGAAAGGCGTCACCGTGCTCCTTTCTGCCGATTGGGTACTCCTCCGCCTCGTGGATCACCTGGAGACCGGCGAGGCCCAGCTCGTAACCGCTGGGGGCGCGGTCGTCTGCGCGGACGAGTCCGGTGACGCGGATCGATGATTCGACCGGCAGGTGATCCGCGCGTTCGAAGAGCTCGTCGCCGAGATCGTCGCGCGACGCGACGCACTGGATGAACCCGGTGCCGTCGCGGAACTGCAGGAAGAGGATCTTCCCGCTCGACCGCCTCCCGACGAGCCAGCCCTGGAGCGTCACCTCCTTCCCCTCGTGCTGGGCGATGTCCTCGATGTGTGTTCCGTACAGCATGACTCAGTCCTTCTCCTCGGAGGCCAGGCGTTCGATGGCGTCGTCCGGACCGTCAACAAGCAGGATGTCCCCCTGTTCGATGATCGCGTCCGGATCGGGCAGAAGCGTTTCCGGCGTCTCTCGCCCTTCACTCGGGGCCTTTATGACCGCCACCACATTGAGGCGGTACTTCTGACGGAACTTGAGCGCCGCGAGGCTCTTCCCCCACATCTCCTTCGAAGCCCTGATCCGGGCGAGGCTCATGCCCGGGGCGAGGTTGACGACGTCCATGAGGCTCGGGGTCATGATGCTCTGCGCGAGCTTCTTGGCGACCCACTCCTCGACGAGAACGACCTCGTCGGCGTTGACGAGCTTCAGGATGCGAGCCTCGTCCTCGGTGACGGCACGAGAGATGACCCGCGGGACCCCGAACTCCTTGAGCAGAGCCGTGGTCAGGACGGCCGCCTCGAAGTTCTCGCCGATGGCGACGAGCGCGGAGTCCACCTGGTCGATTCCCTGGGAGAGAAGCGCCTCGCGACTCGTCGAATCAAGGCGCACCGCGAGCGCGATCTGATCGGCGACCTCATCGACCAGGTGCTGCTCCCGATCGATCGCGATCACCTCAGCGCCGCGCTGTGACAGCTCCCGTGCGACGGTGCGTCCCAGGAGCCCGAGTCCGATGACGGCGAATCTCTTCATGGTCACCTCCGCGATCCGCGTAGCCGCCCTTGCCGCACCGCCCGTTTCGTGCCGGCGAGTCCCTCACAGGTCTGTCCGAGAGCCGGCCCGGGCCGCCAGAACGGCTATCCGATGACCACCCTCTCTTCGGGATAGTCGTACAGGTGCCTCTCTCCGCGCTGACCGATGGCGAGCGCCAGGGTCAGCGGACCGATCCGGCCGGTCAGCATGATCACCATCAGGACGATCTTGCCGGCGACCGTCAGATCGGGTGTCACACCGGTCGACAGGCCGACGGTGCCGAACGCCGAGACTACTTCAAAGAGCGCGTCTCTTAAAGCCATTTCCTCGACCGTCAGCAGTACGAAGACTCCGAGAGCCACGACGAAGATCCCCATCGCTACGACGACCAGTGCCTCGCGGACGAGACGGTCCGGAACGCGCCGTCGGTAGATCTCCACCCGTCCCCGTCCTCCGAAGCTCGCCATGATGGACGCGAGGACTATGCCGAAGGTCGAGGTCTTCACGCCCCCGGCGGTGCCGCCCGGCGAGCCGCCGATGAACATCAGAGCCGCCAGCATGAACAGCGTCGGCATGCCGAGCCACGCGGTACGCACCGTGTTGAACCCGGCCGTGCGCGCGGTCACGGACGCGAAGAACGACTTGAGAAGCCCCATCCCAACCGTCGAATCCGCCAGAACCCCGTCGCGCTCGAGAATATAGAAGAGCAACGTTCCCGTGACGAGGAGCGTCGCAGTCATGACCATGACGACGCGCGTGTGGAGCGACCATCGAGTCCGCGCCACACCTCTCGCGAGGGGTCTGCGGCCGAGCGCGTTCATCAGGACGGGAAACCCGAGACCTCCGATGATGATGAGCGAGGCCATGACGAGATTGACGGGGATGTTCTCGGCGTAGCGCTCGAAGCTCGTTGTGAAGAGCGACAACCCGGCGTTGCAGAAGGCTGATACCGCGTGAAAGACCGAGATGCGGACCCCCTGCCAGGGCTCGGCGTACTCGGAACGCGTCAGCAGGAACAACGCCAGAGCCCCCAGGGCCTCGAGACCGAGGGTAAGTCCGATCATGTACTTGAGCGTTCGGCCGATGCGCCCAACGGCTTCGAAGGTGAGCATCCCGCGCAGGACCACGCGCTCCTTCACGCCGAGCCCGCGTCGCATCATGATCGAGAAGAACGCCGTAAGCGTGATGAGCCCCAGTCCTCCGATCTGGATGAGGGCCAGGATCACGCCATGGCCGAAGGAGGTGAACCCGGCACCCGTGTCACGGACGGTAAGCCCGGTCACGCAGACCGCCGATGTGGCCGTGAAGAAGGCGTCCACGAGCGGCATGCGGCCATCAGGTGTGGCGCGCGGCGCGGAGAGCAGGATCGTGCCAAGCACGATGACCAGGACGAAGGAGAGCATAACAGTGCGTGCCGGCCGCACCTGGAGCGCCGCCAGCCTTCTGTTGACGCGCACGAGTTCGCTCAGGATGAAGAAGGCGATCGAGACCTGGAGCACGATCATGTATGCCACCGGGAGCCCAAACGCCGTGGTCCGTGTGAGCTCCGGCGTCAGACGGCCGGCGCCCGCAAGTCGATGAACGACGACGATCTGAATGGCGATGAGCAGGATGATCAGGGCGCTCGGCCAGCGCGCCTTGAGGAACTCGAGCTTCCTTCGGGCGAGCGAGAACCGAAGCGCCGCGTCGACGACGAACGCCGCGACGACGCAGAGCTCCAGGAGGTGCAGGACGCGCCGCGTCGCCTGGTCGAGGAAGAAGCCGTACTCGGCTATGAGGAGGCCCAGCGCGACGAGCGCGACGACGAGCATCGCTCTGGAGAGCCAGCTCGTCGGCCTGGTCGTTGGAATGGGTCGCTCGCCCTTCATTGCGGCTCCGGTCGCAGTACGCTCCTCCGCGGCCGTCTCCGGCCGCGGATGCGAGGCTGGGGTAGCATACGGAGGCCCCGGCCGGCATGTCAACGGAAAACCCCTCGTCGGGCCTCCCGGTCCGCCAGCGCAACCTTTTGCAAGACCACACGTTAAGAGACTCGCTGTCCGTCCGGTCCGGGATACGCGAAGCCGAACCGTCGACGGTAGTATGCTCGGCTTCCGAGCGTCACCGCCGCGACGAGGGCGAGCAGGTAGGGCGAGAAGACCCCCGCCAGCAGGGCGTATGCGGCGACGGCCACCTGGTTCAGGCGAACCCGGACCTCGCGCCGTCCGGACCGGTGCGCAATCACTGCGGCAACGCAGGCAACGCCTGACGCCCCTGCCGCCACGGGGTCGCGTGCCGCCACGCCGAGCAGTGTCGCACCGGCCAGGAGGACGACCGACAGGAGGCTCGTCATCCGGTCACCGAGCACGACGGCCGTCGTTCTGAGTTGCCCTCGCTCGTCACCCTCGCGGTCCGGGATCACGGTCGATGCCGTTACCCCGGCCACCGCCGTCGCGTAGGCCGCGACGGACCACGTCGCGTTCGCGGCCGCCACCGGGAGAACCGTCGCGGCGCCGATCGACCAGGCCCCCGTTTCCGCGCCTGCTCCGAGTCGCGTGACGGCGAGGCCGCACAGCGTGGCGACACAACCGAATCCCAGCGCGTTCCAGAGGATGTCCAGACCGGGCCTCGCCTTGGCCTGGATCGGCCGGAGCGAGTAGGTCACTGAGATGAGGAGCGCCGCCGCTGCCAGGCCTGCGAACCAGGGTCCGAGGAGCAAGGCAGCCAGCAAGCCGACCGTCCACGAGACGGCAAGCTCCAGAATGGCCGCGCGCCGTGAGATGATGCCGCGTGGCAGGAGGAAGAGCTTGGAGTTGACTCGGTCGCTCTCGATGTCGACGATCTGGTTGAGGATGTACGCGCCTCCCAGAACCCCCGTCATCGCGAGCAGCGCCAGGACCTCGCCGGCGCCCGGGACGAGGCGGACCTCGAATCCCCACGACACCGCCGAAGGGAGCCGCGCTCCCTGGGCGACGAAGACCCACATCGGGACCATGAGCGCCGGGCGCAGCAGGAAGACGAAGTCGAGCGGCCGCGCCGGTGGGCCTCCGCCGTTCAACCGCGGTTCGGGCTCAACCTGCGGCGCGCGTCGTTCGATCGAATGCATCGATGTCTCCGCGGGAAGGCAGGTCGGTCACGCGCGGGCCCTGGACCCCGCGGCCTCTCACTGCGCTCGGTGCGGTGTCGGCACCGAGCCTACGTGCCTGTGTGTCCGAACCCGCCGCTGTTCCGTGAGGTAACGTCGAGGCAGTCCCGCTCGACCCAGCTTACACGCTCGACCCGGGTGATCACGAGCTGGGCTATGCGATCGCCGCGACCGACGACGAAAGGCTCGCGCCCGAGATTCGCGAGGATGACCCCGAGCTCGCCCCGGTAGTCGGCGTCGACGGTGCCGGGGCTGTTGAGCACGAAAACGCCGCTCCGCGCAGCCAGGCCGCTTCGTGAACGGACCTGCGCCTCATGCCCCCGGGGCAGAGCAAGCGCGAGCCCGGTCGGGATCAGTGCAAACCCGCCGGGCTCGATAATGACCTTGTCTTCCACCGCCGCGTGGAGGTCGAGCCCGGCTGCCCCGTCACTCATGTAGCGGGGCAACGGCAGGTCCCGGGCTCCTTCGAGCCTGGTCACCTCCACCTCGAGGGGCTTCACCAGAGTGCCTCCCGATGTCGGCAGGGTCCGGGTGAACACCAGACGATCACCCGGGCCCCTCCCCCTGTCCTCAGGACCTCGGCTTGCGAGGCCTGCCTCGGTCACCACGGCCACGGCTGTCGCGGCCGCCGCTCCTGCCGCCTCGACCGCCGCCCCGTCTGTCGTCGTCCGGTGCGCCCTCGGGCTTCGGGAGCAGCGCCCGGCGACTCAGGCGAACCTTGCCGTTGTCGTCGACGCCGATGACCTTGACCTTGACCATATCGCCCATCTTGAGGACGTCTTCGACCTTCTCGACCCGACCGTGCTCCAGCTCAGAGATGTGACAGAGCCCGTCACGTCCCGGGATGAACTCGATGAAAGCGCCGAACGCCGTGATGCTCTTCACCGGGCCCTCGTAGACCTCGCCGACCTCAGGCTCCCTCGTCATGTTCTCGATCATCGTCCGCGCGGCCTCAACGCCATCCTGCGAGACGCCCGAGATCTTGACGATCCCCTCGTCGTCGATGTCGATGTTGGTCTCGGTCTCCTCCTGCATGCGCCTGATGACCCTGCCGCCTGGACCGATGATCTCCCCGATCTTGTCCTGCGGCACCCTCACCATGACGATCCGTGGAGCGTAGACGGAGAGCTCAGGACGTGGCCCAGGCAACTCCTTCGACATCTCGCCGAGGATGTGCTCGCGCGCCGTCCTCGCCTTCGAGAGCGCTTCGGCCAGCACGTCCGTCGGCACGGCGCCGATCTTCGAGTCCATCTGGAAGGCCGTGATCCCCTCGCGCGTGCCGGCGACCTTGAAGTCCATGTCACCGAGATGATCCTCGATGCCCAGAATGTCCGTCAGAACGACGAACCGGTCCTTCTCCCTGATGAGTCCCATGGCGACACCGGCCACGGCCGACTTCATGGGAACACCGGCGTCCATGAGCGCCAGCGAGCCCGCGCACACGGTGGCCATGCTCGAGGAGCCGTTGGACTCCAGAATGTCCGAGACGATACGGATCGTGTACGGGAAGGCGTCATCGACCGGGATCAGCGGCTCGATCGCGCGCTCAGCGAGCGCGCCGTGACCGATCTCGCGTCGACCCGGACCACGGATCGGCCGAACCTCGCCGACGGAGAAGGACGGGAAGTTGTAATGGAGCATGTAGCTCTTCCACGTCTCACCCTCGAGAGCGTCGATCTTCTGCTCGTCACTCGTCGAGCCGAGCGTGATCGCCGCCAGAGCCTGAGTCTCCCCGCGAGTGAACACGGCTGAGCCGTGCGCCCGCGGCAGAACGGATGTCTCGCACCAGATCGGGCGCACTTCATCGACGCTGCGTCCGTCCGACCTCACGCCGTCCTCGACGATCCGTCGGCGCATCTCGGTCTTCTCGATGTCCTTGAAGACGGACGCGATGACGCCCGCCTGCTCGGGGTAGTCCCCCTCGAGGGCCTCGAACGCCTCGTCCTTGATGGCGGTTATGGCGTCGGAGCGCTCCTGCTTGCCGGTGAGCCGGATCGCTTCACGGAGACGCGAGCCGTAGTCGCGCTCGATGCGCTCCACAAGCCCCTCCGGCCTCTCCTGCTCTGCGGCGTCGAGCTTCTCCGCCTTGCCGGCCTCGGACACGAGTTCATTGACGGCCCCGATGATCTTCCGGACCTCGGCGTGGGCGAGTTCGAGAGCTCCCTGCATGACCGACTCGGAGACCTCGAGCGCACCACCCTCGACCATCACGATGGCGTCCTCGGTTCCCGCGACGACGAGGTTGACCGAGCTCTCCTCGAGCTGGTCGAACGTCGGGTTGACGACGTACTCGCCGCCGAGCATGCCGACGCGCACCGATGCCACCGGACCATCGAATGGCACGGGCGACATCGTCAGCGCCGCGCTTGAGCCGATGAGTCCGAGGATGTCCGGGTCGTTCTCCCCATCGGCGGAGAGGACGTTCACGAACACCTGGATCTCGTTGCGGAGATGCGACGGGATCAACGGACGGATCGGTCGATCGATCTGCCGCGCGCTGAGGATCTCCTTCGTCTGCGGTCGTCCCTCTCGCTTGAAGAAGCCACCGGGGATCTTGCCGGCGGCGTAGAACTTCTGCCGGTACTCAACGAAGAGAGGCAGGAAGTCCCGGTCGATCGTGTGCTTCGAGTGCACGACCGTCGCGAGCACGACCGAGTCGCCGTAGCGCACTACGACGGCGCCGTCAGCCTGCTTCGCAAGCTTCCCGGTCTCCATCGTCAGCTTGCGGCCTGCCCACTCTCTCTCAATCTTCACGTGCTGCATTTCGTCCCTCCAGACGACCCGGCCTGCTAGAGCAAAGCCCTCCCGACAGCTCGCGGGAGGGCCAGCACCAGTGGGTTACGCGCTTCGAGTACTACGAGTGCTATCTGCGCAGCCCGAGTTCTTTGATGATCGTCTTGTAACTGTCCGTCTTGTTCGACTTGAGGTAGTTCAAGAGCCTGCGACGCTTGCCAACCATCTTGAGCAGGCCGAGGCGCGAGTGATTGTCCTTCTTGTGGAGCTCGAAATGCTTGGCCAGCGTTTCGATACGCTCGGTCAGAAGCGCGATCTGGACCTCAGCGGAGCCCGTGTCTCCGGCGTGGGTCTCAAAGCGCTTGACGATCTCCAGTTTCCGCTCTTTCGACAGCGACAAGCTTCCACTCCTGAATCTGTCTCTCCGTGATCAAGTAGGAACCTATCTGTGGGAAGATAACACAGCGGCATAGGCCTGTCAAAGGGAAATCTCGAACCGGTCGCGTGCGCGCTGAACACAGGTCAGGATCAGGCCTGCCGCAGGCCTACTCCCCCGGTCTTTCGTCCGCGGTCACGCGCCATCCGCCTCACGGTCTCGATGTCGAGCGCGATCCTCTCCCGCAGCTCGGATGGAGAGCGCATCTCGGCGTCGTCCCGGATCCGTCCGTGGACGGCGACCCCGAGCTCCTCGCCGTAGAGGTCCGTCGTCACGTCCAGCAGATGCACCTCGACCCTCCGCTCCCGTCCCCCGAAGGTCGGCCTGGTTCCGACATAGAGCGCGGCGGGCAGCCCGTCCGGCACGCTCTCCGCGTAGTAGACGCCATCGCCCGGGAGGAGCTTCAGCGCGTGTGTTCTGAGATTCGCGGTCGGCGCCGCCAGCGTGCGGCCCACTTCGTCCCCCCGCACCACGGCTCCGCTGAGTTCGTACGGGCGTCCGAGCATCGATGCCGCCTCTACCACTTCGCCCTTTGCGATGAGCGCGCGTATCCGCGAGCTTGAGACCGGCTCTCCTCCGAACAGAACAGGCTCGACAACGTCGACCTCGAAGCCGGCCTCGTCACCGAGTGTCCTGAGCGCATCGATGCCGCTCGACCGGTCGCGACCCATGTGGAAGTCGTATCCGAGCACGAGGTAACTGCCCGGACCGACACCGATGGATGCGAGGAACTCCGTCGCGCTCTCGGAGGCGAGTTCGGACGTGAACGGCATGACCAGCACCGACGCGACCCCGGCCTCCTCCATGAGACCCAGTCGCTCGTCGAGCGGCGTCAGCAGGCTGGGTGCAGATCCCGGCGCCACGACGGCCAGTGGGTGCGGGTCGAACGTCACGGCGAGGCTCCGCCGGTCGGTCTCCCCGGCGACCTCGCGCAGACGTTCAAGGACGGCTCTGTGCCCGAGGTGAAGGCCGTCGAAGTTTCCCACGGTGACCGCGAGCTCTGCCGGTGTTCCGGCCTCGAACTCAGCGATCGAGAGGATCTTCCTGAGTCCGGTCATGGCGCCCGCCCCCCGAGGTCGGGTTCCTCAGCGAACACCCTCACCGGCTGGATGACCATCTCACCGTCGCGCCGCTTGAGCCGTCCGACCGCCGTCAGGTGGATCCCATCCGGCGTCATCCTGAGCAGCGTTCCCGCGTCGCCCGGCTCGGTCGGCGCCACGGGCTGGCCTTCCAGCACCTGATCCAGGCTGTGGCCGCTGATCTCGGCGACCGGCATCTCCGCCAGCGCCTCGAAGAGCGACCTTCCGGGAAGCTCCTCTCCTGGCCGCGGGCGGGACAGGTTCTCCAGCCGCACCGCCTCGGCCAGCGTGAATTCCCCGGAGCGCGTCCGCCGGAGATCTCCAAGATGCCCTCCGCAGCCAAGGCGCTCGCCAACGTCGTCGGCCAGCGTCCTGACGTAGGTTCCCTTGGAGCACACAACGTGGAAGCGGACGACCGGGAGTTCGAACCCCAGCATCTCGAATGCTCGAATCGTGACGGGGCGCGGCTTCCGCTGGACCTCGATGCCCCGACGCGCCAGTTCGTATAGCGGACGTCCCTCGTGCTTGAGCGCGGAGACCATCGGTGGGAGCTGCAGTATCTCACCTGTCAGTTGAGCGAAGGCGGCGGACACCGCGCCCGCGGTGATCCCCGAGGTGTCTCCCGTCGAGATGACGCTGCCGTCCGCGTCCTGCGTATCGGTTCGCGCTCCAAGCACGATCTCACCCTCATATTCCTTCTCGGCGAGGGTGAGGAACTGGGACAGCCTGGTCGCCCGTCCGACGAGCACGACCAGAACGCCGGTCGCCGACGGGTCAAGCGTCCCCGCGTGACCGACCCGCCGCTCGGCGAGGGCGCGTCGCACGCGCTGGACGACATCGTGTGAGGTCAGTCCGGAGGGTTTGTCGATGACGATCACGCGGTCCAATGGTTGTCCCCGTCGCCGGCGTGGAAGCCGGCCGGCCTCGGCACGCATCAGGCTGCTGGGTCAAGCGCCCGGCGCACGGCATCGATGATACGCGTTCGCGCCTCCGAGACCGGCAGGTCGAGGACAACGCCGGCTGCCGCCCGGTGTCCCCCGCCGCCGAGCAGCGCGGCGATTTTACGCACATCCGGGCCTCCGGTGGAGCGGAGGCTGACCCGGGAGCCGCCGGGAATCTCGCGAATCAGAGCCGACACCTCCACGCCCTCGATGAGTCTCCCGTAGCCCGGCAGCCCCTCCATAGACTCCTCGCAGGCACCGGTCTCCGCGCGCATCGTGTCCGTGATGACCGAGAGCGCGAGTCGCCCGCCGACGTGGAGCTCCATGTCGGACAGCATGCGACCAAGCAATCGGACCTGGGACAGCGGCTGCCCGGCGAAGACGCTGATGGACAGCTGATGCGGGTCAGCGCCCGCCGCCACGAGTCTCGCAGCCGCGCTCATCGTGCGAGCGTCCACGTTCGAGTATCGGAACCCGCCCGTGTCCGCCAGGATGCCGACGTAGAGCAGCGACGCCGTCTCGAGATCCGGCGTGGCGCCCGAGGCCTCGATGAGCTCCTGCACCAGGAGCGCCGTCGCCGAAGCGGCTGGGTCAACGAGGTTGAGATCTCCGAACCGGGTGTTGTCCGGGTGGTGGTCGATGACGAAGGTCTCGCGCGCGGCCGACAGGGACGCGGAGCAATCACCGGCGCGCTCGAGCGAGGTCGTGTCCAGTACGACGAGCGTGCGGTCGTCCACGTCGTCCGGCACACGCGTGAGAACCTCCCGCGCAGCGCGGATGAAGCGGTAGTTCGGGGGCACACCGTCCTCGAGAAGGAACTCGGCCTCGACGCCCTGCTGTCGTAGCCACTTCACAAGCGCCAGGCCGCTCCCGATCGCGTCTCCGTCGGGGCGCTTGTGGGAGACCGCGAGGACGCGACGGCTCGCGCTGAGACGGTCGAGCATGGTCCGAAGCCCGTCTCCCGTCGTCCGGCTCTCAGGCGTCATCCGCATCCTCCTCGGTCGCATCCACGTCCTGAGCGTCCTCATCCTCGTCGCGGATGGACTCCAACACCTTCGAGATCCGGATGTAGTTCTCCGCGGAATCGTCGAGAATGAAGCGCAGCTCCGGGACGCTCCGCAGACGAAGCCGGTAGGCCAGCTCGCCCCGGATAAACTTCACGGCCTTGCGGATGAGTTCGAGCGACGCCCTCTGTTCATCCTCATCACCCAGGAGGCTCACAAAGACCTTCGCATACTTCAGGTCGTGGGACATCTCGACTCGAGTCACCGTCGCCATCACGACCCGCGGATCCTCCATCCGCTGGTCCAGGATGAGGCTCAACTCGCGCCGGATGGTCTCGGCAACCCGGAGTACTCGTTTGTGCGCCACGTTTGCCTCCTCACGCTCGCTCACCGCAGGAAGTCGATGCTCTGTCGCAGGATCTCGACGCGGACCTCTGATTCGATGATGCGAAGCGCCTTCGACAGGACCTCATTCGCGAAGCGGCCGTCATTGCAGACGACCGCCACGACGATCTCGGCGCGCTGATGGAGGTCCTGGTCGCCGACGTCGGCCACCGAGACGTTGAAGCGCGCTCGTATCCTGTCCTTCAGGCTGTTGACGACGCGTCTACGCGCCTTCAGCGATCCGCTTTCGCGGATCAGAAGGTCGACGCTGAGCCTGCCGATCACCATCGTGTATCTCGTGCGGTCGCGGATCCGGCGACCCAAAGCTAGGACGGATCCCCGAGCTTCCTCGCGACCTCCTCGATCGCGTAGATCTCGATCAGGTCACCGGCCTGCACGTCATCGGTTCCGGCGATCCCGATACCGCACTCGAAGCCCGTCTGGACCTCTCGCACGTCGTCCTTGAACCGCTTCAGTGAGTCGATGGGGCCCTCGTGGATGACCATCTCATCCCGGACGAGCCTGGCGCGGGCGTTCCTGCGCACGACGCCCGAGAGCACGTAGGAACCCGCGATCGCCCCGCGATTCGGAATCCTGAACACCTCGCGGACCTCAGCGCGTCCGACGATGACCTCGCGGCGCTCAGGCTCGAGCATGCCCTCCATTGCCGCGCGGATGTCCTCGACCGCTTCGTAGATCACCCGGTAGAGCCGGATCTCCACGTGCTCGCGCCTGGCGAGTTCGCGGACGCGGATCGATGCTCCGATGTGGAATCCCACGATCACCGCGTTCGATGCCGCGGCGAGCAGGACGTCGGTCTCCGTGACCGCGCCAACACCCTTGCGGATGACCTCGACCTTGATCTCGTCCGTCGAGAGGCGTTCCAACGAATCGGCCAGCGCTCCGACCGAGCCGTCCACGTCTCCCTTGATGACGAGCCTCAGCTCCTTGACGCCGCCCTCGCGGATCTGACGGTGCAGGTCCTCCAGGGTGATCCTGTTCTGGAAGCGCGTCTGCCGCTCCCACTGCTGTTGCCTGCGCTTGGCGCTGATGTCCCGCGCCAGCCTGTCGTCGGAAACCACCGCGAACAGATCGCCGGCCTGAGGGACGCCCGTCAGCCCCGAGACAACGACGGGCGTTGATGGACCCGCGTCGTCCACGGTCCGGCCGCGCTCATTGAAGAGCGCGCGCACGCGACCATCGGCCTGACCGACGACGAAACTGTCGCCGATCTCAAGCGTACCCGACTGCACCAGGACCGTGGCGACGATACCCCTGCCACGCTCCTTCTCGACCTCGACGACCACGCCGCGGGCCGGCGCGTCCTCCACAGCGGTCAGCTCGAGAACCTCGGACTGCAGGAGGATCATCTCCAGGAGTTTGTCGACGCCCTCGCCGGTCTTCGCCGAGGTGTCCACGGCAACCACGTCGCCGCCCCACTCCTCCACCACGAGTCCTCGCCCGGCCAGCTCGTTCCGCACCTTGTCCGGATTCGCCGCCGGGAGATCACACTTGTTGACTGCGATGATGATCGGCACCGCCGCGGCCTTGGCGTGATCGATGGCCTCGATCGTCTGCGGCATGACTCCGTCGTCGGCCGCCACGACCAGGACCACGACATCCGTGATCTGAGCGCCTCGGGCACGCATCGCCGTGAACGCTTCGTGGCCGGGCGTATCCAGGAACGTGATCGCCTTGTCGCCGACCATCACCTCGTAGGCGCCGATGTGCTGCGTGATCCCGCCGGCCTCGCCGGCGATCACGTTCGCGCTGCGGATGTAGTCCAGAAGGAGGGTCTTGCCGTGATCGACATGTCCCATCACGACGACCACCGGAGGACGGTGCGTTGCGTCCACGTCCTCGGTCGCCTTCTCCTGCTCCTCCTCGAGGATGTCCTCGCCGTATTCCTTGATGAACTCGACGTCCTCTCCGAACTCCTCCGCCAGCAGAACGAGTGTATCCTCGTCGAGCCGCTGGTTGATGGTCACCATCAGGCCCAGATCGAGACACTTCTTGATGACCTCGTTCGGTGGGATGTCGAGCTGCTCGGCGAACTCCGCGACGGACGCGAACTCCGGGATCAGGATCTTCTCGTCGACATCGGCGGCCTCGCCCGGGGCGCGGTCGCGCTTGCGCCTCCGCTTCGACTTCCGATCGGAGCCGCCGGCGAGCGTCCGCCGGACCGCCTCCTCGACGCTCTTCTGATCGACCCGTGGCTTGCGCTTCCTGCGGCCCTTGCCGCCGGCCGGCCGGCCGCTCGACTGCTCCCGCCTGCCCTTCTGGCCGGACTTCCGGCGACTGGACTCGCCGCTCGGAGCTTCATCGCCGCCGCGCCGCTTGGCCTTCTCACCCTTCGGCTTCTTCGCTTTCTCGTCCGCGGCCTTCCCCTTCGAGGGCCTGGCCTTCTCGGACTTGGCCTTCGGGGTCGACTTCGCGCGCTCCGCCGCCGCCTTCTTGACCTTCTTGGCGTACTCCCGCTTGACGGCGTCCTTCTCCTTCTCGAACTCAACACGCACCTTCTCGATGACGTCGTCATCGATCGAGTTCATGTGCGTTTTGACTTCGACGCCAAGCTTCTTGAGCATGCCGATGAGAGCCTCGCTCGATATGCGAAACTCCTTGGCCACCTGATACACTCTCTTCTTGGGCACGCTGTCTCCCCCCGTATGGCTTCTGTCGGAATCTACATGGTCGAGCTACCCTCTCCGGGTTTCTCTTCTGTCTCTTCACCGCTCGGTTCGGTCACGGGCTCGCCGGCATCCTCGTCCGCACTCTCGTCGTCCTCGTCCGCACTCTCGTCGTCCTCGCCGCCGTCGTCCCCGTCCGCACTCTCGTCGTCCTCGCCGCCCGCGGCCTCATCGTCCTCCGTCTCTTCGTACTCCTCTTCCGCCTCCTCGAGCGCGGCGAGTCGTTCGGCCTCCTCCTGCTCGGCCAGCGCCTCAAGCCGCGCCTGCTCCTCCATCTCCCGAAGCATCTGCTGCTTCTGTTCATCGAGCACCTCGAGGACCGCCGCGACCGCGATGGAGATCTTCTCGGCCGTCTTCTCGCCGATACCCTCCACGCGAAGCAGCTCCTCGGTCTCGACACCCTCGAGATCCTGGACGTGCCGATACCCCGCGTCCACCAGCGCCTGCGCGAGCTTCGGCCCGACTCCCGGCAGCTCCGAGACGTCGACGCGCTGAGCGAGGTTGACCTCCAGCTCGCGCTGATGCTCGGTCTCGCCGACGATGTCGATCTTCCAGCCCGTCAACTTCGCGGCGAGCCGCGCGTTCTGGCCTCCGCGCCCGATCGCCAGCGAGAGCTGGTCGTCCGGCACGATAGCCTTCACCGTGTGCTCCGCATCGTTCACAATCGCGCGCGATACCTTCGCGGGATTGAGGGCCCGGCTTACGAGCACCGACGGATCCGAGCTGAAGGGGACGATGTCGATCTTCTCGCCCGCGAGCTCCCGGACGATCGTCTGAATTCTCGACCCCTTGACTCCCACGCACGCGCCGACCGGGTCGACGCGCTCGTCGTGCGACACCACCGCGACCTTCGACCGTCCCCCGGCCTCGCGAGAGATCGCCATGATCTCCACGACCGAGTCGTAGATCTCAGGGACCTCCATACGGAACAGCTTCTTCAGGAAGTTCGGATGCGTTCGCGAGAGAATGATCTGCGGACCCTTGGTGGTCTTCTCCACCGATACGAGATACGCGCGGATCCGATCGCCCTGACGGTATCGTTCGCGGCGGATCTGCTCCCGCGGAGGCAGCAGCGCTTCGGTCCGCCCGAGGTTCACGACCATCCCGCCGCGCTCGATCTGCTGGACGTCCCCCGTGATGATCTCGCCGATCCTGTCCTGGAACTCCTCGTAGATCTGCTCCCGCTCCGCCTCTCGCACACGCTGAACCACGATCTGCTTCGCGGCCTGGATCGCATTCCGGCCGAAATCGTCGAGCGGCACCTCGACCTGGAGCACCTCCCCGAACACGATCGTCGGATCGTACTCGCGAGCCTCCTCGAGATCGACCTCAAGCGAGTCGTCCTCGACCACCTCCACAACCGTCCGGTTGTGGTAGACGCAGAGCGAGTCCTCCTCCTCGTCGATGATCACCTCGATGTCGGCGGCAGGCCCGAACTTCTTCCTGGCGGCCGACAGAATGCCCGCCTCAAGCGCTTCGACGAGGATGGCGCTGTCGAGCTGCTTGGTCCGCGATACCCGTCGCAGCGCCTCAAGTACTCCCGTGTTCATCGATTCTCTCCTTGCATCGTCTCGCGTCGGTGGTCGTGCCCGTCTCCCGCGGCCCTATCGCCGATCTGCACGGGGGAGC
>CAZAQL010000027.1:3815-26675 GCA_964487295.1 uncultured bacterium | reverse complement strand
CGCGGACGTCCGGGCCGAGGCATCGTCGCACGCAGGCGGCGTGGGGAGCATCCAGGGAGGTCCCGATGAACATGGCGCCCGTTGACTGGGCCATTGTCGCCGCCGTGCTCGGCGTCATGCTCTTCGGAGTGTTCCTGAGCCGGCAGCACATGCGGAGCGTCGCCGACTTCCTCGCGGCTGGCAGGACGGCCGGGCGCTACGCCATCAGCATCGCGACGGGCATCGCGGGTCTCGGTGCCATCACGATCGTCGGCCTGCTGGAGATGAACTACGTCGCCGGTTTCTCGATGACCTGGTGGGGCTTCACGATGAGCGTCGTGATCCTCATCCTCACGGTCTCGGGTTGGGTCATCTACCGCTTCCGCCAGACTCGGGCGCTCACGCTCGCGCAGTTCTTCGAGGCCCGGTACAGCCGGAACTTCCGCGTGTTCGCCGGGCTCATCGCGTTCCTCTCCGGGATCATCAACTTCGGCATCTTCCCGGCCGTCGGCGCCAGGTTCTTCATCTACTTCTGCGGTCTGCCGACGGCGGTGCCGGTTCTCGGGATCATGGTCCCGACCTATCCGCTCGTCATGGCGACGCTGCTCCTGCTCGCGCTCTTCTTCGTCTTCAGCGGCGGGCAGATCGCCGTGATCATCACGGACTTTGCTCAGGGGCTCTTCGTCAACATCGTCTTTATCGTGATCGTGCTCTACCTCTACACGCAGGTCGACTGGAGCCAGGTCATCGAGGCGCTCGCTGCGGCGCCGCAGGAGGCGTCGCTCATAAACCCCTTCAAGACGAGTCACATCGAGGACTTCAACCTGCTGTACTTCATCATAGGGATCGTCGGTGTCATCTACGGCGCGATGTCGTGGCAGGGGACCCAGGCGTACAACAGCTCGGCGAGCAGCGCGCACGAGGCGAAGATGGCGGGCGTGCTCGGGAACTGGAAGGGGTTCCCGCAGAATCTGTTCATCCTCTTCGTGCCCATCATCATCTACACGGTGATGCACCATCCCGATTTCAGCGCGATCGCGACGAACGTCGACGTGATCCTCGAGGGACTGGAGACCGAGGCCCTCCAGAGCCAGCTGCGCGGGCCGGTCGCCCTGACGATGCTCCTGCCGGTCGGGCTCATGGGGGCCTTCGCCGCCGTGATGCTCGCGGCGTTCGTCAGCACGCACGACACCTATCTCCACTCGTGGGGCAGCATCTTCATCCAGGACGTCGTCATGCCGTTCCGGAGGAAGCCGTTCACGAGGAGCCAGCATCTCTGGGCGCTCAGGCTCTCCATCATCGGGGTGGCGATCTTCATCTTCTTCTTCAGTCTGCTCTTCCAGCAGAGCGAGTACATCTTCCTCTTCTTCGCCATCACGGGCGCCATCTTCGCCGGCGGCTCCGGTGCCGTGATCATCGGCGGCCTCTACTGGCGGCGGGGCACGGCCCCCGCGGCCTGGGCCGCTCTGATCACGGGTTCGACCGTCGCGGTCGGCGGCATCCTGATGCACCAGCTTCCGCCGGAGATGTTCGAGTCGGCGCCCCTCATCGCCTCGAAGTTCGGGCAGTTCTGGTGGACGTTCCGGCACTGGCTCTACCACATCAACGGTCAGCAGTACTGGGCGGTGGCAATGGGGGCCTCGAGCGTCCTCTACGTGCTCGTCTCGCTTCTCGGGCGCTCGACGCCGCCCGATCTCGACAAGGTGCTGCACCGCGGACGGTACGCGATCGAGGGCGAGACGGAGGTCGTCAACGCGGAGCCCTCTCGCGGGTGGCGCGTGCTCGGCATGGGGAGGGAGTTCACGAGGGGCGACCGCATCATCTACATCGCGACCTACGTTCACACGGCCATCTGGATACTCGTCTTCATCTTCGGGACCATTCACAATCTCCACCACGACGTCGCCGACGAGCGCTGGGCGAGTTTCTGGCGGGTCTACTTCTTCATCCAGGTCGGCATCTCGATCTTTGTGATGGTCTGGTTCTCCATCGGCGGGTTCCGGGACATCAGCAGGATGCTCAGGCGGCTCCGCGTGATGCGTCGCGACGAGGAGGACGACGGCATGGTGGGGCACGAAGGGGAGGAACGATGATCTTCAAGCGCGACCCGCGGGGTCCTGTTCTGACGCGCGACGATATCCCCGACGTGTCGCCGGCCGTCGTGGACGCAACGTCGGTCTTCAATCCCGGAGCGGCGCGCGTTCAGGGGCGCGACGTTCTGCTCCTGCGCGTGCAGACGCGCGGCCGGCGGACCCATCTCATGGTCGCGGAGGAGACGACCGGCACGAACGGCAGCGGGTTCTCCGTACGTCCGGAGCTGGTCGAGCTCGCCGGCTTCGATCGCATGGGCGAACCGGTCCACCACGTGTACGACCCGAGGATCACGCGGGTCGGCGATGTCTGGCACGTCGTGCTCGCGGTCGACGTCGACTCGACCTGCCGGCTCGCGGTCGCGCGCACCAAGGATCTCAATCGGCTCGAGCTCGTCGGCGCGGTCGGCGAGGGAAGGGCGGACGGGCACGGCGGCGCGGGGACGGCCGGCGCGTGGGACGACGTGCGCAACGGCGTGCTCTTCCCCGAGCGTGTGGGCGGGCGCTATGCGATGCTCGTGAGACCGAACCGCGCGTCTGCGGGGCGGTCCGCGACAAGCGGGGAGACGATCGTTCTGGCGACCTCCGACGACCTCGTCTCCTGGCGGGACGACGGCCCGGTCATGGGCGGACGCCGGCATCTCTGGGACGAACTCGTGGGTCCCGG
The DNA here is from genome assembly GCA_964487295.1 of uncultured bacterium. GTDB lineage: Bacteria > Joyebacterota > Joyebacteria > Joyebacterales > Joyebacteraceae > JAPEKQ01. The sequence goes on along the minus strand of CAZAQL010000027.1, from coordinate 23,939 downwards.
GCCGCCGCCAGTGAAGACGCGCGAGGGGTGGCTGCTCGTGTACCACGGGATCGCGACGCACCTGACGACCGCCTGGATCTACCAGGCCGGCGTCGTGCTGCTCGATCTCGACGATCCCACGCGCGTCGTCGCGCGGGGGAGGGACAACGTGCTGGAGCCCCGCGAAGTCTGGGAGTTGACGGGACAGGTGCCGAACGTCGTCTTCCCGACTGGCCTGACATGCGACCTCGACGCGGAGGGGTTCGCGCCGGGCGATGCGGAGGCACATCTCTACTACGGGGCGGCCGACACCTGCGTCGGCCGCGCCACGACCACGATCGGCAGACTGCTCGAGGCCTGCCGCGTCGAGTAGTCGGCGCCGCGACGCATGCGGCAGCGAGAGGACTCCTGATGCCCCCGCGCAAGGCGTTCATCGTCTCCCACACGCACTGGGACCGCGAGTGGTACCTCACCTTTCACGAGTTCCGCGTGAACCTCGTGCGGGTGGTCGGCGGCGTGCTCGACGCGCTGGAGCGCGATGGCGACTTCCGGTGCTTCGTGCTCGACGGCCAGACCGTCGTGCTCGAGGACTACCTCGAGGCGCGGCCGGAGGATGAGGAGCGTCTGCGCAGGCTCGTCCGGGCGGGCGCGCTCGTCATCGGCCCCTGGTATCAGCTTCCAGACGAGTTCCTTGTGAGCGCCGAGGCGCACGTGAGGAACCTCCAGATCGGCCACCGCGTCGCCAGGCGGTTCGGTCCTGTTCAGAAGGTCGGCTACGTCCCTGACTCCTTCGGGCACATCGCGCAGATGCCGCAGATCCTCCGGCGGGCCGGCATCGATTCCTTCATCTACTGGCGCGGCAACGGTGACGAGCTCGAGGATCTGGGGCTCGAGTATCTGTGGACGGCCCCCGACGGGAGCGAGGTCATCGCAGTCAACCAGCTCGGCGGGTACTGCAACGCGGCGGGCCTCGGGTTCGCCGAGATCTGGCACGCGCACACCCGGCGCGAGGTCGATCTCGACCTGGCGGTCGCGAAGGTGCGCGAGCTCTTCGAGCGGATGGACGAACGTTCGAACGGCGACGTCTGCCTGCTGTCGAACGGCTGCGATCACTTCCCGGCGCAGCAGCGGTTCGACGAGGTGCTCGCCGCGCTCCGCCGCGCGTTCCCCGACATCGAGTTCGAGCACGCAGGGTTTGCCGAGTTCGTGGATGCCGTGCGCTCCGGCGGCTTTGCGACCAGGAGGCACGCGGGCGAACTTCTCGGCGGGCGCTACTCGCACATCCTCTCGGGCGTCTGGTCGGCGAGGATGTATCTCAAGCAGGCGAACGACGCGGCGCAGACGATGCTCGCCGACGTGCTCGAGCCGCTGATGGCGTACGTGAGCCTCGTGCACGGGTACGACGCGCACGTGAGCGAGATCGAACACGCGTGGAAGCTCCTCCTCAAGAACCACCCGCACGACTCGATCTGCGGGTGCAGCACCGACGAGGTGCACCGGGACATGATGCCGCGGTTCCGCGGCGTGCTCGAGACGGGCGACCGGCTGGCCTCGAACGCGCTCGACGAGCTGGTGCCGAGCTTCGCGCGGCGCGAGGAGGACGACCGGGAGACGGCCATCTGCGTCGTGAATCCGCTGCCGGAGCGACGGACCGAGGTCGTCCGGCGGATGGTCGTCCTGCAGCCGTTCGGGGCCGAGCCCGGGCGGCTCAAGCTCTTCAATGAGGACCGCCGCGAGGTGCCGTTCTCGATCGTCGAGACGCAGTACGTCGAACGGTTCTGGGGCGTCGACTACCGCGGGCTCCTCTCGGAGGATGCGCAGCGGGAGCAGTTCGACATCTACCGCGAGCGGTTCGGGCACCGGATCGTGCGACCGGAGAGCGAGAAGGGCACGGTCGACTGCTTCCTGACGATCGAGTTCGAGGCCGAGCTTCCCGCGCTCGGGCACGCGGTCTTCTTCCTGACCGACGGGGGCCCCGCGGGAGGTGAGGCCGCGCGACCCGCACGGACCGTGACCGTCGAGGGGGACACGCTCCGCAACGAGTTCCTGGAGGTCCGCCTTCATCCGAACGGGACGTTCGATCTGACCGACCTGAGGACGGGCGCAACCCACGCCGGACTCAACCTGCTCGAGGACACCGAGGACATCGGCGACGAGTACGACTACTCGCCGGCGGTGAACACCCTGACCGTTCGATCGAATGAGACCGAGGGAGCGGGCGGCTTCGGTGCTGCCGAGACGGGTGAGGTCCGGGTTGTCGAGGACACCGGACTCGCCGGCACGCTCGATGCATCGTTCTCGCTCAGGCTCCCGGCACGCATCACCGAGGACCGAACGCGGCGAAGAGACGAGAGCGTCGCGTGCGGTGTACGAGTGAACGTCTCGCTGACAAAGGGCGTGCCGGTGGTCGGTGTCACGCTCGAGTTCGACAACGCCGTAGAGGACCACCGTCTCCGCGCCGTGTTCCCGACCGGGATCGCGACCGACACGGTGGTTTCGGACGGGCACTTCATGCTCAACGAGCGTCCCGTCGACCGCGAACCGCACGACGACTGGGTGCAGCCGCCGCCCGAGACGGTCCCGCAGCAGGAATTCTCGCTGGTCACCGACGGGACGCGCGGGCTGGCGATCATGAACCGCGGGCTTCCCGAGGTCGAGGCCTCGCGCGGTGAGGGAGGCGTCCGGCTCTCGCTGACGCTGCTCCGCGCGGTCGGGTGGCTCTCGCGTGACGACTTCCCGACGCGCCGCAGCCAGAACGCGGGCCCGACGCTCTTCACGCCCGAGGCACAGTGTCCGGGGCGTCACACGTTCCGTTACGCGGTCGCCCCGTTCGCGGGCGACGCGATTGCGGCGGAACTGCCGTCGCTCTCGAAGCGCTGGCGGGTCGAGCCGCTGACACGCCAGGGCGTTGAGGACGGGATGCTCGAGGGCGGAACGAGCCTTCTCTCACACACGAGTCCGGCCGTGCGTGTCTCTGCGATCAGGCGGCACGCAGACCGGGACACGCTCGTCGTGCGGCTCTGCAATCTTGCCGGGTCGCCTGTCGAGGAGGAGCTCACGCTCGGGAGGCGCGCCCGCGGAGCGTGGCGAACGGATCTTCTCGAGGAGCGTGAGAGCGAGCTCGGGGGCGGGAGCGGCTACCAGCTAGCGCTGACACTGGGCGCGCACGAGATCGCGACTGTGGAGATCGAGTTCGAATGACCACGTCGCCGCACATCGGGACACTCAACGAGCAGGCGCTCCACGCGTCACTCAAGGAGTGGTACGCCGAACCGGGCGACCGGTTCGAGGTCCCTGTCGACGGCTTCGCCATCGATATCGTGCGCGGCGACCTTCTCATCGAGATCCAGACGGTCGGGTTCTCCTCCATCAGGCGCAAGCTCACGCGTCTGCTCGACGATCACCACGTCCGGCTTGTCCACCCGCTCCCGGTTGAGAAGTGGATCGTCAAGCGTCCTCGGAAGAAGCGCGACAAGGAGACCCGCCGACGCTCCCCGAAGCACTGCACGCCGATCGACGCGTTCACCGAGATCGTCCGGCTCCCGAAGCTCCTGCTTCACCCGAACTTCGAACTCGAGCTCCTGCTGACGCACGAGGAGGAGGTGCGGAGCTACGACGGGACGAAGGGCTGGCGAAAGAAGGGGTGGGTCACCGACGAGCGCCGTCTGCTCGAGGTGGTCGGACGCGAGCGGATCGCCAGCGTGGCCGACGCGCTGGCATACGTTCCCGATGATCTCGAGGAGCCGTTCGACACCGCAGCGCTCGCCCACGCCGTCGACCGTCCACGATGGGTCGCGCAGAAGATGGCCTACTGCCTCCGGGAGACGGGCGCTATCGAGATATCAGGCAAGAACGGGAACGCGCTGCTCTACATCCGGTCCGGCAGATGAGTCTTCCAGAGCACCTGATCGTGTGCTATGATTGGGCGAAGCATACAATTGCTTTGCAGTCGTTCAGTGTGGCTCTCTACTAGGTTTGCCTGTTGACTCAGACGTGAGAGGCGAAGCTCATGGCACGCAGAGCGCGGTCTGCTCGCACCGGAGTACCACTCTGGATGTTCAGCTTCCTGTTGGCAGCCAGCTGCGCGCTGTTCACTGGGAAGGTGGATGCGTTGGATTGCGGGGACGAGGTCTTCATCGCTGGCGACGATGAGTACAACGACAAGGGGCCTTCGATTGATGTGGATCCGTCTGGAACGGCATGGCTTGTTTGGACAGGATACGATTTGGATGAGGGGGACGAGGACATCTTCTGCTCCAGGAACGACGGGTCCGGGTGGACACCCCAGGAAGCGCTTCATGCAGAGAACGCGAGCGCAGATCGGTATCCGGAGATTTCCATTGGGGCTGACGGAGTCCCTTGGGTCATCTGGTACTGCGCGGGGAGTGGTGGCGAGCGGCTCTTGTGTTCGCACTGGGCGCGTGGTGGCTGGACGGAGCCCGTCACTGTGCGGACCGGCGCTGATCGGTATGACGACTACGACATCCGTGCAGTGAGTACGAATGATGTGTGGGTCGCCACGGATGGGTCGGCGGAGGGCGTGTCGGGGCAGGGGATTCTCATCTACCACTGGGACGGGGTCGAGTGGAGCGAGGCCTGGCGCTACGGATTCGATATGCCTGGCCACAGCTGCATGTTTCCTGACATCGCGGTAGATCCGTCAGGGGCTCCGTGGGTCGTCTTCTCGCTCGTTCCTGACCTTGGTCACAGTCCCCCGATCATCTTTACTCATCTGACTGAGTCCGGTTGGGCGGAAGCGGATACCGCCAATGCTGACTTGAACAACTGTGAAGGGACGGAGATCGTTTTCGATGGCGATGTGCCGATGATCGTGTGGACCGGCAACATGGCGGCCAATGTTGAGGTCGAGTACAGCCGTTTGGAGGACGGTGCTTGGACGCCGTCTCAGCTTGTCAATCTCCCCGACTCAACAGGCGCCGACTACGACTACATCACTGAGTGCACGGCCGGACCGCGCGGCGAGATCTTCGTGACGTGGAGCGCGGGGAACTACCACGACTTCTTCAGCAAGTCGACACTCGCCTCTCGCTGGATGGGCACCGGTTGGGCGCCGGAGCAGATCATTGGTGGGAGCGGAGACAACAAGAGGGCGGCGTACTCGACCGCTGGCGTCGGTCCTGATGGGAGCCTCTGGTCCGCTTGGGTGTGCTATGAGGAGATTGCGCCTCCTTGGGATGAGGACATCCGTGGGACGACCTGCTCTCTGACCACGACGCCGGTCGACTTCGGTGTGCTGGAGGCGGCGCCGTCCGGCTCCAGCGTTCAGCTTCGCTGGTATGCGGGAGGCGAGGCGACGAACGGACCTTTCCACGTCTGGCGCGCCGTTGCCGGTGAGATCGGCGGCCTTCCGGATGAGCCGCCAGGATCAGCGATCCGCCTGAATGGCGATCCGGTAGCCGCTGCTCCGTACACATGGAACGACTCCACCGCACCTGCAGGGACTGATCTCTTGTTCTGGGTCGAGTGGGCACGCCCGGGTCGCTCGCTCTACGTTGGCCCGGTCTCCGCCCGGACATCCGCCCTAGACATATCAACGCCAGCGCGCCTCGCGTTCGTTTCCCCCAACCCGTCAAGCGGCGGTGCATGCATCGGGTACGAGCAGTCAATCGCGGGAAGAGCCTCGGCCGTCGTGTACAACGTCACTGGACAGCGTGTTGCAGCGATTTCTGCTCCGTACCGGCCACCTGGCACATACACAACGTCCAACGCGGCACTGTGCTGGGATGGTGTGGATTCGACAGGAGCGCGCGTCGCGAGTGGCGTCTATCTCGTTGAACTCAGAATGAACGGGACCCCGGTGCAGGGTAATAGACGGGAGGTGACGATACTGAGATAGCCTCATGATGATCTCACATACCATGATGTCTCTCCCAATCCAGGCTGGAGGTGACTCATGTTCATCAGGGCCCCTCTGCACTCTTCATAGTGCTTGCCATCGCTTTGGTCTGCGTCGCCACTTGCGAGGATTCGCCGGCAGCCATCGAAGGTATTGTGATGGTGGGTCTCGCAGGTGACCCCCCGGACACGCTGCCCGGATCCTCCCTGCCAAAGAACTGGTGCCTGTGGGACTCGACGCATACAGTCTTACCGACGTTCGAGTATCGCGAACTTCCCGATGGATATGATCGCCCCGAGGATGATGTCGATTTCCTCGTCAGTGCATCTCTGTCCGGTGTCAACGAGGTGAGCGACATCGAACTGAAGCGCATCGCCCGGATGCTCGATAGGAACAGCGGGGCGAACCTCCTAGGGCACGATGAGACAGATCTTGAGCTCATCGTCAACTACTTCTGCGCCACAGCTTCGTACAGCCCAACAGCATCGCCTCACTTCGAGCTCTTCCCGTCCTGCCCTGCGTCCACAGTAAGCGTGGATAACCGCGACCACATCGATTTCTACCTTGCCCTTGCCGATACGGATGCGCACAGGGGGCAATGTCCTTCGGCTTTCACCAGTGTTGAAGAGGATCTCCCGCGCTCTGGCACGTCGTACGGCGAGTACCATGAGAACTCGTTCCACGTCCTTGTCGGTGAGCTGAACGCGAGTGGAGACACAACGCACTGGCCTGTCGACGCAGCGGTCGGTGCCGCGCATGAGATGCAGCACGTACAGTGGAACTCCGACAGAAGCGAGCATGGCATTGCGCTGGGTCACGGCAACTTCAATGAGTTCTTCGCGAGTGCCGCCGCAATGGCAGCGATTCCGCGAGGAGGAGGAACGATTTCAAGCGATACACCGTACGCGCAGTCGCTCATAGGTCTCGTGCGGACGACCGAATCGGCTGGTTGCACGACGATGGCCAATGTTCTGAATGTCGAGCCGTGCGTTGACTACGGCTGGACCGATGAGCAGGACTGCCGGACGGGCTACGTGAACTGGGCAGCCTGGTCAGCGTATCTGATGAACCGATTCGCCGAGAGCTCCTACGAGGACGATCTGCTGTACAGATGGCTGCGGGCACGACGCGACTCCGACGGGAGGTACATGCGGGACATGTGCGGCCTCGCATCCGTGCTCGACAGTGTGGCGTATGCGGGCCTCGGTGGTGATCCTCTCGAGTACCTCGGAGGGTACCGGGTGCGGAAGGTGTTCCACGACTACTCGGTAGCGAAGTGGGTAGACAGCGACTCGTACAGCTCTGCGTACTCATTCGGTAGCACCGTTTCGCCGACGTCGTCGCTTGGGCTCTTCGGCAAGTACGACAAGGGAACAGGTGGTGAGCACAACTGCTTCGAAGTTGCCATTCCACCCATGTTTGTTCTGGATGCGGACCATGACAGCACGTGGACCTATGTGCCCGGTAACGGGAGCGATGCAGCCGCCGGATGCACCGACGGCTGGAATGACCCGCGTGACACCCAGTACTGTGACAACGACTACTGTGATCCAGTCAAGGTCCGGCTATGGGGTTCGTACTACATCAGCTTCGTCGCTGACACGGACTACTACGATGCCACGATGGACGATAGCTACCTCCGAGTGAAGCTGAACTGGGACGAGGACTCGATGAGCGACAGCACCGAGCTTTGGGTGAGCGTTCTCAAGTACAGTCACGCCGACACGAACGTGTTCGAGATCGGCGACTCCCTCGCCCAAGTGGCTACGATGCAGTTCGCCCCGGGTGACAGCGTCGTAGCGGACATCCACGACTTCTGCCTTGGGGGCAACGAGGCGGTCACGCTTGTCCTCTCGCTCGTGCCAACGGTCTTCGACACGTTTCCTGTCACCTGCAGCACCCTGGATCGGGACAACTACAACTGCATGCCTCGGCTCGTTCTTGGCAGCAACACACAGGCTCGGCAGGATCTGACGTTCAGCTACTCCTTCACCGTCCTCCAGAGGACGCAGCTCGGAGGTGGTTGCCCATATGTGTCAGTGATGTCCGGCGAGGAGTACGTGGCTGACAACAACATCCTGGCTGGGGCGACCATGGGGGAAGACAGGATCGATCTGTGCGTTCTCCGTACGACTCCATCCGACGACGGGCTCTGCCACATACGCATCAGTGAAGTCGAAGACGACGTCTCGTATATGGACGCCGCGAGCCTCCACGTTGTTGACTTGGAGCCAGGGCGCTCGGTGGCGATGTCGCCCGACGGCGTGCCGGTCGCCTACGATTCTCCGGCCGCTCCGCTGTCATGTACGGATCGGGACGGGAACGACATCCTCGATATGGTTCTCCATGACGACGGCAACGAGGCGACCATCACTGCTGACGAGTGGATCACAGCGAGGTTCCGGCTCCCAGGGCGGGCTGGAGGTGGAGTTGGGACAGACGGCAATCCTGGCCACAAGATAGACCCTCCGGGGAGTGGCTTCGCCCTACCTGCTCTGCCAGGTCTGATCGACATCACGACCCTGTGCTATCGTGAGAACTCCTGCACTCGGTTCCTGGACGTGCCAGCTGATGCAGTCTCGGAGGATGGGACGATCACCGTGAGGCTGTGGACTCCCGTGGACTTCCACCTCGACCGACTGTTCTTCGCGACGCACTCCTCCGTGAACGCGAGCATCTCGACCTGCGAGCCGCACAGCGCGACGCACTCCAGCGATGGGGATGTCAGTGGACTCCTGGACACCGTGGATGGCATGTATGCGACCCTCTCGAAGGGTGAGATGATTGACCTCGCGTTCGTATCGCCTGAGCAGGCTCCCCGCACGGAGCGCTTCTACGTCATGGAAGGGACAGGAAGGTACGTGCACATTGACGTCCCTCCCGCTCTGGGCGGGGATGTGGCGCATCCATCGAGGGTGAGCATCGCTGCGTATCCTAACCCGGTCAGTACGAAGGCGACGCTGAGGTTCACGGTTCCTCATCCTGGTGGGCTGACCGGTGTCAAGGTCTACAATCTTGCCGGAAGAGTCGTCCGAGACCTTGGGGCAGAGGAGCTTCCACCGGGGACGTACGAAGTCGCGTGGGGTGGCAAGGACGATTGGGGCAATGCAGTCGCGGCCGGCGTGTACTTCGTCAGGGTGATTGCCCCCCAGGGTGCCGAGGCGCGCAAGCTCGTACTCGTTCGATGATGTGGCGACACTCCATTCGCTTGTCGCGACCTGACTGCCGCACCGTCCTCGCCAGATGCCGAGGCTACTGACGCAAACGATAACGAAGGCCCCGTGGGTCCCACGGGGCCTTCGCGTGCGTCGCGTGCCGGCGTTCGGCAGATGTGCCTGCGGGCTACTTGACCAGCACCATCTTCCTGGTCGCGAGGGTCTCGTCGGCCACGAGCCGGACGAAGTAGACGCCCGAGCCGACCTGCGCACCGGAAGCATCGCGGCCGTGCCAGACCGTCGTGTGCGGTCCTGCATCGTGGCGGCCGCTCTCGAGCACGGCTACGAGCCTGCCGCGCACGTCGTAGACCGCGAGCTCGACCTCGGCCGGCTGCGGCAGCGAGAACGAGATCGTGGCCGTCGGGTTGAACGGATTCGGACGCACCGGGTCGAGTCTCACGTCCCGGATGATCTCCGGTTCGTCGACGTCGGACTGCTCCGCGGCGATGCCCCAGAGCTCGATGTCATCGATGTTCCAGCCGCAGTACTGCCAGCCGCCGTCCGTCGTGCCCATTGTCCACCGCACGTAGACGGTCTCCTGGTCATCCGCGACCGAGGAGATGTCGACCTCCATCTGCGTCCAGGCGTTGTCGGTGATCTCCTCCTCGTTCTCCCAGACCGTCGTCCACGAGACGCCGTCGGCGCTCACGCGGATGTATGCGTGGTCGTACTCGGGCGTCTCGACGCCCAGCCACCGCTGGAACCTCAGATGCACGTTGTAGAGATCACTGCAGTCGATCGCGTCGGACGTGAGGTGTGACTCGCCGAGGTTGTTCGGGTAGTCGCCGCTCAGGTTGTACCCGTAGACGTTGTCGCCAGTGTAGCCTGACGTCGGGTCCGAATACCCGTACTGCCCGCCGCCGCCGGTGGGCTGTCCGAACGCCCAGTCGTCCTCGGTCGTCCAGCCGGGGTCGGCGTCGAGCGTCCACTCCTCCTGCATCTATCTGGTCCCCACGGCGAGCACGACGTCGCGGGTCGAGTCGCCGAGACCGTTCGAGAGATTGCTGAAGGAGAGGGTCGCGACGTGTGCGCCGTCCGGCAGGCCGGACGCGTTCGCATTGATGGTGACGGTCACCGTCGCCGGGGTGTCCGGTGAGAGGGTTCCGCCCGTGTCGCCCGACAGCGTGATCCAGTTGACGGAAGGCACCACGTCGACCTCGTAGCTGATCGGAGCGTCGCCGCGGTACTCGATGACGTAGTCCTCACTCACCGGGACGAACGGCCCGCCGCTCGGCCCCTCGGACTTGAAGCTCGTCTCGGGCTCGACGGAGAGCCCGGCGTCTATGGTCAGCGCCTTGATGCAGAAGTTGCCCGTCTGGCTCCACTGTCCGTCGTCGAAGTCGTAGAAGTCGAGCCAGGCGCCGCCGCTCCGGTAGTAGCTCTCTCCGGGGCCCGCCGCCGACTCCACGATCGTCCTGTAGTCGGCGCCCAGGAGCACCGGGACGTCCGACGTCCGGTCGTACGGATGACCGCCCTGGGAGAGCTCGAGATAGACGTAGAAATCGTTGCCGGAGGTCAGATTCGCCGTCGGGTCGAGATCGACGGTGTGGAACCCGGCGTACTCGTAGCTACCCGTCTCCTCGGCCATCAGGTCGGAGAGCTCGCCGCCCGAGAACGTGTCGTAGACGCGCACGGTGTAGTCGACGTTCTCGACGGCCGTGAAGAAGCTCACGGCCTTCAGGAGCTCATCGTTCTCGACCGTATAGGCGTTCATCGCCTCGGTGGCGACCGTCAGCGTGTCGCGCCAGCCGTGGTAGTCGTGGTAGTAGACGTGCTCGTACTGCATCGGCTCCACATTACGGAAGACGATGGCGCCCATCTCCTCGTTCTGGCACGCGTGCTTGTCGTAGTAGGAGATCCAGAAGTACCCGCTGTAGCCCCAGCCCGAGCCCCAGCTGTTCTTACAGAGCCACGCGCCGGGCCCCGGGCCCTGCGTGCTCTTCGTATCGTCCCAGCCCACGATGGCGATAGCGTGGTTCGGCTCGAGGACGCTCGAGGTCGGCTGGTAGTGGATGTAGTTCGAGATGAACTGCGAGTCGTAGCACATGCACGTGCCGATGGCCCCGTAGTCCATGATGGCCTGCTTGATCGTGTCGATGTTCTCGAGGTTGGGGCCGGCAACGTGCCACTCGACGTCGCGGGGGTAGTAGTAGTGATAGCTCGGGTCGTACCGGAGCGGGGGCGAGCTGTACGACTGCCCGTCCACGTCGCGCACGGCTCCCTCGCCGCGCGACAGGTACGCGGTCGTGACGCGGTAGTCGCCTCCCTGGTGCACCTCGAGACCGCCGGCGTCCGGGTAGATGTCCTGGTTGTACTCCATGTTGAACCCGTTCCACCAGTCGAGGTGGTACTCGGCGAGGTTGGGCTCGCCGGACTCGCCGGCCGCGGTCCAGACGCCCGTCATCAGGAGGTTGCTCTCGATGGCGGCCATCGCGCCGTGCGTCCAGCAGGTCCCGCCGGACTGGCTCTTGACGGACGTGACGAAGTTCTCGCCGCCGACATCGCGGAGGTCGTACTCCGCGGGCGGGTCTGCGATCGCCGTCGTGGCGAGGGCGAGAACGAGAAGAACGGCTCCTGCGACCAGGGCTCTCAGCAACATTGCGGGCTCCTTGTCGTGATGAGAAACGACCTCGCGTGTCTGCAAAGGAACGCACATGGCTCGCGCCGCCCGTGCGGCGCGCCAGGGGGGGAGGCCACGAACATGGCCACCTACTCATTATACCACAGCAGGCTTGCCTCATCAAGAACCAGACGCCGTCGCGGCGACGCACGGCGGACGGGCGTGGAGCCGGGCGTGGAGCCGGACGGCTGGATGGGTAAGGATCGGGACGGGGCGACGCACGGCTGGATGGGTAAGGATCGGGACGGGGCGACGCACGGCTGGATGGGCACCGCCGGGACTGCGGAAGTCGCAGGAAAACCTTGCCGAATGCCCACTCCCGTGGGATGCTCTCGCAGACGGCGCGCAGGCGCCCCGGCGTGTGCTGTGCATCGGTGAGAGAAGGAGGGTTCTTGAGCGACGACTCGAAGACAGCGCTGGCGAGGAAGCTCGGCATCGCTCCCGGCAACCGCATCCAGCTGTGTGACGAGCCGGAGGGCTTCCGCTCCACGCTCGGGGAGCTTCCCGACGGCGTGGAGGTCGTGCCCGGTCGCGCCCGCAATCTCGACATGGCGATCATCTTCTCTCAGCGCGCGGCGGACCTGCGATTCGACATGCCACACGTTTCGGGTCGCCTCACGGAGTCCGGCCACCTGTGGGTGGCGTGGCCGAAGCGAGCCTCGGAGCGCGAGACCGATCTGTGCTTCGACGTCGTTCAAAAGATCGGGCTCAGGCTCGGGATGATGGACTCCCGCGTCTGCTCGCTAGGAGCCGAGTGGTCGGGTCTTCGCTTCGAGCGTCGCCGCGACGCGCGCAGCGCGTACGCCCCCATGTGGCCGGCGCCGATCGCCGACGCGGTCGCGGAGGCGGCGGGTGCGAGGAGCAAGGATCCCGCGGAACACGACGCGGCAGCGGGTGCGAGGAGCAAGGATCCCGCGGAACACGAAGCGGATGCCCGCGGACCTCAACCCGTCCGGGCGCATCAGAACGCACAGGATGACGATCAGGAGGTGTGATGGGCGACACGGGGACGACGTCCGACACGCGTGCGCTTCAGGAGGAACTCGAGCAGTTCAGGCACGAGAAGGAGCAGATCAAGCGAATCGTCGGCCAGATCGGTGGCACGAAGTCCAACCGCCGCGACACGGTGCTCAACGTCGTGTTCATCGTCTTGATCCTTGGGCTCTTCACGGTCGATCTGCTGCGGCACATCGTGCACGTCGACCTGCCGATCCCCACGCTCTTCTCGCTCGAACTGGGCGTCCTCCTCGTCTCCGTGAAGATCATATGGATGATCCACAAGCAGTCCAAGGTGGAGCACTTCCAGTTCTGGATCCTCAACTCGATCGAGTTCAGGCTGAACGAGCTGGGGAGGAGGATCCGCTCCATCGAGGGTTCGCTCAACCGATCGGAAGGGGCGCGTGATGTCTGATGCCATAGGCAGCGTGGATGGGCCGCGCAGGGATCACAACGTTCAGTTCTTCGGGCTCTCGACATGCGTGTGGTGCCGGAAGACCAGACGCTACCTTGAGGATGCCGGCGTGGCCTTCACGTACACGTACCTCGACCTGCTCCACGGCGAGGAGCGTGCCGCTGCGCTCAAGCTCGTGAGAGAGTGGAATCCGGACGCCACCTTCCCGACGCTCGTCATCGACGAGAAGACCGTGGTGAAGGGATACCAGCCGGACCGGATCAAGGAGTTACTGAAACTGTGACCGATGAGATTCGATGCACGCCTGAGGAGATCGACCAGCTCTACGACCGTCTCGAGAGAGACGCGGAGGCGCACGGGTACCACCTGAATCCGGACCGCGAGTTCACCCGGGACCTCGTGGAGGGGCTCGTCTACAACGAGAAGCGGTTCGGATACCGTGCCTGTCCGTGCCGGCTCGCTTCGGGTGAGCGGTCCGAGGATCTCGACATCATCTGTCCGTGCGACTATCGAGATCCGGACCTTTCCGAGTACGGCAATTGCTATTGCGCGCTCTACGTGAGTGACGACGTCGTCGAGGGGCGCGCCGAGACGCGGTCCATCCCCGAGCGTCGGCCGCCCTCGAGCGAGCGCACCCGGGCGGACGGCACGCCCGGCGGCAGGGCGGCGATCGGGGAGGAGAGCGGGGATCTGCCGTATCCCGTGCTCCGCTGCCGCGTCTGCGGCTACCTGTGCGCGCGCGACGAGGCTCCGGGGAAGTGTCCCATATGCGGGGCCGCGAGCGATCGCTTCGAACGCTTCCTCTAGCCGGCAGCACCGCTTTTCCCGGCGTCATGGCCCATTTGGGCATCGCCTATGCACCCCGTGACGCGGATACCACCGTGTCGGGGAGGGTGTTCGATGAGTCGGCAGGACGAGGTCAACCAGCGCTGCTACACGGCCGACCGCGTGGCGACGACGTACCTGAGGAGCAACCTCCAGATCCCGGAGGTCCTGCTCTACTTCAAGTACGCCGACGAGATCCGGGGAGCCGGCGTGCTCGATATCGGGTGCGGGGCCGGCCGGACCGCGGTCTTCCTCAGCCGATGGGCGGGGGACTACCGCGCGATCGACTACGCGGAGCGGATGGTCGAGCTGTGCCGCGAGCGGGTCCCGGGCGTCGATTGCTCTGTCGGCGACGTGCGCGACATGAGCCGCTTCACAGACGGGCTGTTCGACGTCGTGTTCTTCTCGAACAACGGTCTCGATTCGCTCGTTCACGACGACCGTCTCAGAGCGTTCGAGGAGATGCACAGAGTGCTTCGTCCCGGCGGATTGCTCATCTTCTCCACGCACAACCGCGACTTCCCGGGGGCGGAGCGCAAGCCGCGCTTCCGGATCTCCTGCGACATCTGCGCCACGGCCAGAAGCCTGGTCCGCTACCGCCGGTGCACGAGGAACAGGCGCATCAACAGGCAGTACGAGCGCACCGAGGAGATCTACCGCATCATCAACGATCCCGCCCACAACTGGGGACTTCTGACCTACTACATCACGGTGCAGCATCAGCTCGCGCAGCTCGTCAACTGCGGCTTCGAGTTCCTCGAGGTCTACGATCTCGCGGGCGAACGGCTCGACGTCACGGTCACGAACACGACGAGCCCGTGGCTCTGGTACGCGGCTCGGAAGCGATAGCAAAGGGACCCTTCCCTGTCCCGGATGACGCACATCCCTCGGTGGTTCGCCCATGAGCGCACTTCTCGGCGTAGCCTGTCTCAACCCCGACCGCACGGTCGACCACGCGGAGCTCGCGCGCCGCATGGCCGACGTCATCGGCTATCGGGGGGCCTTCCTCGAGATCGTCTCCTCCCGGGGCGCTTCGATGGCCGTTCTGCGGCACGACGAGGGGCGGGCGTGTCGGGCGGTCGGGCTCTCGGAGAGCGGCACGCTCTGTGGGGTCGACGGCATCCTCTTCGACGATGGAGTCCGCGGCGAGTCAGAGGTCATCGCGGAGCTGCACTCGCGTCGCGGGATCGGGCTCGCCGACGAGCTCGACGGTGAGTTCGCGGTTGCCTGCTACGATGAGGGGAGCGGCCGACTCCTCCTTGCGCGAGACGCGTTCGGGACGCGGCCGCTCTGCTACGCGGTTCGTGACGGCGTGTGCTACTTTGCTTCAGAGGTCAAGGCGGTCCTCGAGGCGCTGCCCGGGCGCCCGCGAGTCAACGAGCCCGCCATCGGCGACATCGTCGCGTTCGGCTACGTTCCCCATCCAGAAACGATGTTCGCGGACGTGTTCACGGTCACGCCCGGGACCGTCGTCGTGCCCGGCCACGGCACGGAGCACGTCTTCTGGCGGTTCGCGTTCGAGGACGAACGGGAGGGTGCGGGAGGTGCGGCGGACGGAGGGTCGGACGAGGAGCGTGGGAAGCGCTTCATGGAGCTGCTCGAGAGATCCGTCGAGAAGCGGGCCCGGAGGGGCGGCCGCGTCGGGGCCTACCTGAGCGGCGGGCTCGATTCGGCCGCCGTCTGCCTGCTGTTGACACAGGTGACGGGCGGCGGCGCCCCCGCGATCTCGATCGGGTTCGAGGAGGAGGGGTTCGACGAACTCCCCGACGCCGAGGCTGCGGCCAGACATCTGGGCATGGAGCACATCAGCGAGCGCATCCGGGCACACGAGGCGACTCCCGAGCTCTTCGAGCGGCTCGTCGTTCTCTTCGATGCGCCCTTCGAGGACACCTCAGCGATCCCCACACTGGCGGCGGGCGAGCTGGCGTCGCGCCGCGTGGATACCGTCCTGACGGGTGACGGTCCGGACCAGCTGCTCGGTGGGAGCCGCCGGCACGCGGTTGCGATGGCGCAGCATGCTTCCGGACGGCAGACCCACGGTCTGCTTCGGAGCATCGGCTTCGCGGGACTGGTCCGGTCGCTTCCTCTGCGCGCGGCGGGCGAGGGGCTTCCCTCGAAGGCTCTGAGGAAGCTCTACCGCGACTCGCTGACGATCGGCGAACTCGGGTGCGAGCCTCGCATCGCGCCGCTGCTGGTTCAGCGCGACCTCTACTCGGCGGGGTTCAGGAGGGCGGTCCGGGGCCGCCCGGCGATGCGGAACGTCGATCCCGTGATGGCGCGCGCCGAGGGTCGCCACCCGCTGGAGCAGTGTCTCCACTTCGACGTTCACTTCTACCTGCAGGACTGCCTCATCCCGAAGGTCGAGCGCGCGTGCAGCCGTTCCGGACTCGAGTGCCGGATGCCGTTCCTCGACCGGGAGCTCGCCGCGTTCGTTCGGAGGCTTCCCGTCCGCGACCGGATCGACGGCGCCTCCCAGAAGCACATCCTCCGCAGGATGGTGAAGCCGGCGTTTCACCCGGGAGCCTTCGAGCGGGGGAAGCGAGGATTCGCCATCCCCCGTGACGAGTGGCTCTGCGGTCCTCTCCGGGAGTTCGTGACGGACACGCTCACGAGCCGCTCGTTCCTGGAGCGCGGGTACTTCACGCCGAAGGCGATCCGGCGGCTTCTCGACCGGTTCTACCGGGACGGTGTTCGCTACTACGGGGCTTCGGGCGGGCTGCTCGTCGCGCTGCTCACGATCGAACTCTGGCACCGGATCTACATCGACCGGTCTCTTACGATGCGTCCGTCTCCGGCACCGCGGGTCGGACCATCACGGACCTCTCCCTGCTGATGACCGCGAGCCCGGGCTTCGAGCCCCGCGGCTTGCGCACGTGACGCTTCTCAGTGTAACTGACGGAGACCTTCGAGGACCGTCCCGCCTTGCTGTGGTAAGCCGCGATGGCCGCGGTCTCGAGAATGGCCTGCTTGTCAGGACGGCGGTCGCCGTCGGGGATGCGCAGGACGACGTGCGATCCGGCGGCCTGGCGGGCGTGGAACCAGAGGTCGCCCGGGCGGGCGACCTTGTGCGTGAGCACGTCGTTGTCACGATTCGACTTCCCGACCAGAACCTCCCACCCGCCGCTCACGCGGTACGTGCGGTAGTGCGCGCGACCGCCGTCGCGGGCGCGTCGGCCACGCGCCTTCAGGGTCGGCGAGAACCTCTCCTCGAGCCGGTCGAGTTCCTGGTCGCTCGCGGAGGCAATTGAGTCGAGCGCTCGTTCGAGCCGCGCGATCTCCTCCTCGAGCGATCCCAGGCGCTCGGGCGCGCGCCGACCGCGCTTCTCGGCCTTCCTCGCCTTGCGGAAGTAGGTCTCGGCGTTCTCCTGCGGGCTCAACTCCGGGTTCAGCTCCACCTGGACGTGTGTCGAGCCGTCGTAGTCGAGCAGCCTGGCGACCGGCGACCCCGCCCGGATGTCCCGCTTCCTCGCGAGGATGAGCTGCCCCTTGGCGCGGTATTCGTCCGCCCGCGCTGCGTCCGCGATCTCACTCTCGACCTTCGTGATCGCCCGCCGCTTCCGCCGGAGGTTCGTCGTGATGGTCTTGCGGAGCGCGTTTCGCCGGCGTGAGGGGCCGAGACCGGCGAAGACCGCTTCGAAAGCGTGCAGCGCGGCGGCGTTCGCCGAGTCGAATGAGGTGCTTCGACGGTTCGGGTCTCCTCGGCTGGTTCCCTCCGACGAGAGGCGCGCGCGCGTGCGCCCGGCGCCGTCCGTCCACTCGGTGACGATGATCGCGCCGTCCCGTTCCGCGTCCGAGGCGTCGCGGCGTTCCCGCCGGGAGGGGCCGACCGTGATGCCGGGACGGTTGCCGAGCGCGACGGTGGCCGTCCTGAGCGTCGAGATCCCGGCGGGGTTCGTGCGCTCGACGTCGAGCTCGATGACGGGTTCGTCGGGCAGGGCTCTGAGCGCGCGGACGGCGCCGCCGACGAGTTCCCGGACAAGATGATGATCGACCGAGCCGGGGCCGGCCCCTGGTGGCTCGTCTGCGACACAGACCAACGGGAGCGCCCGGTCGACGGCGACGACAAGATGGTCGCGGTGCCCGTCGGGATGCTCGATGTCGAGAGCCATCGCGGAGGGACCGACGGGGACGACGTCGCGGATCCTGCCTCCGACGACGCGCGGCTCGAGCTCTCCGGCAAGCCGGGCGGTGGTGGACGCGTCCATGGCTGTCTCCTCGGGGCCGCGCTGCCGCGGCCGCCTCTTCCGCGCCCTCCGAACACCGGCGTCCGAAGGGCGATCTCCACGCAGTCTATCGCAGCGGCGCTCCCCCCGCAACGACTCGGGCGCGCCGGCCCCGAACGCCCCGTCCAGCGGGGCAATCGTTGACTCCCGGGCGGTCAACCGGTATAGTATCGGGTCAACCCGGAAACAAGGAGGTCAACGCCCGTGCTGCGAAGCATGACCGGTTACGGCAGCGCTGAGCGGACGATGGACGGACGGTGCGTCCGCGCCGAGGTCCGTTCCGTCAATCAGCGCTTTCTCGACGTGCAGATCAAGGCGCCCAGGCTCTTCATGCGCATCGAGGACAGGATCAGGCGGCATCTGGAGGCGCGCCTCGACCGAGGCCGCGTGACCGTCTACATGGAGTGGCGCGAGGAGGGCGACGCGGCGGCGCCCGGGATCAACCGTGCCGCCGCATCGAGACTCGTGGACGAGCTTCGATCGCTCGCCGCCGAGCTCGGGCTCTCCGGCGACATCGACCTCGCCGTCCTGACGCGTTTCCCACAGCTGTTCGATCAGACCGATGAGGACCCCGAGGCGGACGCGCTCTGGGCCGCCGTCGAACCGGCGCTCGACACGGCGATGGACGATCTCGTGGCGATGCGCGAGGAGGAGGGCGGCAAGCTCGCCGTCGAACTCGAGGAGAGGCTCGATCTCGTCGAGTCGCTCGTCGCGGGCATCGAGGAGGCCGCTCCGCGCGCTGCTGTGGCCCTGAGGGCGAAGATGAAGGAACGTGTTGAGGCGTTCATGGGCGACGGCATCGAGGTGGACCAGTCCCGGCTCGCGCAGGAGCTCGCGTCCGCTGCCGAGCGCGCCGACTTCACCGAGGAGATCGTCCGGCTTCGCGCGCACATCGAGCACACGAGGACGACCATCAAGGGGGATGGGGCGTCGGGCAAGCGTCTCAATTTCCTCGTGCAGGAGATGCACCGTGAGGCGAACACGATCGGCTCGAAGAACGTCGACCTCGACGTCGCGAAGCTCGATCTGTCTCTGAAGGAGGAGATCGAGAAGCTGCGGGAGCAGGTCCAGAACGTGGAGTGACCGGGGACGGTCCGTGGGAGGTCGCGGGAGTGAGCGCTCTTCTCAATATCGGATTCGGCAACGTCGTCGCGCGCGAGCGCGTCGTCGCCATCGTGACGCCGGGCTCGGCGCCGGTCAAGCGGCTCAAGGACTACGCCCGGGAGAGCGGCAAGCTCGTGGACGCGACTCAGGGAAGGCGGACGCGCGCCGTCATCGTGACGGACAGCGATCACGTCATCCTCTCGGCCATCGCGGCGGAGACGATCACGCAGCGCTTCGAGGGCCGAGACCCGCAGAACGGTGACTGACGCTGAACCCCACCGGAGAGGTCGCGTGCGCAACGCGTTTCCTATCGTGATATCCGGCCCGTCCGGAGTCGGCAAGACGACCATCACGCGGAGCCTGCTCGAGAGCGACCCGCTCCTGGCGTACTCGGTCTCGGTGACCACGCGCCCGCCGAGGCCCGGCGAGACGGACGGAGAGCACTACGAGTTCGTCTCCGAGGACGAGTTCGCGGACCTTGTCGCCGCCGGGGAGCTTGCCGAGTGGGCCTGCGTTCACGGTCACAGCTATGGGACACGGAAGAGCGTCATCCGTGAGACGACCGGTCGGGGGCTCGACGTCATCATGGACCTCGACGTCCAGGGCGGCATGCAGATGCGCGATGCGTTCCCGCAGGCTCTGCTCATCTTCATCCACCCTCCGTCGCACGGTGAGCTCGAGGAGCGTCTGCGAGGGCGGGCCACGGACAGCTCGGAGGTGATCGAGCGCCGGTTGCGGAACGCGCACGACGAGCTCGAAGCATCCGGGCGGTACGACCACGGCGTGACGAACGACGACCTCTCTCGGGCGATCGAGGAGGTCCGAGGCATCATCGAGCGGGAGCGCGCGGCCCGGGACGGTACACCGGCGTGACCCGATGGACGGAAGCG
>CAZAQL010000027.1:0-3715 GCA_964487295.1 uncultured bacterium | reverse complement strand
AGCGGGAGCGCGCGGCCCGGGACGGTACACCGGCGTGACCCGATGGACGGAAGCGTCCCCGGCGTGACCCGACGAACGGAAGCGTTCCCGGCGTGACCCGATGGACGGAAGCGACCCTGAGACAGGAGATCGAGATGGACCCACTCAAGAAGCGCCAGATCCTGAAGACAGTGAAGAACGAGTACCTGGCCGCCATCCTGGCGGCGAAGGTCGCCAGGAGGCTCCACGCCATGGCGCCGGACGACCGTCCCGACCCCGACGCAAAGGTGACCTCGCTGGCGCTCAGGATGGTCCAGGACGGCGACGTCGAGTTCGACATCGCCGAGGAGCACCGGGTCGTGGACACGGGGGAGGAGAGCAAGGAGTAGCAGCTCGCATGGGAACGCCACTGAGCGGCAAGACCGTCGTCCTGGGAGTGACCGGCAGCATAGCCGCGTTCAAGTCGCCGCACATCGTGACTCGGCTCGTCGCCGCAGGAGCGAACGTCGTCGTCGCGATGACGGAGAACGCGACGCGCTTCATCGCGCCGCTGACCTTCGAGACGCTCTCGGGCAATGAGGTCATCGTGGAGATGTTCCCCGAGAGGAAGCGCGGCGTGCGCTCCGCGCATGAGGCGCTCTCCGGCGGCGAGAGCGCACGGCCGACGGGCGCCGCGCCGGCCGGAGGCGATCGCCTGCGTCACATCCACCTGGCCGAGGCTGCGGACCTCGCCGTCATCGCCCCCGCGTCCGCGAACATCATCGGCAAGATCGCGAACGGCGTGGCGGACGACTTTCTCTCCACGGAGCTCATGGCGATGACGTGCCCGATCGTCGTCGCGCCCGCGATGAACGTGCACATGATGGAGTCCGACGCCGTCGTGCGGAACATCGAAGTGCTCCGCTCGCGCGGCGTGGTCATCATCGAGGCGGAGACGGGTCGCCTGGCGAGCGGAGCGGTCGGAACGGGACGTCTCGCCGATCCCGACCACATCGTGGATGCAGTTCTCGAGATGCTCGCCCCGCCGCAGGACCTCGAGGGACGGTCCGTCGTCGTGACGGCGGGACCGACGCGTGAGGCGATCGACCCCGTACGGTTCGTCGGCAACCGTTCAAGCGGACGGATGGGATACGCGCTGGCCGAGCGCGCCCTCGCGAGGGGCGCCTCGGTGACGCTCATCAGCGGGCCGACGGCTCTTCCGAGACCGGACGGTGTGGCGCTCACGCTCGTGGAGACGACCCGCGAGATGCGGGACGCCGTGCTGGACTCCATGGAGGGCGGAGACCTTCTCATCATGGCGGCCGCCCCCGCCGACTACGCGCCGCGGGACCCCGCTCCCGAGAAGCTCAAGAAGACGGCCGAGTTCCTGACGCTCACGCTCGACCGCACGCCCGACATCCTCACGGAGTTCGCAGCCGTCAAGAGATCGGGCCAGGGCGTCGTGGGGTTCGCGCTCGAGACGCGCGACGCCGCCGCCGAGGGACGAAGGAAGCTGGACGCGAAAGGGCTCGACATCGTCGTGATCAACAACCCGAACGACGAGGGAGCGGGCTTTGATGTGGAGACCAATGTCGCGACGATCGTCACGCGCTCCGGGAGCGAGCTGGCTCCGGGGCTCCTGACGAAGACGGCGCTCGCGGATCTTGTGCTGACGACGGCCGTCGAGGAACTGGGTTGGGGGCGCGACGATGAAGCGTGAGGCGAACACCGGGAGCGCCGTGGAGCTGGCGCGCCGGTATCTGCGACAGATGCGCGAGGCGGGAGAGGACGAGCTCGTCGTCTCCCCCGAGACGGCCGCGCTGGTCGGCCGCCGGACGAAGCCCCGCGCGGGCTCGGCAGCGAAGACGGCCAGAGGCGAGAGGCGGCCCGTGGCGCGCGCGGCATCACGCAAATCGGACGCCGCCCGGTCGGAGCCGGTCCGCGCAGACGCGACGCCGGCGGTCGACGCACCCGCCGCGGATTCGGTCCGGGCGAAGGCCGCAGCGCTGCCGGACGTCGACGTGATCGAGATCCGGCTGGCGCTCGGACCGCGTGAGGATGCGCGCGACATGTTCGTCGAGGAGTCGGCCGTGGACAGGTGCGCCGATCTCGCCTCCGTGTCGAAGCTCGCCTCCGCCTGCGAATCCTGCGAACTGGCATCGACGAGAACCAATGTCGTCTTCGGGGCGGGAAGCGAGAGCGCCGATCTCATGTTCATCGGCGAGGGACCCGGGCGCAACGAGGATCTCGAGGGCGTTCCGTTCGTGGGGCGGGCCGGCGAGCTTCTCAACAAGATCCTGGACGCGGCGGAGTTCGAACGCGACGCCGTCTACATTGCGAACATCATCAAGTGCAGGCCGCCCAACAACCGCACGCCGCTCACGTCGGAGATCGAGGCGTGCGTCCCGTTCCTCGCGCGGCAGATCGCGCTCATCGCGCCGAGGATCATCTGCACGCTCGGCCTTCCCGCCACCCAGACCCTTCTGGGAACGAAGGGGTCGATGGCGAGCATGCGCGGCAAAGTCTACCAGCACGGTGACATCAAGGTCATTCCGACGTACCATCCGGCGGCCGCACTGAGGGACCCGAAGTACAAGCGGCCGATGTGGGAGGACTTCCTGCGGATCCGGAAGGAGTACGACCGGGGATAGCGACCGCCCGAAGATCCGACCCCGTCGCGGCGGGGGCGAGGGCGGGCCGGTCGACGCGGCCGCATCGCGGTCGGGACGGAGGCAGCATGGCGACAGTGGAGGAGAGGGTGAGACGACCGGCCACGGTGGCCGCCGGTGACCGGGTGCCCCCGCAGGCGACCGAGGCTGAGATCGCCGTGCTCGGGGCCATGATGCTCGACGAGGAGGCGATCGGCGCGGGCGCCGAGCTTCTGACGGCGGAGGCGTTCTACCGCGACGCGCACCGGAGGATCTTCCGGGCGATCATGGACCTGTTCTCGAAGAGCGAGGCCGTCGACCTCGTGACGCTGACGCAGGAGCTCAAGCGCAAGAAGGAGCTCGACGACGTCGGAGGCGCGGCCTATCTCTCGACGATCCTCGGAAGCGTTCCCACGGCCGCCAATGTCCGCTACCACGCCAAGATCGTGCTCGAGAAGGCCGTGCTTCGGAGGCTCATCAACGTCGCGACGGAGGTCGTGCAGGAGGCGTACGACGCGGGCGGGGACGCGGCCGAGATCCTCGACCGCGCCGAGAACATGATCTTCGACATCGCGCAGTCGAGGGTCCGGCGGGACTTCATGCCGATGCGCGAGATCCTCAAGCACAGCTTCGAGGTCATCCAGGAGCTCTACGACAAGAAGCAGCACGTCACGGGCATCGGCTCCGGCTTCGACGATCTCGACAAGATGACATCGGGGTTTCAGCGCTCCGACCTCATCATCATCGCCGGCCGTCCCTCCATGGGCAAGACCGCCTTCGCACTGAACATCACGGCGAACACCGCGATAGCGCACGGTACGCCCGTCGCGATCTTCAGTCTGGAGATGGGCAAGGACCAGCTCGTCCAGCGCATGCTCTGCAGCGAGGCCAGGGTCGACGCGCACAAGCTCCGCACGGGGTACCTGGCCGACCGTCACTGGTCGAGCCTGACGACGGCCGCAGGACAGCTTTCGGATGCGGCCATCTACATCGACGACACGCCCGCCATGACGGTCCTCGAGATGCGTTCGAAGGCGAGGCGCCTGAAGGCCGAGGTCGACGTCGGCCTTCTCATCGTCGATTACATGCAGCTCATGCGCGGGACCGGG
>CAZAQL010000026.1:23229-26867 GCA_964487295.1 uncultured bacterium | reverse complement strand
GGCGAGCGCATCACGGTCCCCTTCGTGATCTGGTCGGTCATGGCGATCCTCCCTCTCGCGGTCGCCTACGCGCTGCCCCGCTGCCGCGCGTTCGCGGCCGCCAACGGGAAGTTCATGCTCTTCTCGCGTTCGGTCTACGAGGCGGTCGGCGGCCACAGGGCCGTCCGTGACGAGGCCGCCGAGGATCTCGCACTCTGCCGGCTCGTCAAGGGGTCGGGGTACAGATGGAGGCTCGTGAACGCGACCGAGTGCGTCTCGTCGCGGATGTACCAGGGGTTCCTGGACGCCGCGCGCGGGTTCAGCAAGAACTACTTCGCGTTGTTCGACTACCGCGTGCTCGTCGCGCTCTTCGTCTGGTGCTGGCTTCTGGTGATCACGTGGCACCCGCTGGCCACGGTGGTCGCGCTGGGGCCCGGCGAGGAAAACCCGCCGGAGTTCTGGTCGGCCGCGGCGACCGTCGTGCTCTCCGCCGCGATCTGGCTTCTCATCGCGGTCAGGACGAGGATGCCGAGACATCTCTTCCTGCTCTACCCCGTGACGATGACGGTCTCATCCGGTCTCGGCCTCTGGTCCATGGTTCTGACGATGGCCGGCCGGACGAGCTGGAAGGGCCGCGCACTCGTACGCCACCGGGTCAGGCTGCTGTAGAACGCCCCGCGGTCAGTCCGTCTTGCGCGGCGGGCGACCGTGGGCTATCATGGGTCACACGTCGTTCGGGACCCAATCAGACCTGTGAGGGACCATGCACAAGCGCGGCGCTGCCATTCTGGGTGGGCTCTACGCGGGCGTGTTCCTGGGAACCCTGGCCGGGCTCGCGGAGGCGGGGATGCTGCTCGAGGGCGGCAACCTCGCGACGACACCCGGTTGGTCGATCCTCTTCCTGCTCTGTGCCGTCTCGCTCTATGCGGTCATCGCGGGGGCCTTCGGTGCACTCATCGGTCTGATCATCTCGATCGCTCGGCGAGATCGCTCCGGCGCGCCGGCCGCTATCGGAAGACCTTTCTCGACGGCCTTCGGGATCATCTCGGGCCTCTTCACATTCATCCTCGGCGCGTGGTGGGTTCGACTCGCCCCTCCGGATCTTGCCGTCTTCCGTCGGTACTGCCTCCCCGAGACGCTCCTGATGCTGCTTATGGCTGTCGTGGTCGGCCTCATCGCCGCGCTGGTCACGCGATGGATCGCCCGGGCCGACCGCGTGGAGCGGTACCTTGCGTCGCGCTGGGCGCGCAACTGGACGTTCGCGAAGCTCGCCGCCGCGATCGTGCTTCTCGTCCTGTTCCTCGGACCTGCCGCACCGGATCGGAGCCCGCGCGGCTCGAGCGAGGCAGGCGGGACCGGCGTCAACGTCGTGCTCATCACGATCGACACGCTCAGGGCCGATCACCTGGAGCTCGCCGGCTACGGGAAGCCGACCTCCCCGGTCAGTCGTGAGCTCGCCAAGGGCGCCATCGTGTTCGACGAGTGCGTGGCCCAGTTTCCTCTAACGACACCGTCACACGCATCGATCCTCTCATCGCGATACGTCCGCTCGCACGGGGCGACGGGCAACGCCGTCGCGCTGCATGAGTCCGTCGTGCTCCTCTCCGATGTGCTCAAACTCCACGGGTACGAGACCGCGGGTTTCGTGACGAGCCCCATCATCGGACAGAAGTACGGGTTCGCACGGAGCTTCGATACATTCGTGGAGAGGAACCGGGGCGACTTCGCGGTCAGCACGATCGCCGACTGGGTCGGTCAGCTGCGTCTGTCGCGCGTGTGGTGGCGGCTGACCGGCAGGCAGCGGACCGCCGTCGCGACACGGCGGTGGATCGAGAGCCGCCCGAGGACGCCGTTCTTCCTGTGGCTCCACCACATCGCCCCGCACGCGCCCTACTCGCCGCCGTTCGCGTACGAACGAGCGTGGGACACGATTCCGAGTTCGATCATCCCGTCGCTTCGCGTGCTTAGGGATGTCAACGAGGGAGAGCGCGCGGTCTCAGAAGAGGACGTCGAGCACATCAAGGCTCTCTACGACGCGGACATCGCCTTCACGGAGGATCTGCTCGGCGACACGATCGAGGCTCTCCGAAAGAGCGGATTTCTCCAGAACACGCTCATCGTCTTCACCGCCGACCACGGCGAGTGCCTGTACGACCGCGGACGCTATTTCGGGCACGGGGCCTACCTGCACGACGAGGAGGTTCTCGTCCCGCTGTTCTTCTCCTGTCCTGGGCTCATTGAGGGCGGCCGCAGGGTCGGCGTTCCGATCGAGACGATCCACATCGCGCCGACGATCCTCGATTTCCTCGGGCTCCCGCCCGAGCCTTCGTTCCAGGGCATGAGCCTCATGGACTTCATCGACCCCGACCATCCTAACGCTGACTCGCACATCAGACACCCGCTCTCGGAGAAACCGGCGTTCAGCATCCGGAACGAGGCGAGGACCAGGGGCGTTCGCTTCGACGGATGGAAGTACATCGAGCATGAGGATCCGTCCGCCGGGAGCGAGCTCTACGATCTCGCGAGCGACCCCGGCGAGACCAGGAACCTGGTGGCCGAACGCCCGGAGCGGGCCGCCGAGCTCCGGCGGATTCTCCACGAGTGGGACCGCGACGTCCCCGTCGTCCGGTCGGAGTCCTACGAGCTCGATGAGGAGTCCCTGCGCGCTCTCCGCTCGCTCGGATACATCGAGTAGACAGAGCGTGGTCCCGCCCGCACGTCGTCAGCCCGTCTTCTCGAACGCGACCGCGCGCTGCATGTTGAGGACCGTCGTCGCGTCCGGACCGGCCGGCATCTCGAGCAGGACGTCCTCGTTCAACGTCAGCCGCTCAATGTTCCCGTCCTCTCGTGAGACCCAGAACTGCCCCCAGTAGCACGAGCGACCGCGCGTCGGTCCCGCGTCCACGGGGTTGGACCAGGACTCGTAGAGCACGACGACGCACGGCTCTCCGTTCATGGTCGATTCGCCCACCCACGTGACCTCGAGGTCGCGCATGGTGAGACTCCCCCACTCGCCCATCCGGACGTCGAAGTCCTCGTACTCATCGACCCTCGCGGGGACGTTGATGTCCAACGAGGCGAACGAATCGAGCAGGAGATCGAACGCCTCGAGCATCGCGGCGTCCCAGACGAGACTCTTCGCCAGCTGCCTCACATTCGGGTCGTCGAACCGCTCGTACAGCGGCTCCTCCACGATCTCCATGCCGAGCGCGTAGCCGAAGTCCTCCATGGCGACGACCGGCGCGGCGGGCGCCAGCGAGCCGTCCGGTCCTCCCCCGGCCAGCTCGACGCCGTTCCAGCGCATCGCGCCCCCCTCGAGGAGGCGGTGGTAGTCGCCCGTCAGGCGCACGCGATTGAGAAGCGTCCCCGTGACGTCCCGGTTGAACATGTCGTACTCGACGCTGTAGGTCTGCTGCGCGCCGTCGTCCGGCAGACCGGCGGCCGGGAAGGTCCCGGGGACGGCGGTCGTCTCCTCGGTGATGACCGCCGGCGGAGACTCACTCGTCGGGGACGCTGCCACCGAGGACTCAGTCGCCGGGGACGCCGGGGACGCTGTCACCGGGGTCGCAGCAACCGAGGTCGCCGCGGCCGCGCCGAGAAAGGCGGCCGCGAGCGCCACGCACACGCCAATGGTCGCTGCGATGGATCGCATACGCATG
>CAZAQL010000026.1:0-23129 GCA_964487295.1 uncultured bacterium | reverse complement strand
GGCCGCGAGCGCCACGCACACGCCAATGGTCGCTGCGATGGATCGCATACGCATGATGCCCTCCTAGGTTCCCTGGTTCTCCTTCACGATCTGCGCAAGCCGATCGAGGTATGCCGTGAAGGCCCGTCTCCCCTTCGCCGTGATCGCGCATCTCGTCTGCGGCTTCCTTACAACGAATCGCTTCCTGATGCGGACGTACCCGGCCTCCTCGAGCTTCGCCAGGTGCGTGCTCAGGTTTCCGTCCGTCGCGCCCGTCGACTCCCGGATGAACACGAAGTCGGCGTCCTTCATACCCGCAAGAAGCGAGAGCACGGCGAGCCGCAGGGGCGCGTGGATGATCGGATCGAGTTCGAGGATCGGATCAGTGCTCATCACCGCCTCGCAGACCGGCGGACCGCCTGTTGAGGATGATGCCCGGAACCACCATGCCGAGCAGAAGCACCACCGCCATCACGTAGGCCCGCGAGGCCCCGGAGACGAGCGCCATCGCGACACTCCCTCCCCACCACACGAGGCTGCTCCATGCGATGGCCGGAACCTCGAAGATCGACCCGGTCGCGAGCACGCCGACGCCCATGATGAGTGCCGCCAGCGCCGGAGCGAGGCTCCACGGGATGGCGCCGAGCGCGGGCAGGAGGACGACCGCGACGAGCGCCGCCGTCCCGCAGCCGAGCCAGACGGACGAGCAGACCGACGCCGGATACGACCGCGCGCCGGTCCGCTTCTGCCGGACGGCGAGAGCGAGGTAACCGACAACGCCGTTGGCTACGAACACAGCGGCGAGCGCCGGGAGGGCCAGCCGCGCGTGCGCTCCGGATTCAAGCCACCTGATGATGAACACCGTCACGATGCCGATGAGTCCGATCCAGATGAAGAAGTGACCCGACTCCGCCGTCTCGCGACGGCTCCTCGCGACCATCGCCTCGATGATGGCCAGCTGCTCACGAACCTGCTCTCCGGTCATAGCGGACCTCCTCGTACACATGGACAAAGCACTTTGCTATACAAAGCTAGTGTAGACACCGGTGCCTCAGGTGTCAAGAGGATTCCGAAGTGCCCTGAGTCTTGTGTGGATTCTCGACGGTCGCGCCCAACGGTGGGACGTGGTATGTTGAGATGAAGGAGGCGATCTCATGCGAACGCTCATCATTGCCGCACTGCTCGCCACACTCCTCACGCCAGGCGCCGCACGCGCGGACGACCGCATCGTGTTCACCGCCAACCAGGAGTTCCTCTCCCGGATCTACGTGCTCTCGATGAGCGGGGCGGTCGAGGGCTTCCACGAGTACGAGTTCTACCGTTGGTGTGACATGGAGGTGGTTGACGGAGAGCTCTACGTCGCGGACGCGTTCGCGCCGCGTGTCTACCGGGTGGACGTGGAGACCGGCGAGCTCGAGCTCGTCATCGACGACTGGTCCCTCTACTACTTCTACGGACTCGCCTTCGACGGGCAGTACTTCTACTTGGACGAGTGGGACCTGAACAGGTACACGCCCGACGGCGTGAAGGACGGCACCGCGGGCTTCAGCGAGGATGTCTACGGGGCTGCCGCCGACGGCGCCAGCCTCTGGACGCTCGATGACTCCGGCACAGCGAAGTGCTGGGACCTGTCGAGCTGGCCGGCGCTCACGAGGGTGCCTGAGGAGGACATCCCCGTTCCCTCGAACGCGTGTCGAGGGCTCTTCTTCGACGGCGAGACCTTCTGGAGCGCGGAGTCGCGCGAGGACACGCTGGGCCTCATTTACCGGTTCGACCGCGACGGAGCTGTGCTGCGTCAGTGGGTGGCGCCGGCCCATCGTGGCTGGGGCGCCTGTCTCCTCCCCGATCCGACGGGCGTGGAGCCGCCGGCGCCTGTCGAGGCCGAGGCGCTGTCGCTCTCACTGGCGCGCGCGAACCCGACGTCCGGACCGGTCGAACTCACGCTCGAACTCCATGCGCGCGGACGCGTGACCGTCATGGTCCACGACGTCTCCGGCAGACGCATCGCCACGATTCTCGACCGCGCGTGCGCGCCGGGCGCCCACAGGATCACCTGGAGGGCCGGCGAAACGCCCAGCGGCGTCTACTTCGTTCGTGCAGCCACGAGCGCGCATGCAGCGACGGCGAAGGCTGTCATCCTGCGGTAGGGTGTCCGGCGGGCGTCAGGCGATCTCGACCAGCTCCAGCTCCAGGATGATCTCGCGGCCGGCCAGAGGGTGGTTCGCGTCGATGGTCACGCGATCCTCCTCGACGCCGGCGATGCGGTAGACCCTCCCGCCGCCGGGCTCCTTCGTCTTCAGGAGCTGGCCCTTCTCGGGTGTCAGCCAGTCGGGCAGGGTTCCGCGGTCGACCTGCACGAGCCGCTCCTCCCTGCGCTCCCCGAAGGCCTTCTTGGGAGGCACGCGGGCGACCTTCGACTCGCCCGGCTTCATTCCGATCACGGCCTCCTCCAAACCCTCGATGACCGCTCGGTCGCCGAGGGGCACCTCGATCGGGTCCCCGTTTCCGGAGCTGTCGAAGACCGATCCGTCATCGAGCTTCCCCGTGTAGTGGATCCTCACCACATCGCCCTTCCTGGCTTCCGCCATGCGACTCCTCCTTCGGTCAAAGCTACAGTACGTCGATCATGCGACGCTTCGTCAGCTGGAGGTTCCTCTGCGCGTCGTCGAGGCGGGTCATGATACTGTGCTTCACGTCGAGCCACGTCTTCTCGTTCGTGTCCTTCGCCGCGTCGATCTCGCTCCGGCAGGACCTCAGGATGTCGTCGACGGCGTCGAGATCGCTTCGGACCTTGGCACTTCCCGTGGAGTTCTTGAGCTCGGCGAGGCGAGTCTCGCACTCCTCGAGGGCCTTTCTGAGATCCTCGTCGGTGAGCTTGCTGATATCCTGCCTGTCCGGGCTCCTGGAGTCACTCATCACTCGCTCCTTTCGCTCGCGGGGGAGCTGTGGAATCGCGGACCGCGCACCGGGCAGCACCCCGGGAGAAAAGTCGACAACTACTTGCCACGCAGACTATTCGTGTTATACTTATTCTCACAATACACACACTCTCGCACCCTGTCAACAGGGTGCGACCACGACGGAGGAGCTGAGACTGCCGCCACGGGTCCGGCGGCATACAGCCGAAAGGAGCGTCGCGTTGTCCGGAACAGCATCTCGCCGGGAGAAGCAGACCAACGAAGCCCGCATGACGGAGACCGAGGAGAGGATCCTCGTGGCGCTTCGGCGCATCGCTCGCGTTCTCGACATGAACTCGAGGCGCCTGGCCGCCAGGAAGGGCGTCACGAGCATCCAGCTGCTGTGTCTGAACATGCTTGCCAACGGTCAGGCCGACACGGCAACGGAGATCGCCGGGCTCGTGCATCTGAGCCCGAGTACGGTCGTCGGCGTTCTCGACCGCCTCGAGGCCAAGCAGCTCATCGAGCGCCGGCGCGACACGAAGGACCGCCGCGTGGTCCGCATCTCGCTCACACGCAAGGGGAGGAATCTCAGCAGCAGGACACAGCACCCGGTGCGAGACATGCTCGAGCGGAGCCGGAACGGTCTGAGCCGTGGGGATGCCGAGAGGATCGCGGGTGCTCTCGAACAGCTCGTGGAGATCCTCGGCGCAGACGACATCGATGGAGTAACTCCGTACGGCGAGCTCCCGCCGGCGCTCCCGAGAGGGCCCGGCAAGTAGCAGGCTCCCTCCTCCCGTGGTGCATGCCAGGAGAGCGCAAACCCGGATCAAAGGAGGCACGACATGTCAGGCTACGGACGCATCCTGTGCCCCGTCGACTTCAGCGAGCCATCTCACGTGGGACTCGAA
Organism: uncultured bacterium; assembly: GCA_964487295.1. GTDB lineage: Bacteria > Joyebacterota > Joyebacteria > Joyebacterales > Joyebacteraceae > JAPEKQ01. Next base: position 19,342 of record CAZAQL010000026.1, on the reverse strand, counting down.
GCGGCGATCGAACTGGCGCGAGAGTTCTCGTCCGAACTGCTCATCCTCCACGTCGTCGCACCTGTTCCCGTCGCCGCCTTCCCGCAGGTCTCCCCCGCCTTTGACGTCGGAAGCTATCGCACGCAGCTGACGGAGTCGGCGAAGGAGAGGCTGGCGGACATCGTCAAGGAGCACATCCCGGCGGATATCGCCGTTCGCCCTCTGGTCGTCGTCGGGGAGGCGGCCAACCAGATCGTGCGCACCGCCGAGAAGGAGAAGGCCCAGCTCATCGTGCTCTCAACGCACGGCGAGTCGGGCTGGCACCGCTTCCTGTTCGGGTCGGTCGCGGAGAAGGTCGTCAGAAACGCGGGACTCCCCGTGCTGACGATCCCCGAGCCGGCGGATGGTTCGTAGGCTCCGGCGTGGCGCCGACCACTTCATGTCATCTGAGAAGCAGCATCTTTCGCTGCCCTGAGCGGCCCCCGGCCTCGAGACGGTAGAGGTAGACGCCGGTCGCCGCCTCCTGTCCGCCGTCCGCCCTGCCGTCCCACCGCACGCTGTGGAGGCCGGCTCCGCGGACGCCGTCGACGAGCGTCTTCACGATGCGCCCGCCCACGTCGTAGACGGTCAGACGGCAGTGCGCGGGCTCCGCGAGGCTGTACGCTATCTCCGTTGCCGGTCTGAAGGGGTTCGGCGAGTTCTGCAGAAGGCTCAGGCGTCCGAGTTCGTCCTCGACGCCGAGCTGGCATCCGAAGAGATCCTCCACTTGAAGGACGGTCGGCGGCTGAGAATACGCCGGCTCTGTCGGCGTGTCCATCGACCAGAGCAGCAACCCCTCCGACTCCACGTACTGGATGCACTGGATGTTCGATCCGGCCACTCCCGCCGCGCCGGCCATGATGTCCCAGCTCCGCTCGCACGACATGCTGGTGCTGACGTTGAGCGAATCGACAATCCCCTGATACCGGTAGCAGTAGACGGGCGAGTACAGGAGGCGGAAGTGGTTCGTGGCGACGAGATTGTCGCCGGGGACGAGCGTGTTGTGCGACTGGTCGCGGACGGCTACGCCCGCGGCGTTGTTCGACTCGACGATGATCGGCCGCGAGCCGGCGCCGGCGTCCTTCGTGACGTGTACGATCGTGTCGATGTTCCTGGCGCGGTCGCCGATGGCGGTCGTCACGTCGGACGGGGTGTGCTGACCGTCGCCATCGTAGTCGGCGGTCTCCATGCCGCTGCGCACCGACAGAAGGATCGGATGGTAGGGGGCGCCGCCGGAGCCGCTCCCGTTGTTCCCCATGTTCAGCGTGGCCGAGACGCCCGACTCGCTGACGGCCGAAAGAGCGCCGAACATGCCGGCGTAGCCTATCGAGATCCACGGCTGCTCGTCGGGTTCGGACGGGAGATGCACGGTCAGGAGCGGGTTCGCAGTGAGCGTGGGGTGCTTGCTCCAGTCGAGGAGCCGGGTCACGACGAGGTGACCGTCTAGCAGAGGATCCGTGGCCGTGCTCGCGCCCCAGTTCGACATGCTCGAGCAGGCGAAGGGATCCCTCGCGGCGGCCAGCGCCGTCATGTCGACGATCGCGTTCGACACGAGAATGTCGGTCGCGTCGATGGCGCGCGCAAGCGTGCTGTTGTGAAGACTCACTCCGGCGTCGGTCATCCCCTCGATGACGCTCTCGGCCTCTGAGACGTATTCGGCGTCGACCTCGAAATTGCCCGTGAAGTACGAGCGCATGACCCAGTAGTTCGTGGCCGACCCGCCGCAGAAATAGCCGACGACGTAGTTGTCGAAGACCTCCTTGCCCTCCGCGCCCCGGAGGTAGCCCTGGGCATAGCCCCGCTCGGCGTGCGTGCCCCAGACGGTGAGGATCGGCTTGCCGTCGATGACCTGAAGCTGGCCGTTGACCTGAGCCCGGACGGGCAGAACGAGGATGAGGAGAAGGAGCAATGAGGCCGCGAGTCGCATCATGACACTCCCGTGGTGAGGGGAGCGGGAGGCACGGCCCGCCGCGTCATCGCGGCGGGCCGGTCTCTCTCACTCGATGAACGGCCCGGGGCCGCTTCTGCATCCGTGCACCGGACCTCTCGAACGTCGCTTCCTACCTCAGAAGCGTGAGCGACGTCGTCAGGGCCTCATCCCCGACGACCAGGCGGGCGAAGTAGGTTCCGGAGGCCACGCCGTGGCCGCCGTCATCGCGACCGTCCCAGCTCACGCGGTTCTCGCCGGCCGGCATCCTGCCCGACACGACCGTCCGCACCAGGTGTCCGGCGACGTCGTAGATCCTGAGCTCGACGTCGGCCGCCTGAGGCAGCACGAAGTGGAGCCCTGTCGTCGGGTTGAACGGGTTCGGAACGGCTCCGAGGAACCGGACGGTGCTCGCGACGACCTCATCCTCGACCCCCGTCTCGCTCGTCACCGTCATCGTGACCGGAACGACGTGCACGGGGTTGTCGGGATCGTCCGTCGCAACCGAGACCTCCGCGTAGTACTCGCCGGTCTCAAGCTCCGTGGCATCGAACGTCAGGTCCAGTCGCTCACACATCTCCGGGCTCACCGAACCGACCGTCGGAGAGACGCTCAGCCAGCTCGTCTCCGGCGCGACGGCGAAGCGGATCGCCAGGCCGTTGTGGAGATAGCCCGACGCGTTGTAGAGCGCCTGCAGACCGTCCGTGCCGTCCGGGCTCTCGATACCGACCGTGCAGCTGTTGCCGAGCGCCACCGTCTCGTACTGGTAGACGATCGATCCGTCCGCATTCAGGATCACCTGGAATGTCTCGGGCGAGCCGCTTGGATAGTGCTCGACGGCATCCCACTGCACGATGAACCGGTCGTTGGCCGAGTCGGCGTAGTAGTAGATGACGCCGCCGGCGCTCGGGTTCAAGTCGTCCCAGAACGGCGCGAGCAGGCTGTTCGGGTCGCTCGTGTTCGGGATCGACTGGTTGGTGTAGGTCTCCGCCGTCGACGTGAAGGAGAGCCACCCATTGGTGCACACCCGGATCGAGCTGTAGGTCTGCCCGTAGAAGGGGAAGCTGAAGCCGAGCGGGAACGGGCCGAGGTTCGCGTCGTCATCTCCCCCGACGACGGTGCCGATCCCCGAGATCTCCACCCATCCGTAGGTCGGACCGCCGACCTCGTCGCTGTCGATCCAGCTGTAGCCGAACGCGTCGGGGCCTCCTGAGCCGGTCACCGGCACATCGCCCGTGTACTGGTCGCGCTCGCCCTTCTCGAGCTCGTGAACGGGAGCCGTCGCGACCGGGGCCTCGCCCCGCGCCGGGTACTGGATCGAGACCTGGTACGTCAGATCCGCCTCGCCCTCGTTCCCGAGCATGATGCTCGAGAGCGCCGTCTCCCCCTCGACGACCGTCTGCTCGATCGAAGCCGGGTCGACGGTCGCGCTCGGATACGGGATCTCCCCAAGCGTCGGGAACTCGATGAAGTCGACCCAACCCGCGTCGCTCCCGCTGCTCACCGACTGATCCTTCGTGAAGGACCACTTGAAGGTCCGCGTCCCGGCGTCCACCGGGTAGCTGTACTGCGACCATGGCTCCTCGCCCGACCAGCTCGCGATCTCGACGCCGTCGATGGAGAAGCGAAGGTAGTCGTAGTTCGTCTCCGAGGAGACCTTGTACCAGAACGAGATGTCGTCGGACGCCGTGACCTCAACGGTCACCTCGAGCGTCGAGCTCTGGTTGTCGCCCACGTCACCCGACCGCGCGCTGTAGAACCCCTCGTACGGGGCGGCGGAGTCGATGACCCAGTCGGCGTTTCCGCTCATCTCCCACGGGTAGAGCAGGAAAGTGGCGGACTCGAAGTCCTCCGCCGTGAGCTCGGGGAGCGTGAAGTCGAGCGTCGTGTTGGTCTGGAAGTCGACGGTGTGCTGGTCGGCGCCGTAGCCCGTCGCCCGCGCCACGACGTCGTAGACGGCGCCGGCCGGCATGGCGATCGAGTAGGAGCCGTCGGGAGCGCTCGTGACGGGGTCGAGAGGCGTGTCGATGACGCGGATCGTCGCGCCGTCGACCGTCGCGCCCTCGAAGTCGTACACGACGCCCGAGAGCAGAGCCGTCGGGAGCGCCGTCATCGCGACGGAACCGTCGACCGTCTCATTCTCGAGCACGTCGACGACGAGCGTCTCCGGACCGTACCCGAACCCGTCGAACGTGAGCGTCCACGCGTCGACCGGCAGCATGAACTCGAACTGCCCGTTCTCGTCGGTCATGCGGCTGACAGGCCTGTCGACAACACCGATCTCCACGCCCTCGATCGGAAGGCCGGTGCCGGCGTCCGTGACGGTGCCGCTGACGGTCCCAAGCCCGCCCATGACGGCGATGACTGCCTCGTACGCGTTGACGATGCCGTGGCCGTAGGTGTTGTCCTCCCCGGTCGTCCCGAGGTCGACGCACGTGTCCATGAGGATCTGCTTGGTCGTCTCGACGTCCAGGTTCGGGTTCGCCGAGTACATGAGCGCGACCACGCCGGCCACGTGCGGCCCCGCCATCGACGTGCCGTCCAGGTACTGGTAGCCGCCACCAGGCTGCGCGCTGTAGATGTCGGAGCCCGGCGCGCAGACCTCGGGCTTGATCGAGTACTGGCCGCTGCCGCACCCGCTCGGCCCGCGGCTCGAGAAGTCGCTGATGGGATACGGTGAGTAGTGGTGCGTCGAGCCGACGCTGAAGGCGTTGTACGGGCTGTCGGCGCGGTCCGCCGGGGAGCGCAGCGACTGGTCGTACGGTCCCTCGTTGCCGGCGGACCAGGTCAGGACGACGCCGGCCGCCTCACAGTTGTCGATGGCCGTCCACCAGTAGCTGAAGCACTCCGGGTAGCCGAGGCCGGTGTAGGTGCCCCAGCTGTTCTGGACGACGCACGGAACGTCGTCGACCGTCTGCGGGTCCCCGTCGGGGTCGGCGAACCACTCCAGCGAGGCGATCACGTCGTTGTCGAACTCCGAACCGACGCCCTGGTTGATGGTGTTCGACGCGATCCAGAGCGCCCCCGGCGCGACGCCGATGGTGTCGCCGGGCGCCAGACCGGTCACGGTCCCCATGACGTGCGTGCCGTGGTAGTGATTGTCGACCGGGAAGTCGGGCGTGCCCTGCCCCGAGTTGTCGAGCCAGCACGCGCTCGGATCGGCGAAGAGGCCGCGCCAGCGGTCTGCGAGCGCCGGATGCGTGCCGTCCACACCCGTATCCATGATGCCCACGACGACGCCGGTGCCGTCGATGCCGAGCTCGTTCCAGACGCGCGGAGCGTCGATCGCCTCGAGACCGGGCGTGATCCCGATGCCGCGATGGCCGCCCGGCGGAACGGGCTTGTCGTCCTTGATCGGCTCGATGAGCTCGACCTCGAGGTTCGGCTCGATCGCGATGACGTCATCGCGAAGCGCGAGCTCTCGGATCGCGTCGACCTCGCCGACCACGACGACCGCGTTGACGAGCCAGTGCTGCGTGAACCCGCGGATGGAGCCCTCGCGCTGACGCGACTCGAGGTGCTCGACGAGCGGCGCCTGCGAGCGGCGCGCGGCGGTCTGAAGCGCGTCGACGACGGTCTCATGCCGGTGCTGTCTGGTGACTCCGCCCTCGCGGAGCTGCTGGTTGAGGACGGTGATGTCCGCCTGGTCGCTCAGGACCACGAGGACCTTCACCTCGCCGTCACCCCCGAGCGCCTGCATCTGCGACTCAAGAGCCGGCGCGATGACGCCCGCGCCCGCCGTGGCGGCGAGCAGGAGCACCGTGATCGTGGCGAGTGCTGCGCAGAGCTTCTTCATGGACCTCCCCTTCCCGATGGCGTCACGCCGGCGAGTGGGTTCGTGCCGTCGCGGCGCTCGGACGCGCCTCTCAGGCAGACACAGGAAAGCCGGACACGAGGACCGGCCGCGTTCAGTCACGAGAAGCGGAGCATCGTTAGCTGGAGGCCCCACGTCACGCTCTTGACGTTCTTCGGCAATTATATCACCTCTGGGGCTTCATTTCAAGCGAAGTCCCACCGCGACGCGGAGATACGGTCGATGTCCCCGGAACGTCTCATCTGACCGTCGAACACGTCGACCGCACCCCGGACCCGATGCTCCGTTGACACGGCCACACGCCGCACATACCATCACGCCACCGTCGCGGTCCCGGTGCGGTGGCACAGCTGGCCGCACCGGTGCTGCGTCGATCGCTCCGTCGCGACACCGCTCCGGCTGCACCACGCCGGTGTCGATCACTGTCACGAGGCCCTGAGACCCGCATGCCGTCGATTCGGACGCTCATCTATCGGGCGGGATGGCGCTTTCCTGGCGCCCGCCTCCTCTCATCGCGACGCCCGGTCGCCTTGCTCTATCATGGTGTGCCGTCGGCAGATACGCCGGGCCGTCTGTCACGCGCGGCGTTCGAACGTCACGTCGAGTTCCTGACCCGCCACTTCATGATCGTGGCGGCGGACGCCTGGGACGGCTCGCGAGGCGCCTCCGACCGGCCGCGCGTCATCCTCACCTTCGACGACGGGTTCCGCAACAACGCCGAGGTGGTCGCACCCGTCCTGCGGGCGCACGGCGCGCCGGCCGTCTTCTTCGTGTCCACCCGGCACGTGGCGCCGGGGAAACAGCTGTGGTTCGCCTATCTGCAGGCGCTCGAACGGTCGTTTCCGAAGCCGACGCTGAGCTTCCGGGATGAGACGCTGGCGATGGACTCCGCGCGCCGCGCCGGGTCCGTCCGGCGCCTGCGGGAGATGCTCCTCGCGCTCTCGCCGCACCCGCGGGCCATGTACGACGCCATCGAGGATGAGCTCCCGCCTCTCGACGAGTTCATCGACAGGGACGAGCTTTGCGACCAGTGGGCCGGCATGACGGAGAAACAGATCGCGGACCTCTCGGCGGATGAGCTGTTCACGATCGGCGCGCACACGCTCGACCACGCCTACCTGACCAGGTGTGAGCCCGCGGAGATGTCCCGGCAGATCGCGGGGAGCAAGCGCAGGATCGAGGAGATCACGGGGCGCCCGTGCCGCACGTTCGCCTATCCGACCGGGGACTACGACATGGACGTCGTCGCGGAGTGCAGGCGGCTCGGGTTCACAAGCTCGTTCGCCGTCATGCCGCGGTTCGGCCGCGAGCCGGCGTTCGAGATCCCGAGGGTCGGCGTCTACGCGGAATCGCTTGACGCGCTCGGCTTCAAAGTGCAGTGGGGCAACCTGATGCGCGGAATGGGTCTCAAGGTGGGCTAGACATGCGAGTCGTGTTCTACACGCGCGGCGCCTTCGAGCGCAACGAGCTCCTCCGCTACATGCACGCGCGGGTAGCGGAGCGGTATCCTGACACGCACATCGTGGCGGTCGTCCGGCAACGGCGACGGAGACGCGGCACGGCGCTCAAGCGGTACTTGCGGAAGGCACGTCGGCTCGGGTTCTGGTCGACGCTCGGCATCGTGACGTCCTACCCCATCAGGATGTGCTTCGAGCGGCGCGACCGGCGGACCATCACGGGATCGCTCCAGGCGCTCCCCCGTCCCGACCGGGAGATCGTCCCCGACGAGGTCACGGTCGTCCCGAGCGTGAACGGTCCGACCGCCGTTCGCGCTCTCACCGAACTCGCACCCGACGTCATCATCCAGGCTGGCGCCGGCATCCTCCGTCCACCGGTCTTCCGAACGGCGCGCATCGCGACCCTCAACGTCCATCACGGCATCGCGCCTCTCATCCGCGGCATGGCCTCCATCCTCTGGGCCCAGTACGAGCGTCGCCCCGACTGGATCGGGGCGACGGTGCATGTCATCGATGAGGGACTCGACACGGGCGCCGTGCTCGCGCACGCCGCCGTCAAGCCGTCCTTCCCCGGCGAGCGCTTCCCGTCGCTCTACGTCCGGGCGACGGTGCGAGCCGTCGATGCGCTCATCGAGACCCTCGAACGCCTCGAGGCCGGCGAGACCTGGCGTATCGAGCCGGCGTCCGACGAAAGCGAGTACCGCTCGACATTCCCCGGCTGGAAACAGCTCGCGCTCGAGATCCGTCTCGCGCTGGAGCGGCGGAGGTCACGCGCGACGTAGGCGCCGACACCGGGTTCCGCGCGTCAGCGCAGCAGCACGACCTTGGCCAGCGCGGTCTCACCTCTCGCGTCCAGCCGGGTGAAGTAGATACCCGCGGCAGCCGGTCGACCTCTGCGGTCGAGCCCATCCCAGATCACAGCGTGCCTTCCCTCTCGCAGCGGCGCGTCCACGAGCGTGCGGACGAGCTGGCCTCGGACGTTGTACACGCCGAGGCGGACAAGCCCGGCATGCTCGGGAACGTCGATCGAGAAGGCGCATGCGCCCGTGAAGGGATTCGGGACCGGCGCGCGCATGGCGAGCGCAAGCTCCCCATCGAGCATGACACTCGGCATGAACTGGACGAATCGCTCCTCGACCCCGTCCCAGTTCACCGCCCGCAGGTCATACCAGAACGTCGTACCGGGCCAGACGGTCTCGTCGAGATGCTCGCCGCACGCCGCTCCGGGGAGCGGCTCCTCGCTCAGAAGCTCGAACGGCCCGTCCAGCGAGGTCGCGCGGTAGAGCCTGAGCGCCCGGGCGTCATCGAACGACGAGAGCAGCCACCGGACCATCACCGTTCCGTCCGGTGTCACCGTCGCGTAGAACGACTGCTCGACGGGCGTCCCCGGAGCGGTGTTGATGTAGATCGAGATGTTGTCCGACCAGTTGTTGCTCGCCACCACGTCCAGACGGCTGTCGCGGTTGAAGTCGCCGACGTCGAGCTGAAAGCAGCCCTCTCCTCCGGCGTAGCCGTCGGGCTCGCCGAAGGTGCCGTCTCCGTTCCCCAGAACGACGATGATGTCTCCTCCATCGTCGCTCGATGCCGCGACCACGTCGAGCTCCCCGTCTCCGTCGAAGTCGCGGAGCCTCATGTTCGTCGGTTCGAGCCCGATGGTCTCGATGACGGCGGGCTGGAAGGTGCCGTCGCCGTTGCCGAGAAAGACCGAGATGTTGTTCGAACCCGAGTTCGAGGCCACGACATCCAGGTGCGTGTCCCCGTCCACGTAGCCGGCATCCGCTCCACCGGTCCCCGTGCCTCCGCTGGTGTAGATAGCGTCACAGGTGAACGTGCCGTCCCCGGCCCCGATCAGGACCGCGATATGTCCGCCGTAGTAGCCGCCGACGGGGACCACGAGGTCCGGTACGAGATCCTCGTTGAAGTCACCGATGGCGGGGCGATATGCGGTCCAGTACTGCTGCCCGCCGGTCGTGCAGCTGCCGGCCTCCGCGAAGGTGCCGTCACCGTTGCACGTGAAGACGCTCACTGAGTGCAACGTACCCCGCGAGATGATGAGGTCGGTCCCGTTGCGTCCGTCGAGGTCGCCGGCCGCCATGCCGTTGCAGTACCCCGAGTTGAAGGCCGTCCCCGCGGCGAAGGTGCCGTCGCCGTTGCCGAGGAGCACCGCCATGAGGTGTTCGTTCACGGCGGGAGCAGCCAGGTCGATGTAGGCGTCCCCGTTGAAGTGGCCCGCGGCGAGCGCGATCGGGAAGTCGCCGGCGTCGTAGCTCGCATCCAGGACGAACGTCCCGTCGCCCGCGCCGAGAAGCACGCCGATGTCCTCACTGCCGTAGTTCGCCACCGCGATGTCGGGATTCATGTCTCCGTTGAAGTCGGCGACGACGGGCTGCCCCGGCGTCTCACCGGAGACGTAGCTCGGGGTGACTCGGAAGCTGCCGTCCCCGAGCCCGAGGAGGATCGTCACGTCCTCGCCCTCACGGCATGCCACCGCGATATCCGGGTTCCCGTCCTCGTCGAAGTCACCGACGGCCATCGAGTACGGTTCCTCCCCGACCGGATGCGTCGTCCCGCCGTCGAACCCCCGTGTTCCGTCTCCGAGGAACACGTCCACGACGTGCCCGTACCTGCTGCAGACGGCCAGATCGGGGTGACCGTCTCCGTCGAAGTCGTCGGCCACGGCCGAGTACGGGGAATCGTGGCAGCTCAGGGAGGTCGAAGACGGGAAGCTCCCGTCCCCCGCTCCAAAGAGGATCCACACGTCGTCCGAGTCCCTGCAGGGGATCACGAGGTCCAGATGGTCGTCGCCGTCGAAGTCGGCCATCGCCACGTCATGCGGAGCGGACCCGGCGGCCACATCGTCTGCCGCCGTGAAGGAGCAGTCGCCGTGCCCGAGGAGGATCGACACGTCGTCGTCCCCGAAGTTCGCGACGGCCAGGTCCAGATCGTCGTCCCCATTGAAGTCGCCGGCGGCGACCGTGTAGGGCTCGGTCCCGGTCGCATACTGCGGGATCGTCGCCGGGATGAAGCGGCCGGTGCCGTCGCCGTAGCCGACGGTAATGTTGTCCGTGTGCCAGTTGGCCGTCACGATGTCCGGGACCGCATCCTCGTTCAGGTCGGGCAGGATGACGCAGTTGGGACCGCCGCCGATGAGCTGCGTGTCGGCCGGCGCGAGCGTCCCGTCACCGAGCCCGAGCAGCATCCCGATCGTGTTGTTCGACCAGTTCGCGACGACGACGTCGTGCGCGTCGTCACCGTTGAGATCCTCGACAGCGATGCTGTAGGGCCACAAATCCCCGCTGTAACCCGGGGATGCAACGTAGGTGTCGGGCCCCGAGAACGTGCCTTCGCCCGTTCCAAGCAGTATCGCGACCTCGTCATCGTCGCGCAGGGCGACGGCGAGGTCCTGGTGGCCGTCGCCGTCGAAATCGCCGACGGCCACATCGCGCGGCCAGTCGCCCGCGTAGAAGTCGCGCCGGGCGTCGAAGAGGGGATCGGCATGCAGAAGCGAAGCGGCCAAGAGGACGGGAAGCACGGAAGCGAGCATGATGGTGCGGCGCGGCATGATAGCACCTCCGGGACGGTGACGGCGGCCGGCACGCGGACTGACGGCGCCCCGTGAACCGGTGACCGCGATTGACATCGTCATAGTGAGGATACAGACTATGATAGCATACGGTGAGGGTGTGGCGTATTGAGGTTTAACCATGAGAATCCGAGTCGCGGCGGTTGTCGCGAAATGCGCGCCTGTCGGGCAGATTCCAGGAGGAAGCCAACATGCGGAGACTGCGACCCACGAGAGCGGGCCACCTGCGGCTGCTCGTTGCGGCGGCCATCGCGGCCACTGCGTCCAGTGTGGCCTGCGCCGCTACCATCCACGTCCCGGCCGACCAGCCCTCAATTGGCGCCGGCATCGGCGCGGCGAACACGGGAGACATGGTGCTCGTCGCCTGCGACACGTACTACGAGAACGACCTCGAGCTCACGGAGGGCATCACCCTCGCGAGCGAGACGGGCGAGGCTGGCTGCGTCACGATCAACGCGGGCGGCACCGGCAAGGCCATCTCGATCTCGGGCGGCGATCCCGTCGTGGTCCGCGGCATCACCTTCACGAACGGCAGCGCCATCTGGGGAGGCGCCGTCGAGGTCGACACCACGAGCGTCGCCTTCGAGAACTGCGCCTTCACATCCAACCAGGTGACCTACCTCGGCGGGGCGCTCTTCATTGAGAATCCGAGCCGCGTGGACTGCTCGTTCACCGATTGCTCCTTCGCCGACAACTGGTCGGAGTCGTCCGGAGGAGCCATCTGGCTCGAGCTTGGCTCAACGCTCTTCACGCGATGAACGTTCACCGGCAACGACTGCGGCGGTAACGGCGGGGCCGTGGCCATCGGCGACGAGAGCATCGTCTCCTTCGACGATTGCGATTTCACCTCGAACGGAAGCGTGGAGACGTCCTGGGGAGGCGCCGTGTATTGCGGGAACGACTGCGTGCTCACGCTCACGGACTGCACGTTCGAGAGCAACACGGCGGACCACGATGGCGGCGCGGTCCATGTCGCGGACAGAACCTCCGCCGATATCACCGGTTGCGCCTTCGACGGCAACACGGCCGGCGGCCCCCGCGGGTGGGCTCGTCGCCGATCATCTTGACCATCTGACGGTCACCGACTGCACCTTCGGGGAGAACGACGGTGGCGAGGGCTGCGCGGCGAGGATCTACGGCTGTCTCGACGTCACCTTCGAGCGCAACAGCTTCGTGGGCAACACATCAGGTGGGGGCGCGCCGCTTATGATCGACGACACGCCCATGGTGGTGGCCGACTGCCTCTTCGCGAACAACGTGACGGACTGGGCCAACGGCATCGAGGTGTGGGACTCCGACCCGACGACGATCACCGGCTGCACGTTCGTCGCCAACACGATGACCCAGAGCGGCTACGGCGGCTGCGCCCTATCGATCTACGGCATCGACGAGGGGCCGGCCGTCACACTTGAGAACTGCATCATCGCCGAGAACGGCGTCGGCGAGCCCGTATATGCGAGCGACGGGACCGCCACCCTTCACTGCTCGCTCGTCTGGGGCAACACCGACGGCGACTGGCTCGGCGCCATCGCGGGACAGGACACGCTCAACGGCAATCTCGCCGTCGAACCGCTCCTGTGCGACCCGGAGGCGGGCGACTACCAGCTCTGCGCCGACTCTCCCTGTCTGCCTGCGAACAACCCGGAGTGCACGGAGCCCATCGGCGTCTACGAGCAGGGCTGTCCACCGTGCGGCTCGCCCGTCGAGACGACGAGCTGGGGCGCCATCAAGGCGCTCTACAAGTAAGCTACTCCTTCCCATGACGGGCGACATCTCGACGGCACCGCGGGGCGCGATGCCCGGCGACACAGTTCATTTGATTCCCGTATTTCACAAATTACTGAAAGTTCTATCTTGACCTCTACTGCCGGCTCATGTAGCGTGGTCCGTGAGGAGGCGATGGAGAGACTCATGAAGAAGCAGGCGCCACAGGAGCGGATCACGGACTACATCGAAAGCTGGGGCATGGTCGTCGAGAGCCTCGGCGGCACGCGGATGATGGGCAAGATCCTCGGCTGGCTCATCATCTGCGACCCGCCCGAGCAGTCGGCGGCCGACATCGCGCTGGCGGTCCAGGCCAGCGCCGGAACCGTCAGCACGACGACGCGGACGCTGGTCCAGGCCGCCATGATCGAGAAGGTGGGACTCCCGGGGAAGCGAAGCGCTTACTTCAGAGTGAAGCCGGGGATGTGGGCGCAGCTGATGAAGGCGAGGATGGCGCGGATGCACGTCATGGGCCAGCTCGCCGACGACGGCCTCGAGCTGTCCCCGGGTCCCGACGGAGAACCGAACGACCGGCTCCGTGAGATCGGCAGCTACGTCCGGTTCATCGAACGCGAGTTTCCCGCGCTTCTCGACCGGTGGGTCGAGGAGTGGAACAAGGAGCGGCGAAGATGACGAAACGTCGATCGAGTACTCGCGATCAGAGAGGGCACGGCCGCAGGACAGCGGTGGCTCCGCGCCGGCTCGGACGGTGGCTGCCGCGCCTGCTCCTCCCCTGCATCGTCGTCCTCTGCCTGCCGGCGATCGCCAGAGCGGACGACGCGCAGCCGACGGCGGACGCCGATACCACCAGCACTCCGGAGACGGTTCCCGCCGACGCGCCGGACGCCGGCGTCCTCCTGCGGGAGATGGACGAGCTCTACCGGTCGGACGGCACGACCGCGCGCGTCGAGATCACGATCGTCTCGCCCCGTCAGACGCGGACGATGCGGATGCGTTTCTGGGGTCAGGGAGAGGACCACGCGCTCATGGTCATCGAGTCCCCGCCCCGCGACGCGGGGACCGCGACGCTGCGCGTCGAGGACAATCTCTGGAACTACCTGCCGAAGATATCGAGGACCATCCGCGTCCCGCCTTCGATGATGATGGGCTCGTGGATGGGGAGCGACCTGACGAACGACGACATCGTCCGCGACACGTCGTTCGAGGAGGACTACGACTCGCGTCTCGTCGGGCGCAGCGAGGATCCGGCGGGGTGGCTCGTTCGGCTCGACGCGAAGCCCGACCTCGTCGGCCTGTGGAGCCGCATCGACATCGTCTTCGACGAGGAGACGCGCCTGCCGCTGCTCACCAGATCGTACGACCGCCGCGGGCGACTCTCGCGCATGATGCACTTCGAGGAGCCACGGGTCATGGACGACCGGCTCATCCCGACCGTCATGCGCGTCGTACCGGCGCGCGAGGAGGGGCACTCCACCGAGTTCCGCTATCTGGACGTGGAGTTCGACGTGGATCTTCCGGCCGATACGTTCAGCCTCTCCCGGCTCGAGCGGGGATAGCGCATGGCCTCGCCCACAACGCTCAGGATCGCCTGGCGCAACCTCGGGCGGAACCGGAAGCGTTCGCTCCTGGCGCTGGGCGCCATCGCCGTCGGCCAGCTCGCCTTTCTCGCCGTCGCCGCGATGCTCAACGGCTACTCAGACACCTACCTCGAATCGCTCACCGGTCCGTTCGTCGGACACATCCAGGTCCACGCGCAGGAGTGGCGCGACGAGCGTTCGATCGACCTTGTGCTCGAGGACATCGACACGAAGCTCGACGAGATCCGGGACGACGAGTCGGTCGCGAACGCCTCGGCCCGGATCTACGCGCCCGTGCTGGCCGCGCAGACGGAGGACGGTTTCATGGGGATGGTCGTGGGAATCGGTCCCGACGCCGAATCGCACGCCTCGGGACTGCTCCCCGAAGGACTCCCCGCGGGGGCTCTCGGGGACGGAAGCGTCCTCGTCGGCCACGGTTTCGCGCGACAGCACGACATCGTGCCGGGCATGGAGCTCGCGCTCGTGGGGCAGGACGTCTACGGCTCGATCGCGAGCGGCCTCTATACGGTGGCCGACACGCTGGACTCACCGGTCGACATGGTCAACACGCTGGGCATCGTCATGTCGCTCGAGGACGCCCGCGAGCTTCTTGCGATGGGCAACTCGGCCCACGAGATCATCATCCACGTTCACGACAGCGACAAGGTCGACGCGACGGTCGCCGGGCTCCGGGAGCTGCCGCCGCTCGAAGGGACCGAAATCCTCCCCTGGCGTGAGATCGTGCCGCAGCTCGTCCTGATGGTCGGACTGATGGACGGCATGCTCGCGATCATCCTGGGCGTCGTGTTCATCGCGGCGGCGGCGGGCATCGCCAACACGATGCTCATGGCGACGTTCGAGCGCACGCACGAGTTCGGAATGCTCCTCTCGCTGGGGTGCGGCCCCGGACGCCTCGCGGGGATGGTCGCCCTCGAGGCCGTCATCCTCGGTCTGCTGGGTGTGGCCGTCGGAACGGCCCTCGGACTCGGCTTCTACGCCGCGACCGTTCAGACCGGCATCGATTACGCCGCGCTCGGCGGAGTCGAGAGCTACCAGGCCGCGTTTCAGGGGCTCAGGCTCAGCACGGAGGTCACGCCGAGCCTTCGCCCGGAGGACGTTCTGTCCGGCGTCATCGCCGTCTTCCTGACGTCGCTCGTCTCGGTCATCTGGCCGATCGTGCGCATCACGCGGCTCGAACCGATGGAGGCGATCCGCTCATGACCGGTTCGTTCCTCACCAAGCTCGCCGTCAGGACCCTCGGGCGCAACGTCCGCCGGACGTTTCTCTCGATCGTCGGCGTCGGCGTCGGCTGCGCTGTCGCACTCTTCATGACGGCCCTCACGCTGGGTGCGTCCGAGATGCGCGTCCGCGCCATCGCCGAGTCGGGCTACGGGCATCTCAGGATCATCCCGGCGGAGTGGCGCGTCTCGCGCGACAACGATCTCAGACTCGCTGACTGGCAGAGCGACCTCAACGCGGTCCGCCTCACGGATGGAGTCCGGGTGGCCGTCCCCCACGCCCGTACGACGATCCTGCTCGCGTTCGGAACGCGAGTCGTCGGCGCCGAGATGCTGGGCGTTGATCCCGAGTCCGAGACCGCCGGCAACCGGCTCGTCCGGCAGATCGGGGGCGGACGCTATCTCGACCCCGGGGATCGCGACGCGGTCGTCATCGGCTCCGCCATCGCCGAGAGGCTCGAGGTCCGCGTGGACGACGACCTGCTCGTGACGGTCGTCGACGCGGACGGCGAGATGCAGTACGCGATGCTCCGCGTCGTCGGCATCGTGAACACGGGTGTCGACGACATTGACGCCGGCATCTGCCACGTCACGCTCGAGGAGATCGAGTCGCTGACCGGACTGAACGGCGCCGGCGAGATCACGGTCACGCTTGAGGACCCCGACAGGCTCGATGAGGTAGCGGCGGAGCTCGAGGGACGGCTCCACGAGGGCAACTCGCTCATGACGTGGAAGGAGCTCCTCCCCCAGCAGAGCGGCGACGCGGAGAGCGACCGGGCGTTCATGCGCCTGCTCTCTGCGGTCGTCATCATCGTCGTGGTGCTCGGGATCGCCGGCGCGCAGCTCACGGCCATCCTGGAGCGCAGGCGCGAGCTCGCCGTGCTCATCGCACTCGGCATGAGGGAGCGGCAGCTGATCGCGCTGGTCTTTCTCGAGGCCGTCGCGATGGGCATCCTGGGGGCGGCGGCGGGGCTTCTCATCGCCTGGCCGATCGTTCACTACACGGCCACGACCGGCATCGATCTCAGGGCCATGATGGGCGGTGACTTCGCGGTCTCCGGTGTGCTGCTCGACCCGGTCGTCTACTCCGACATGGGTCTCTGGATGGTCCCGCACGCGTTCTTCATCAGTCTCGCCGCGATGCTCGTCGCCGCGGTCTACCCGGCGTGGTACACGCTCAGGATCGACCCGACATCCGCGCTGAGCCTGCGGGAGGCATAGACCAATCGGAACGCGGGAGCGAGAAGAGCGGACCGGCGCACGGGCCCCGGGCGACGAGGACACACGGGAGCGAAACACGGGAGCGAAACACGGGAGCGAAACGCGGGAGTAAGACCACGACACGACAGGGAGGGAACGATGGACGAGGTGCTCGTCAGCGTGCAGGACGCGCGCAAGGACTTTCACACAGGGAAGGTGACCGTTCACGCTCTTCGCGGCCTCGACCTTGAGGTGCGAAAGGGCGACTTCCTGGCGATCGTCGGCCCCAGCGGGAGCGGCAAGACGACCCTGCTCAACCTGGTCGGCGCTCTGGACGTGGCGACGGACGGTGTGGTGAACGTCTTCGGGCAGGATCTCGGTCGTCTGAGCAAGAGGCGGCGGGCCCAGCTCCGTCTGGACTCGCTGGGATTCGTGTTCCAGGCGTACAACCTCGTCCCGGTCCTCACGGCCGTCGAGAACGTCGAGTTCGTCCTCGAGCTTCAGGGCGTGGGACGCGAGCGTCGGGACAGGGCGCTCTCGGTGCTCGACGAGCTGTCGCTCGGCGAGCTCGCGGACCGACGCCCCAACGAGCTCTCCGGCGGTCAGCAGCAGCGCGTGGCCGTCGCGCGGGCCGTCGCTGCCAGGCCTCGACTCGTGCTCGCCGACGAGCCGACCGCCAACCTCGACAGCGAGAACTCGGAGGCGCTCCTCAGGATGATGCGCGGGCTTCGCGACGAGCACGACATGACCTTCGTCTTCTCGACGCACGACCCGCTCGTGGTCTCCTACGCGTCCCGCGTCGTGACGCTGCGCGACGGCGTGGTGGTGAGCGACGAACGGAAGAACAGCGGAGAACGGCATGACTCACCGGGCATCATGTAGACCATCCGCGAGGATCACGCGGGCCCCGTCCCGCTTCGGGCTCGGGATCGCTCCGACCGCAGCGCTTCGTGGAGCCCTCCTTCTCGTGCTGATCGCCGGCTCCCTTGCCTTCAGCGTCGCGCCGGCGTGCGCCTTCGAGCTCTGGTCCGACGAGGCAGGCGAGCGCTCGCATGCGCTCACCGTGGCGGCGAAGTGGACGACGCTCATGACGCACGCTCCCGAGGATCCGGTGCTCTACGACAGTGAGTGGTCGGCGGCATCGCTCACGAGAGTTCGCCTATCGCTCGACTCACGCCCGGCGTCCTGGGCGCGGCTCGATGTGGCGTACGACGTCCGGGCGCGCATCGAGACCGGCGACGGAGGCGGCATCATAGCCCTTCCCTCCACGCTGCCCGCCCCCTACCGCATCGAGCAGCTGGACGACGATCTCATCGATCCCGAGAATGGGCTCTCGGCGCGTCACGAGCTCGACCGCGCATCCGTGAAGCTGCTGCTCGGACGCGGCAACGTGACCGTCGGCAGACAGGCGGTCGGCTGGGGCCGCGGGCTTCTGTTCAGCGTCGTTGACATCTTCGCGCCGTTCTCGCCGCTCGAGAGCGACCGTGAATGGCGGCGCGGCGTCGACGCCCTGCGCATACGCGCGCCCATTACCGACCTCATTTCGCTCGACGCCGTCGGCGCTTTCGGCGAGTCCACCGAGGAGTCCGCCTTCATTGCGCGGCTGATGGGGTACGCGGGCGGGATTGACGGCGAACTCGTCGGGGGCAGGCGCCGCGACGACGACCTCGTGGCGCTCTCGCTCTCCATGCCGCTCTGGGACGCCGAGGTTCACGGCGAGCTTGGGGTGTTCTCGGAAGCGGGGACGTCGTCCGGCGGCCGGGGTACCGGCGCCGTCACGCGACCGACGGAGACTGCAATCGCCCAACGGTCGGCCGGAGAAGATGGCGACGCTGTCGTCAAGGCGCTTCTCGGCGCCTCGAGGACCTTCGACATCCTCGATGGTGTCTACGCGGTCGCGGAGTATCACTACTCCGGGTACGGTGTGGCCGATGTGACCGACGTCAACGAGGTGCTCGATCCGACCTTCCTCGACCGCTATCTCGCGGGGGATACGCAGATTCTCGGCCGGCACGCGGTCGCGGCGCAGCATGGCGGCGGAGTCGCGCCACCGCGCCGCCCCCCCGTCGCGCGCCGGTTCCCGGATCGAACGGCGCGCGCGCTCAGACAAGGTAGCCCCGCACCAGCGCCTCCGAGATCAGGCTCCACCCGTCCGCGACGACGAAGAACGCGAGCTTGAAGGGCAGCGACACGAGCGCGGGCGGCACCATCATCATCCCCATGGACATCAGGATCGCGGCGACCACGAGGTCGATGATGAGGAACGGCAGGAAGATCAGGAAGCCGATCTCGAACGCGCGCTCGATCTCGCTGAGCAGGAACGACGGCACCAGCACCGACAGCGCGGCCTCCGGCATGGTCCCGCCCTCGGTGATCGTGTCGGGCCGCAGGCCCTGCAGGGTGGCGAAGGTCTGCGGGTCGATCCTGGCGGCCATGAACAGGCGGAACGGCTCCATCGTGCGCGTGAAGGCGGTGGGCAGGTCGATCTCCTCGTCGAGAAGCGGGCGCAGGCCGACCTGCCACGCCTCGGTCAGAACCGGGTCCATCACGAAATAGGTGAGAAACAGCGCCAGCGTGACGATCAGCATGTTGGGCGGCGATTGCTGCAGGCCGATGGCCATTCGCAGGATCGACAGCACGGTGACGATGAAGGGAAAGCATGTGACCATGATCGCGAGCCCCGGCACGAGGCTCAGGAGCGTGATCGCGAGCAGAAGCTGGAGGGTGACGCCGGTCAGCGAGCCGTCCTCCCCCAGCGAGATCGAGATGTCCTGCGCCGCCGCCGGTCCCGCGAGCGACAGCG
>CAZAQL010000025.1:0-27315 GCA_964487295.1 uncultured bacterium | reverse complement strand
CTAGAGGACATTTATGCTCTGCAGTTAAGAGGACACTTTCGCTTTGCTACAACAGTCAAGCCGCAAGGGAACCGCAGGGCAGAGCGACGATCCGGCGACCACTGAGACCGCGGGGACGCTCGCACCGAGCCGTCGCCGTCCTCCGGCCACTGAGATCGCGGGGACGCTCGCACCGAGCCGCCACCGTCCTCGACCGGTCGCCCACGCGGCTCACTCCTCGTAGCCTCCCGGGTGTTCGAGCATCCAGTTCCAGGCCGCCTCGATCATGTCGTCGATCTCGGGATGCTGCGGGCGCCACCCGAGCTCGCGCATCGCCAGCGACGACGACGCGACGAGCCGGGCCGGGTCGCCCGGCCTGCGTGCTCCCATCTTCCGCTTCACCGTCCGTCCGGTCACGCGTTCGACCGAGTCGATGATATTGAGCACGCTCCACCCCTCGCCATTTCCCAGGTTGTAGATGCCGCTCCTGCCCGCCGCGAGCGCGTCGAGCGCCAGGATGTGGGCGTCGGAGAGATCCCGCACGTCGATGTAGTCACGAATGCAGGTCCCGTCGGGGGTTTCGTAGTCGTCACCGAATACGATGAGCTCGGGTCGCCGGCCCGCCACGACCTGGAGGGCGATCGGGATGAGGTGCGTCTCGGGGCGGTGGTCCTCCCCGCAGCGAACCGACGCTCCAGCCGCGTTGAAGTACCTGAGCGAGATGTGCCTGAGCCCGGTGCGCTCCGCCTCCCAGGCGAGGATGCGCTCGAAGATGAGCTTCGTGTCGCCGTAGACGTTGACCGGCGCCGTACGGTTCGTCTCAGCGATCGGCACCGACTCGGGCTCGCCGTAGACACCCGCCGAGCTGGAGAAGACGATTCGGTCGACGCCCGCCTCGTGCATTCCCTCGAGCAGACGGATCCCGGAGACAACGTTGTTGGCGTAGTAGTCGCCCGGACGTTCCATCGACTCGCCGACGAGACTCATCGCCGCGAAGTGGATGACCGCCTCGACGTCGTGTTCCGCCAACGTCTTCGACACGAGGGCCCTGTCGCCCACGTCGCCGACGACGAGCGGGACGCCCTCGTGCATCGCGCCTCGATGTCCCTTCGAGAGGTTGTCGAGCACCACGACGCGATGCCCGGCCTCCACGAGCCGCTCCACGGTCACGCTTCCGATGTACCCCGCACCCCCGGTGACGAGAACCGATGCCATGCACGCCTCCCCTGCGCCGGACCCGCGCCTCCGCCCGGGTCGGTGTGTCGTCGTCATCGCCCGCCGCGCCGCGCGAAGAGCCCGGTCACCTCGCGGAGCCCCAGAGCCCTCGCGACCGCGACGTACGCCGGCACGCCGGCGACGCCCGCACCGAGCTGCGAAAGCGGCAGCAATGAAGTCGATTCAGCAAATCGCATGCCAAGCCACATCATGAGCGGGATCACGACCGCGGCGAGCGCCGCGCAGGCGACGGACACCCTCCACGCGATATCCACGAGCTCGCGTGCCGCCACCGCCGCGCCCTCCCGCGCCAGTGCTCTGTTCAGGATGACGTGAAGCACGACCGCGTGCACTACGAACGCGATCGAGCTGGCGAGCGCGAGTCCGGCGTGCTGAAGCGGCGTGCGCATCAGCAGCAGGTTGAGCCCCGCGTTGAGCAGGAACGTGACGATCGAGACCGCCACCGGCGTCCTGGTGTCGAGCCGGGCGGCGAACGCTCTCACGAGAAGGAAGGTCAGCCCCATCCCGACGAGCCCGAGCGAGTACATCGCGAGCGCCGACGAGGTCATCGCGAGATCGGTCTGGCCGAACGCGCCGCGCTGGTAGACCAGGCTGACGAGGGGACGCGCGAGGACGACGGCGAGCAGCGTCACCGGTGCGAGGAAGACCGCGTTCATCCTGATACCGCCGACCAGCGTCCTGGCGAAACCCTCCGGGTCGCCGGCCGCGTGCCTCTCTGCCAGCACCGGCGCCGCGGAGCGCCCGGCCGACAGCGCGAGAATGGCATACGGAAGGTGCACGAGACGGAAGGAGTAGTAGAGCGATGAGATACTCCCCTGCGCCGGCAGCATCGACGCCAGCGTCCGGTCGACGATGACGCCCGCCCGCTGCACGAGCGACTCGGCGATGACGGGGGCGGTCAGCCCGGCCACCCGCCGGATGTCCCGCCTCTCGTCCTCCGCCCGAACCTCGGACTCGCTCCGACCGTCACGACGCGCGAGCCTCCTGACGAACGGTACCTGCACGAGGAACTGGAGCACGCCCCCCGCGACGACGCCGAAGGCCAGGCTGCGGTAGCCGATCGTCCCGTTGAGCGCGAGCACGCCGCCGATGATCCCGACGTTCAGCATGACGGGAGCCAGGCTGTAGACGCGGAAGCGGCGGAACGCCAGGAGAATGGCCCCCATGAGCGCGGCGAGACCGATCGCGATGCCGAAGGGGAACATCACCCGCGTCATCCAGACCGCTTCGCCCGCCGTCTCCTCGTCGAAGCCGTGAGCGACGACGTCCACGAAGAACGGAGCGGCCAGCATCCCAACGAGGACGAGCAGTGCGAGCGCGGCCGCGAGCCAGAGCGCCGTCCGCCTCGCCAGCCTCCAGGCGCGCGCCCGTTCCCCGCTCGTGTGAAGCCCGGTGAACAGCGGCATGAACCCGGCCTCGACCGAGCTCTCGCCGAGCACGCGACACAGCAGGTTCGGGATGGTGAAGGCGGCAACGAAGATGTCCATCTCGCGGCCTGCCCCGTAGAAGGCCGCCGTGAGAACCTCGCGGGCGAAACCCGAGACTCTTGAGACGACCGTCCCGAGGCCTATGCTCGCGAAACCCCGCAGCAGACCTCGGGCGCCGTCGGGTCGGTCCTCCTGCCGCATCAGTGGCCCCTCATCCATCGGTCGGCGATCCCTCGCCGCACGCGTCCGGCGGAGCGGTTCGACGTCTCTTAAGCTGCCGCATCGAGCCCCGGAGCGCAGCAGTGAGCCTCGGAGCGTAGCAGTCGAGCTTCGCGGGTGTCAACGAGCCCATTCGGCCGCTCCGTCCCGCCCCAGAAGACGCTCGCGACGGCCGCTCTGTTCGCGTGACAAGATGGCACAACATCTGCAAGTCGGAAAGCACTGTAACGCGGCGCATCGAGGGTGTCGGGGGACGCCCGCCGCAACCACCTGCATGAACGCGACTTAGGCCGAAAGGACTCACGAGATGGCACGGGTGCCTGCCACGATCGCGCTGGCGTGTGCAATCCTGGCCGTATCCTGCACGACCGCGCTCGCCGACGGCGACTCCGACGCGCTGAGGATCTTCGAGGGCGGGAGCCTGTCGAGCACGACACGACTCTCGCTGGGGTTCCTCTATGGGGCCGGCAGCCGGCCCGATGGACTGGGGGCGGCCGTCAGCACGCGCGGGACGGGCCTGGCTTCCGTCACGGGCAACCCGGCCGGACTCGCCTTCCTGCCGGGCGGCGCCGTCCTCGTGGATATTCTCCCCCCGCTCGCCGCGTCCGCCTCCGACATCATCGACGTCGAGAGCCGCACGAACTCCGCCGTGGACGACGCGCTCGAGTCGGTGGCTCACGACGATCTCGTACCGGTCTACCCGACGGTCGAGGCCGGCGCCGGCCAGTCGTCCGGCGTCATCTCGGGAGCGTTCGCCTCCCGCCTGGGCCGCGTCGTCGTGGCGGCGGCCGTGGAGGAACCGTTCGCACTCGACATCGAGCTCGTCGACACGGGTATCGAGGCGTTCGGCGAGACCGTCAAGGGAGAGGACGGCGGCGACGTGGACGTGGCCGTGCGCGCCACGCTCGAGGCGGCCGCCGACCTCTCGGCCAGGATCGAGAGAACGACGCTCGCGTTCGGCTACGGGATCTCCCCCAGCGTCGGCATCGGTGCGTCGCTCGCGTCGTACCGGGCCTCGGCCGATGTATCCGGCGTGGCGCTCGGGGACGGCATCATCGACTACGGCGGAACGGAGTACGCGTTCAACGATCCGTCCGACCCGTGGACCAACAGCCTCGACCAATCGATCGAGGGGAGCTTCTCGGGATCCGGGATCGGCTGGACGGTGGGCGCGACGTGGCGTCCGTGCGACTGGATCACGCTCGACGCCGGCTACACGAGCGTGCCGACGCTCAGGCTCGACGGTTCTCTGACGACGGTGACGCACGAGCTCCCCGCGATGAGCGAGGATGGCTTCGACGCCGGCGAGATCTCGGCATCGCAGCCGACGCTCACGGAGCGCAGTGAGGACGTCTCCACGGAGCCACTCACGCTCATGATCCCATCCTACGCCGGCGCGGCCGCGACCTTTGAGACGGGCGCGATCCTCACCACGGTCGAGGTGCGCCGGTACGACTCCGAGATCGGGTTCGCCTACGACGGCCACGAGGAGGCAATCAGCCTCGGGACGGGAATCGGTCTCGAACTCACGCTCGGCGGGTTCCGACTCGGAGGCGGCGCGATCACCGGTCGCCTCGTCGGCGAGTCAGCCGACGACGGAACCGGCGAGAGCATGCTCATCCCGATGGCCAACATGGGATTCGGGTTCGGCATCGGGCACGGGGTGCGTGTCGACACGCTCCTGCTCGCGCTGCCGCTTCAGGTTATGCGCATCTCGGTCGGATACAGTTTCTGAGACTGCCGGCCCCGCGCCGGTTCTGACAGATGAGGGAAGACCGCCACGATGCTGCACACACACGCCAGCTGGTCGGGAGGCGCCAGAACGCTCGGTGAGATCCGCGCTGCAGCCAGGAGGCGCGGGCGCGGGCGCAGGCCACGACTCGGGCTCCTCGCCCGGATCGTCGTCGCGACGGTCATCATCGCGGGAATGGTCCTGCTGGCCGCCGAGGTCGCGCACGCCGACATCACGCTTCTGAACTACCCGCAGAGCCTCGTGGCCCTCAACGACACGGTCACGGTGACGTGGCAGGAGAGCGTGGAGTGCAGGCTCGTGTGCGGGCGCGCGCCCGGGAGCTATACGCAGTCGACGCTCTCGACGGGTTCCGGCTCCCTCTCGTTCGCCCCGTACGATGAGTACCTCGCCCCCGGCGTCTGGTACTGCGCGCTGAGCGGCGTCTCGTCGGGAGAGCGCTCGAGCGAGTTCCGCCTCATCGTCGAGTCTCCAATATTCGCGACACCGACGAGCCCTCCCAACGGCTCCGTCGTCGCGGAGACGACGACGGAGCTGACGTGGGACGCCGTCGACAACGTCCCCTACTACTACGTCGCGGTCTCCGATCACGAGATCGAGATCGAGGAGGTCGACGGCGAGCTCACCGTCGGCGGCGCGAGCCTCATCTGGCAGGCGCTCACGAGCGAGACCTCGATCCAGTACGGAGGCGTCGACCCGTCCGGCTACTTCACGAACACCAACGGCGAGAGCCCCCCGCTCATGGACGGGCTGACATACAACTGGCTCATCTTCAACTGCTACGGCAACGACCCGCTCCTCACGTCGATCGCGGGCGCCGGGCTGGCGGGGTTCACGACGGACCTGCCGACCGACCTCTCACCGCCGCAACCGACCTGGCCGCCCGACGACGTGACGATCACGGCCGACATCGTCGACCTGGCGTGGGAACCCGTCGACGGGGCGGTCGCGTATCACGTCTACATCTACGAGACACGCGACCTCGCCGGAGGCGACGCGAGCTATCCCGTCTGGGACGGCGCCACGACCGCTCCGACGATCGAGGTGGGCCTCGGCTCTATCCTCGTCAGCGGCAGCTACACGTGGCGAATCGTGGCGCTTGACGACATGGGGCGCGGCAGCTTCTCGGAGCTCCGCTCGTTCGACTACGCCACCGAGACCGGCACGGCGCAGATCAGGACGTTCCACGCGGATGGCGGCGCTCTCCCCCGCGTCCTCGTCGACATCGAGCATTCCGGGGGCGGCGTCAACGTGCTGCCCGCCATCACGAACGAGAACGGGGTCTTCAACAAGGAACTCCTGCCCGGAACCTACGCGTTCCACGCGTCGAAGGAGGACTACGTGGACACGACGCTGGTCCGGGTGATCGAGGCCGACGAGCCGACCTACGTCGGGATCACGCTCCGACGCGCTCCGGCACGGGTCCGGGGCCGCGTGCTCGATGAGGCCGAACGTCCCGTCTTCGGGGCGACGGTCACGGCCGAGTGCGGCGGCACCGCCCGCGAGACCGAGACGGACGTGGACGGTCACTTCGCGCTCCAGCTGACGGCCGGCGAGTGGACGATATCCGCCGCGCGCTACGGTTACGCGCCGGCGTCTCCCCAGACGATCGAGCTCGCCGCCGGCGAGTACGGGGAGCTCGACGAACCGCTCGTGCTGGTCGGCACGCCGGGCGCCGTCAGCGGCGAGATCCTGAACGCGGCGGGCCGGCCGCTGGCCGGCGCGCAGGTTCGTGCGGTCCACGCCGAGCTGGGCGCGTACGTCACCGTCACCAACTGCGCCGGGCACTTCGAGCTCGAGCTCGCGCCGGCGTCCTGGCTCCTGTCGGCGTCGAAGGCCGGATACCAGTCGAGCGCGCCGCGGGAGTGCGTCCTGAGCCCCGGCGAGAACCTCGCGATCGACCCGCCGGTTCAGCTCCTCCCGATCGACTCCGCCATCATGGGTCGCGTGACCAGCGGCGGCGTCGACGTGGAGGGCGCCCGTGTCGTCGCGGCGCCCGCGTTCGGCGAGGTCGTCGAGATTCTGACGAACTGCTACGGCGAGTTCCTGCTGATGCCGCCTCCCGGCACCTACGAGCTTCGGGCGACGCACGACGGATTCACGCCCTCCGACATCGTCCAGATCAGCGTCGAGGCCGGTGAGTCGTTCACCGGCGTCGTGCTCGACATCGCCCCGCTCTCGAGCACTCTCGCCGGGCGCGTCGTCTCGGGGACCGAGGGCGTGGCGGACGCGCGCGTGACGAACGGGCGCCTCGAGTGCTTGACCGGTCCCGACGGCGAGTTCGCATTCGATGTGGGTCACGGTCTCCACCGGCTGCAGGCGGAGAGAAGCGGGTACTTCTCCGCAAGGCCGGTCGAGGTCGCGACGGCGCCGACGCAGACGATCGAAGGTCTCACGCTCGAGCTCTCCCCCGGCGCCTGCACCGTGCTCGGCGCCGTGCGGTCCGGTCCGTCGGTCGTGCCGTTCGCCAAGGTCGTGGCGTCCTCCGGTGAGGCTTCCGAGTCCGCCGCATGCGGCCCGGACGGTCGGTACGAACTCAGGCTCGACGCAGGCACGTGGCGCCTGACGGCGGAGAAACCCGGCTTCGCGCCGGCGGACGGCATCGAGCTCGTGCTTTCCCCGGGCGAGACCGCGGGAGGGGTCGATCTCGAGCTCGACGTCGCCCGCGCGCTGGTCCGCGGCTCGGTGACCGACTCGCGTGGCGGCGTCAGTCGAGCCGACGTGCTCGTCGCGCGCGACGACGGGGTGCCGTGCTTCCGGACACGGACGAACACGGCCGGAGGGTACAGCGCCTTCGTCGAGCCCGGCCGACCACACAGGGTGACGGTCGTGGCGGCCGAGCACGGCTCCGTGACGTTCGAGGTCGAATCGCTGTCGGACGGAGAGACCGCGTATCGTCCGGTCACGCTCCCAGTCCGTCGCGCGCGGCTGACCGGACGCGTCACGAGCGCCGGAGAACCCGTCGCCGGCGCCCTCGTCCAGGCCGACTGGGGCGAGACCGACTCGAGCATCACGAACTTCGCGGGCGCCTACGAGATGTGGCTCGATGACGGACTCTACGACCTGACCGTCACCGCTCCGGGCTACGCCGGCGCGGGCGCGGTCGACGTGGCCATGGTCTCTGGAGAGACCACGATCGAGCACTTCGAGATGCCGGACGTGTTCGCGCGCGTCGCGGGCAGCGTGTCCGACTCGCTGACCGGCGTCCCGGTCGAGGGGACTCTCGTCACGGCCTTCTCGGACGGAGGCGCGGCGTCCATCGTCTCGTCGCACGACGGTTCGTTCCTCCTCGAGGGGGTCGTGCCGGGGCCACTGGAGATCCGGCTCGCGCGCGCCGGCTACCGGGACGGCGTGATCCACGAGCACGTGAACGAGAACGGCATCGTCACGATCGACGCGACGCTCTTCCCGCTCGACGGCACCGTGTCCGGTCGTGTGACCATGGACGACGGCGTGACGGCCGTGCAGTCGGTGGCCGTCCGCGCGAAGGCCGGCGACGAGGTGGTCTCGTCGGACGTCACGGACGCCGACGGTTTCTTCGCAATCACCGGGCTCGCCCCGGCGGCGAGCTACGACGTCCACGCGTCCCGCGTGGGCTACTATCATCTGGGTGTGAACCCGTTGCCCGATGTCGAGAGCGGCACGACCGGTCTCGCGTTCACGATGATGCCGTCGGACGGCGTCATCGAGGGTACGCTCACCGACGCGACGAGCGGCGACCCTCTCGAGGGCGCGACCGTCGAGGCGAACGACGGGGCCGGCCACTTCGGAAGCGCCATGACGGCCTCCGACGGCACGTTCAGCGTCGAGGGTCTCATGCCCGTCGGCCGGTACGAGGTCACCGCGTCGCTGTACGGCTACGTGAGCGCACAGGCCGACTCCGCGGAGTGTGGCGAGCGCGTCGACCTCGCGCTCGAACGCAACTTCGCCCGCATCGAGGGAACACTGACGGTGACGGACGGCGCCGTCTCGGTTGAGGACGTCGAGGTCGCCGCCACAAACACGTCCTACGCCGGCGCGACCAGGGTGGCCGTGCCCGACGCCGCGGGGGTCTACGTTCTCGCGGACCTCAGGCCGGGCTCGTACGTTCTCACGGCCGACGAGCTCGGCTGCGTCACGGCGCCCCCGCAGGTCACGCTGACCCTGGGCGAGGGCGACCTCGTGTCGGGACTGGACTTCGCGATCGAGACGGCCGTGCTCGACCGCGTCGAGGTCTCCGGCGACCAGCAGGTCGAGGCCGGAAGCTCCGTCGTCTTCTCCGCGACCGCTGTCTCCGACGACGGCCAGCTCGTCGATACGGGCCTCGCGTGGTGGATCTCGCCCGCCGACGCGGGCGAACCGGTTCGGGACGAGGGTGTGTTCGCCATCAGCGAGAGCTACATCGGGGAGTTCACGGTCGGGGCCGCCGACACGCTCACCGGCCTCGTCGGGAGGCTCTCCGGCAGCGTGCAGGCGATCATCGAGCCGACGACGACGGCCACGTACGCCGACTCGACGGGCATGACCATTGCGTTCCCGAGCGGCTGCGTCGCCGAGACGAAGACGATCGAACTCACGCACGACGTACTGCCGGATGCGAAGCGCTGCACCCGGGACCTCCTTATCGCCGGAGCCGACTACCATCTCAAACCTCACGGCGTGACGTTCTCGGAAGGCGTCCGTCCGGTGCTCTCGCTCCCCCTCTCGGGAGACGAGTGGCGCCTCGTGCGCTGGGATCGCGAGACGCTGGAGTGGATCCCGATGGACGCCGAGCGGTTCGGTGACTCGGTTGAGGCGACGATACCATCGCTCTCCGAGTTCGCGATCGCATCGCCGTCCCGTTCGCTCGGGATCGCGGACGTCCGCGCCGAGCCGAATCCGTTCTCGCCGGAGAACGGACCGGTGACGATCTCATTCGAACTCGAATCCCGCGAGGCGCGCACACCGTTCGTCACGGTCCGGATCCACACGATGACCGGGCAACTCGTGCGCGAGCTCGTCACGAACGAACCCATGACGAAGGGCCGCGCCGAAGCGACCTGGGACGGCCTGACGGACGCCGGCGAGTCCGCGCGGAACGGTCGGTACGTTGTCGCCGTTTCCGCCGAGGACGCGTCAGGAACGGCGGAGACGCTGGCGACCGTCGTACTCGTGAAGTAGGGACGACCGCATGCCGGGCGTCAGGCCCGGCCGTCCGAAGCCGATTGAGGAGCTGGGAAGCATGAGAACCATGCGGCCAGGAGTCCGAGCCACGACATGGACCGCCGCCAGCGGGGCACGAGTCGACGCGAGCGGGGCACGAGTCGCCGCCAGCGGGGCCCGAGTCGCCGCCAGCGGGGCACGAGTCGACGCGAGCGGGGCACGAGTCGCCGCGACGATCACCGTCGCCTTCGTGCTCGCGATCGCGGGCCCGTCGTACGCGCAGGATCTGTCGGACATCCCGGCGGCCTTCGTCGACGTCGGTACGGGCGCGCGCGCCATGGGTGCGGGCGGAGCCGTCGTCGCCGCGGATCTCGGACCCGAGTCGCTCTTCTGGAACCCCGCCGGCATCGCTCCGGGCCGCGGCTCCACCGAGGCGCTCGTGACTCACGGCGAGCAGATGGGGCTCGTGCCGTACTCAGCCGCGGCGGCGAGCCGGTCGCTCGGCTCGGGACTCGTGCTCGGAGCCGCCCTTCTGCACTCCGGCGACGAGGTCATGACGGAGACGACGATGATCATCGGTGCCGCCCGCGGCGTCTCCCCTGCGCCCTGGTGCGCCGGCGATGAGCCGGTCCGGGCGGGCGTCGTGGCCCGGGCGAGACGCGCGACGTTCGGCGACAACGAGAGCACGGAAGGACAGGTCACGGGCAGCGCGACCGGCTTCGGCGTGGACGTCGGCCTGCTCGTGCCGCTCACGGACCGGGCGACGCTGGGGATCGTGGGGCGTGACGTGCTCAACACACTGTCCTGGGACTCCTCGGCGAGCGGCTCGTACAGCGAGAACGTCCCGGCGGGGCTCACGCTCGGCCTGCGAACCAGACCGCACGAAGCCGTTTCGGTCGAGCTCGACGTCGACAAGTCTCTCAGACTCGACAATCCGGACCGGGCGCTTCTCGGTGTCAATCTCGAGCTCTGGGGGGTCGCGTGGATTCGCGGCGGCTATCGAAGAACGCTCGCCGCCGGCGGGGCCGATGAGTACACGGCCGGCGCCGGCGCGAGCGTTCGTGTGGGAAGTGTCGTCTGGCGGGTCGATGTCGCCTACCTGTTCGGCGAACTCGACGATACGATGCGTTTCGCTCTCGGGCTCGATCTCTAGCGGGTTACGAGGAACGCGCGGAGCCCGCGACCGTCGCCCGGCCGTCGGCGAACCGCCCCCGCCGGCGCAGCGAGCCAGCTACCACCGAATCGCTCCCGGAAGGACCTTGACCCAGAGCGCCTTGTTCTTTCCCTCTCCGGTGAAGCGTATGGAGCGGTCGAGCCGGCCCGAGTAGTGAAGGCAGTCACCGTTGCGGACGGTGAACTCCTCCCCCGAGACCGTCGCGACGGCCTCGCCGTGCAGCACGACGAGCGCCTCCTCGCCCTCGTGCCGTTCGAGCTTCATCTCGCCGCCCTTCTCCTGCTCGATGAGGTTCACCGTGATGCGGCCGGCCGGGATGCCCTCGGTGAGCGCCTTGGCGTTGATGAAGGTGTCGCCCTTGCCGGGCAGGAACACGCTCTCCCGGTCCTCCTTCTTGACGACGGAGACCTTGGGCAACGGCTTCTCCTCGACGAAGTAGGCCGTCTCCTTCCCGAGCGCACCGGCGATCTTGCGCAACGCGCCGACGGTCGGCGACGTCTTGCCGCGCTCGATCTCCGAGATGTGCGTCGGCGACATGCCGGAGCCCTGGGCGACCTGCTTGAGCGTCATCCCCTGCTCCTTCCGGACCTCCTTGAGGCGCCTTCCGACTTCCTGTGCGCTTGGCATATGAACTCCTCTCTCGAAGGGCGGCCGGCATGACCGGCCGATGTCACCGCCGGGGCACGAGCTCGAGGTCTCGATGCGGGAGCCACCCGGGC
The DNA here is from genome assembly GCA_964487295.1 of uncultured bacterium. Lineage (GTDB taxonomy): Bacteria > Joyebacterota > Joyebacteria > Joyebacterales > Joyebacteraceae > JAPEKQ01. The sequence continues at coordinate 15,690 of CAZAQL010000025.1, read as the reverse complement.
GGCCGGGTACGCGCCGTCCGGACGACGCGACGGTATGCACATTCTCCAACAAAACGTAACATCGGAGGCCTCCCCGGTCAAGTGGGATCCGCCGTTCGTGCGAGCCTCATCCTCCTGCCGACACTGTGGCTCCTGTGCGGCTTCACCCGGAGCGTGCCTGGCGGCGTCCGTGGCTGTGCGTACTCCCAGCCGAGCGCGCTTCCTCCGCTTGACACCCTTCGGCCGCCGGTGCTACGATGCCGCGCTGCGCGGGCCGGCGTTGGAGGTGCGGTTCGCGAACATGCGCTCACGCGCTCGGAATCGGTCGAGGCCCCCCCGGGCCTGAACCAGAAAGGGGAACACCATGTCGCATCGCTGCGCTGTTCTGCTGCTGGTCGGTCTGCTCCTCCTCCCCACCCTCGCCGCGGCCCAGAGCTACGGGGACGGTTTTGCCGTCGGCGGCGTCCTGCTGCCGAGCGGCTCCGGCACGCTGCTTGGAAAGACCCGCATGGGCGACGGCCTGGGCATCGAGGTCGAGTTCGGGCTCTCGACGTTCTCGGAGGACGAGTACTCCTCGTCGGACCTCCAGCTGGGCGCGGGCGCGCTCTTCTACACGGGCTCCTCGGACAAGCTCCAGCCCTACTGGGGCGCTCGGTTCCGCATCGGGCACAGCTCGTCGGACGGTCCCAGCTACGAGTACCCTCCGGTGCGCGAGGATGACGGTGACAGCCACACGAGCTTCGGCATCGTGGGCGTCTTCGGCGCCGAGTACTTCATCACGAAGAACCTGAGCGTCGAGGGGGAGGCCGGCATCGGCGCGTACTTCGGCTCCTTCTCGCTCACAACCGAGACGAGGCTCGCCGGCTTCCTCTACCTGTAGTCCGGTCACACGACGCCTGAGCAGCTCAGGCGCAACCGGCCGCGGAGGTCATCGTGCAGTTCGGACGGCTCATTCGGTGCATCGCCATCGTCGTGGCCGTCGGTCTCCTGACCTCATGCGGCGACAGCGAGACATCATCACAGACAAGCGGCCGTTCGGAGAGCGAGATCTCCGAGCGGCCGCTCAATTTCGTGCGGGAGTACGTTGTCGTCGAACCGTCACCGGGCCGGACCCGCGTCGTCGGCACGTATCACATACGGAACGACTCGGACCACCCCGCCGAGATGGGCATCCTCTATCCGTTTCCGGTCGACCGCGACCACCTGAGCCCTCACGTCGTACGGCTCTGGGAGGACACGGATGACGGATTCAGGACGAAGGGCTTCACGAGACGAGAGGCCGACATCCTCTTCACGCTGGTGTTCGAACCTCGTGAGGAGAAGGTGTTCCGGGCGGAATACGTGCAGCGTATCGTGGATCGCCACGCCGTCTACATCGTCACGACGACCAGGCGATGGGAACGACCGATCGAACTCGCCGAGTTCGAGTTCCGCATCCCGGCATCCCTCGTCGACGTGGAACTCTCCTTCGAACCGGACACGACCGAGACGCTCGGCGATACGACCGTACACTTCCTTCGCCGCGAGTCCTTCTACCCGTCGGAGGACCTCGTCGTCACATGGTCCGACGAGCGGGGCGGCGGGACCGCGTCGAGCGACGACTAGTCGATCAGGCCGGTCTGCTTGTGCTGCTTCTTCTCGCGCTTCTTGCGCCGCTTGTCCTTCTTCGAGATCTGAGGCTTCTTCTTTTCCTCGTGACCTACCCTTTCCTTGCGGTACATGGTTCCCTCCGTGCTTGACCCGCTAGAGCGTCAGATCAACTGGCGGCTTCATGGGGCCGCTCGGCTCTCCGGTCACATCGAGATCGAGCGTGTTGTCGATGAGCAGATCACCTTCCTCTGAGTAGACGAGCACGCGCATCACGTCGTAATAGCCGGTCGCGTTCCGGTACGGTATCAGCCCCGAGATCTCCTGGTCCCGCCGGTAGAGCAGATGGGAGCCGTCCGTGTGGTCCTCCGGCATGCCGTCCTCGCCGAGCTCCGCGTTCCACGGATAGACTCCGCTGACACCACCGCCGGAGGCTGACGCGCTCGCGATGACGAACACGTAGCCTCGAGCACGCGCATACGTGTCGTGTGGGTTGATGAACCCGAGCTTGACATGGAGCCCGCGGTCCGGGCTCAGCCGCCACTCGTAGACGATGTCCTGAAGCACGATGAGTGGCTCGAGCTCGTCCTCCCCGCTGCGCTCGGGGACGGACACGCCCCTCGATCGCGCCGCGGCTGACGGGATCGACGCCGTGTCGACCGCCGCCTCGCCGGCCGACCCCGCGCTCGATGCCTGCTCCTCGCCGCCCGCCTGCTCGCCGCCCGTGCACCCCGCCAGAAGCATGAGGATGAGCGCCAGCATGGCGAGACACGATCTTGTATGACCCCTCATGTTGCGTCCTCCCTCATCACGGACGGACGGTCCGGCCATCCGCGGTGTACTCCACGACCCTCACTCCGAGCCTGCCGAGCACGCGCAGGATGCCGACCGCCAGATCGGACACGTTCCCTCGCTCCGCGGAGCTGTCGGCGAACTTCACGTGCATCGCGTCAACGCTTCCGTCCCCGATGGTGGGGTCAAGCGCGTACCACGCATCGCCGGTCCAGACCTCCACCCACATGTGGTACACGAACTCACCCTGATGGTGCGTCAGTCCGGAGACCAGCCGCGCGGGGATGCTCAGCGACCGCACCATGGCCGTCATCAGGACCGCGTGCTCACTGCAGTCCCCGGCTCGCGAGTTGAGGACCTCCGTGGCTGATGCGAACCCGGTGCCGTATCCCTTCTTCTCGACCTCCTCGAAGACCCAGGTCTCGATGTTCTTCGAGACCTTCCAGATGTTCTGGTCGGTGCCCCACGCCTGCCGGGAAGCCACACCGAGGATCCTCGGATACCAGGTCTGCATGAGCGGATTCCCGTCCATGTACTCCTGCATGGGCGTGCTTCGGACCGGGAATCGCGCGACCGTCGCCGGGTCGGGCGTAACCCGCCGCACGCGCAACAGGACGCCCCGGTCCGTCGTGCCCTCGATCGTCTGGCGGTCATCCTCAACGATGAGACCGGTTATGTCGGCGCCGTCGTCCAGCCAGACCTCCAGGAGCGCGTCGTCGACCGCGAACGGAGCCCTGATCGTGACGTTCGCAGGGACTGCCGTCGCCGTCAGCACGTCGAACGCCTCTCGCTCGGCCTGCGCCTCCTCCTTTGTCGTCCTCGTGAGCGTCATCCCCGAGGAGGAGAGCTCGTACTTCCACAGCCGACCTTCGGCGTCGCGCCACTCGTGAACCGGGAGATCACTCCTCGCGTCGCACGTGATCTCGTACCTCGCGAGCGCGACCTCGCGTCCCATGATCTCGAGCGTCTCCCCGCCGGTCACGACGACCGTGTACTCGGCCGCACTCTCCGACTCCGCGTCGAAGCCCGTGTATCGATAGGTCGTCCCGGGCGCGGACCCGTGCGAGACCATGAGCCTCCTGGCCGCCTCCGGGAAGATCATGTCGGACGGGATCTCGATCTCACCGAGCACCGCGTCGTCGCCGATGGCCCTCCGGAGCTTCCCCTTGTCGCCGTCGATGACGAGATCCAGCTTCGTCTCCCGTTCCGAGCTGTAGGTCGACATGTGGTACTCGAGCGGACGCCCGGCGGGCGTCTCGGTCCACCGCTCGCTGATCTCGATGCGGACGAGGTCGTCATGCCGCTTGACGAGCATGCGCGTGTAGACGCCCGTGATGATATTGCCGTCGTCCGCCGTCTCGATCCACTCGCGCGAGTATCCCATGGATGCCCCATCGAGCGTCACGTCGTACCACATCTCGACATCGGGAGCGCCGCCGAGCGCGAGCGGGGCGCTCAGGACGACGAGCGCGAGCGTGAGAGACATCAGAACCCTGTCGATCAATGGAAGACCCTCCATCACGATACGCCCGGCCCCCGGCCCCGACGTCCCGGGACCGGCGGCGTGCCCTCGGCGTGGGTTTCCGGGCTGCCCGCCGCCGACCTCCAGCGGCGAGTCGGTCGCCCACCCTCCTTGAATGCTCGGTGAACCCCTCCGAGAACCGTGCGAATGCTCTCTACTGACCTCCGGTGGCATCCAGCTCGGCAAGACGCTCCTCGAGCGCCGCCTTCCGACCCTCGAGGTTGTAGAGCTCCATCTCCAGCTGACGAATGGCGGTGCGGATCTCCGCGCCGTCCTCCATCTGCTGCTCGACCTTGTAGGCCTTGAGCTCCTCGGTGCGGTTCTCGATGTCCATCTCTATCTCCGCGAGTTCGTTGCGGATCATCCGCGGATCGTCCGGCAGGTGGTCACCGTCGTCGCCGCCGCCGGTCTGTACGGCGCAGCCGGCAAAAAGCGCGGCTGCGAAGGACGCGATCAGAACGATGCCGACAAATCTGCTCGTGCGGTGCATTGAACCCTCCTCGACTGGGGCCGGCGCGGGCATCCCGCCGTCTCCCCGGCCCGGAGAGGAGTCGGCGCGCTCTGTCTATAGAGAGAGGCGTTCGGCGTCATACGGCATGAAACTTGTAACGACATTCTAGGGGCGCGAAACCGACCGTGTCAACACCGCGCTGGGTCGCCGGTTGGGAGGCGAGTCGTTCGCTTGACACGACGATTCGAGACATGCGAAAATCACTGATATGAACAAGTGGCAGGAATTCGAGCGCGACATCGCGAGGATCGTCGCGGGGCTCACGCCCGACGAGATGCTCCAGCAGGATCTCGCCCAGGAGATGCGCGTCCACATCTGGCAGGCGCCGGAGGGCCGCACGAGGAGCTGGTATCTCTCGGGAGCCCGGTGGCACGCGATCGACTTCATGACGCGCACCGCTATCGACTGCCCCGACGGCGACCTCGAACGTCAGGTCGTCACCTACGGGATCCTCGGGGACGTTGACCCCGAGGTTCTGCGCGTCATCCCGCCGGAGTGGCAGACGCGCATCCTCACGCCGCCGGTCGAGGACATCCACGAGGCGTTCACGGTCTCGCTGGAGATGCACGAGACGATCGCGCTGCTCACCCGCAGGCAGCAGAACGTGCTCTATGCCCTCGTTCAGGGGTTCACACAGGAGGAGATCGCCCGGACCCTCGGCGTCTCGAGACGCACGGTCGCCACGGAGGTTCAGCGCATCCGCGCCATATTCCGCGAGGCGGAGTCGAGCGGGGGGCTGCTGTCGTGATCGGGCGCGGCGGGGTGAGCCGCGCAATTGCTTGTCACACAAGAGGATAGAGCGCCCCAGAAGAAAACGAAGAAATCGTTGCACATTTGCCCGGGGAAGCCGCCTTGTAGATTATGAAGGCCCTGAATGGGCCTTTTTTCGTGCCCGGCCCCGTTCGGGCGCCCGGACCCGCCCACCTACTGCTCTTCCGTCGGTATCCCGTCACCCCAGATCCGCCTGAGTTCCTCGCGTTCGGCCGACTGCGTCGGGCCACCACCGTCCGCGCCGTCGGCGGCGCGCACGCGCTCCTCGCGAACGAAGAACGAGATGACCGCGTTGAGAGCGCGCTCCAGCGAGCCGCGATCCGAGACCACGATGGGATTGAGCGACGGATCGCCGGTGGCGACCGTGAAGCTCCCCGGCGAGAGCCCGACCGCAGCGAGCTGCTTTCCCTGAAGCTCGAAGACCAGCCCGCCGTTGGCGTCTCGCGCGCTGATGTTCCCGTCGAGTCCGTCCACGCCGGATTTGAACAGCGAGAAGAGGGCCCGGACCGGCTCGGCATCGATCCGGTCCTCGAAGCCGGAATCCCCGGCTCGCCTGAGCTCCGCGGCGCGGCGCGCGACCGGGCGACTCGTCATCTGATGCCGGACGTACTCGACCCGATCGAGCAGGAGTTCGGGCCGTCCATCCACGAGGAGGGCCGTCGCTCGAACGAGCTCGACCGACGCGTCGGAGAGATTGGCCACCGCTCGGACGACGGCGTCCGGGAAGGACCGCGCGACGAAGACGATCCGCGGGTGCTCGACCCGGACGACCCCGCTCGCGGCGTACGCCCTCTGGAAGAGCCTCGCGTTCGCCTCCATCCACTCCGTGTGCTCATAGACCCTGCTCGGGATCGCCGCCCCGTCGTCCGCCACGATGTCGACCAGAACCGGGCTGCCCGAGTCGTCCACGAGAATGAGATCGATGCCGCTCGGTCCCTGAGCGTCGTCGTCGACGACGGTCGCCCCCTCGAGGATGTCGTCAGCAGCCGCGCAGGTGAGCCTTCTCAGCTCCGCCGGCTCAACGGTATGGAGTCTCTCGATGCGCTTGCTCATGATGTGGCTCCGTTCATGTCGTGTTGTGGCTCTGCGCTCTCGCGGTGTGATCGGCTTCCTCGGATCCGAGGGCCTTGGAGGCCGCCTCCCGGAGCATCAGCGCGAACACGGTGTCCGGCCTGTCGTGAACGGCCGCTCCCCGCTCCCGCTGTCTGCTCCCCAGGGCCTCATCGCGGATCATGCCGCCCAGGAAATGCATCTCCATGTTCAACAGACGCTCAGCGGCCGCCCGCGTCTTCGCGAAGAACTTGGCCGCATAGTCGGTGTTCGGCACGTGGTTGACGATCAGGCCGGCCGAGCGGACGTCGAGCGTCTTGGCGAGCCGCTTGAGGACTCCATGGACCTCCTGGAAGCCCTCCCAGCCCGGCCGCGCGACGACGACGAACAGCCCCACACGGTCCGCGATGGGCGCAATCCACTCCAACCGGTCACACGGAACGTCGATGACGACGGATGACATGGCGCGCCGCGATTCGCCCTGGACGTCGAGGTAGATCTCGCGGCCCCGGGCGATGATCTCGTCCGCGCGCCGGCCGCCTGCGCAGCCGAGCGACACGAGCCCGGAGCTGACTCGAACACCCGCCGACGGCTCGTCGCCTGTGAGCGGCGTCAGGTAGTGCGAGGAGGGCGCACCCATGTAGAAGCGGGCGTTCGGCACATGCGTGTCGGCGTCGAGGACGGCGACGTCACCCGTCGACTGGAAGGCATGAGCCAGGCTGACCGCGACCGTGGACTTCCCCGGCGAGCCGCTCCCCCCGGTCACGACGAAGAGCCGGGTCCGGCGTCCGCCGCCCAGGCCCCGCGGGGCTTCCGCGCGCTCGCCCGCACCACGCAGGTCGTCGGCGCGCTCGCCCGCACCACGCACGTCGTCGGCGCGCTCGTCCACGCCACGCACGTCGTCGGCGCGCTCGTCGTCCTTCTTCGAGAAGAACAGGTGTGATATGTCTGCGAGGCTCTTCGGGGCCGCTTCGCCCGCGCTGTCGCTCATGATGTCATGCCCGAAGATCTGAGAGGGTCGAACGCCCGGGAAGCCCGGTGCGCCGCTTGTTAGTCTCGCTGATAGACCTCGAGGATGCAGTCCTCGTTCGGCTGTGTCCGGTTCTCGTTGGCCGGGTCAGGACGCCACGCGCCGTCCACGACGAACTTGTACAGGTGGCGGCCAGGGTCGAGCGCGACCGTCGTGTGCCACACTCCGTTGGCGTTCCGGCGGAGCCGGACGCCGTGCTCGCGGTCCCAGTCGTTGAAGCTCCCGATCAGCTCCACTTCGTTGGCCTCCGGAGCCACGAGCGAGAACAGTATGCCGTCCTCAACGAAGTGCGGCCCCGGCTGCGAGAGGATCCACTCGTCCATGCCCGGCTCGAGTCCCGACGACTCCTCGCGTCTCACGGGGGCGGGCTCTGCCGCGGCCAGCTTCTCCTCGTCGGCGACGACCTCGCGTGCCAGCGACTTGTAGTCGCGCGCGCCGGTGCAGTTCTTGGCGTAGTGTGAGATGGCGACGCCCCAGTTCGCGGCCTCGCGAAATCGAACGGTCCTGCGGATGACGCTGTCGAAGAGCTCCCGGCCGAAGCGAACCTTCGCCTCGCGGTGGAAGTCCTGAGAGAACCGGGTCCGGCGATCGAACATCGTCAGAAGCACGCGCACGCGTTTTCTCAGACCGAGCTGCTCCCTCACCAGACCGATGGTGTCCATCACCTTCATCGCGCCGTGCAGCGAGTAGTACGAGGGCTCCATGACGACGATCGCCTCGCGGCACGCGACGATGGCGTTGAAGGTCAGAAGCCCGACGCTCGGCGGGCAGTCGATGATGGTGTAGTCGTAGCGGTCCTCCACGGCCTCGAGCTTGCGCCTGAGCCTGTTCTCACGATCCGGCTGTCCGGACAGCTGCTGCTCGACGGCTGAGAGCACGACGTTCGACGGCACGACGTCGAGAGTCTCCCCGGTCTGGACGGCGACATCGGCGATGCCGGTCCGCGGGTTCATCAGAACGTCGTATGTCGAACTGGTCAGGCTCTCCGTGTCGACGCCGAGACCGATCGACGCGTGCGACTGCGGGTCCATGTCCACGAGCAGGACGCGTTTCCCGAAGTCGGCGAGATAGGATGCGAGGTTGACGGCGGTCGTGGTCTTGCCGCATCCACCCTTCTGATTCACGATCGCGATAGACCGCATGTCGCTCCTCCCGTGAGGATCGCACGCCGATGAGACGCGCCGGGACCACCGCGATCACTATCACGGACACGTGCCCCCGCGCGTTCCGGCGCGGAGCGCGCCTCGCGCGGTGGCGTCCCGCGAAAGCTGGTGGTCAGTATGATGCGTACGTCCGGAGAACCGGCGACTGGAGGCTAGCCAATCCAGCGCCCGCTGTCAAGGCCCAACTCCCTAGCCGCTCGTCACAGATACACCGTCGAGGCGGATGAACGGGGCAACGACGTTGAACAGACGCTCCGTCTCACGCGAGACGGCGACAACGTCCGGAAGCAAGTCGAAGATGTTCCCCGCGATCAGGGTTCCTGAGAGAGGCTCGCCGAGCTTGCCTCTCCTGATCATGTGACCACCCTTGACCACGCCGGAGAAATCGCCGCTCGCCGGGTCGGTGTTCCCGGAGAACCGCGTGACGAGGACGCCGTGGTCCACGCCCGCGATGAGATCCTCGTATGCGGTCTCACCCCCGGCCATCACGATGTTGGTCGCCGAGACGGACGGGACCGATGAGGCGCCGCCACCGGCGTGACCGGTGCTCGCCCTCCCCTCTCTCCGGGCGGTATAGGCGTCGTAGAGGAAGTTCCGCACCACGCCGTCGGAGATGAGCGGCAGCACGCTCGGTGAGAGCCCCTCGCGGTCGAACGATCGGGTCGCGTAGCCGTCCTCGAGTCGCGAGTCGTCGGTCACGTGGATGAGCTCGCTCGCTACTCGTTCCCCGAGCTTGCCGGCGAGCCGGCTCGTGCCCTTCTGCACGCTCGACGCGAGCGCCGAGACCTCGATGGAGTAGGCCACGATCTCCGCGGTCGCCTTCGGCGCGAGGACGACGGTGCCCTTGAAGCTCTCGCCGGCCACCGCTCCCAGGGATGAGACGACCTTGGACGCGAGCTCGCGCGCAACGGAGGTGGGGTCGATACCGCGCACGCTGTGCGAGCTGTCGAACTGGTAGTCGAACGAGGAGATGGCGTCGCCGTCGCGGGCCATACCCATCAGATAGCAGACGACGTGGCTCGACCTCTCGGCCTGTCGAACGCCGCGCGAACTCACGACCGCCCTGGTTCCGGCCCCCGACTCCACGCCGCCGCCGTCGATGGTCACTCGAGCGTCGAAGGCGCGTGCCTCGCCGAGCATGGCGAGCGCCGCGTCGACGGCATCCTGAACGCCGTACGCCTCGACGGCCGGATCGTGGATGCCATCGAGCGGCTCGACCTCAACCGGCTCCGGCAGCCCCGCGTGCTCGTCGCTCGGAGCGGCCGCCGCGATGGCCATCGCGCGATCGACCGCCTCGCGCACCTCCCCCTCGACGAGGCTGTTCACGGAGGCAAATCCCATCCTCCGGCTCCTGAACACCCTGATACCGAGCGCGTCGTCCCGCATGCTCTTGGCGACCTGGATGTCGTTCTTCTGAAGCTCGGCGACGGTCTCGCTCGAGGAGGCCGCGCAGGCCTCGGCCTCATCGGCTCCCGCTGTGACGGCCATCTCCACCGCTGCGTCGCATATGCTGAGTAGCTCTTGCGTCATCGCTCCCTCGCTCAGTGATCGTGATCGGTTCGCGCGGCCTAGCGCCCGCCGATCGTCAGTCTGCACCGCACGTGCGGCCCGCCGCCGTCGACCTTCGCCGGTTGCCCCTTCCCGCAGTGCCCCGTGCCGATGGCCCACTCGAAGTCCGAACTCACGGCATCGACGCTCCTCAAGACCTCGAAGGCGTCCCCGGAGATCGTCGCGCCCCGCATCAGCCTGCCGAGCTTCCCACCCTTGATCTCGTAGGCCTCCTGGACTCCGAACATGAACTCGGCGGTCGCGTCGGCCTGACCGCTGCTCGCGCCCTTGAGCAGGAAACCGTCGTCGATTCCCGAGACGAGCTCGTCCAGAGAAAGAGCGTCATCGCCGCCCGGCTCGAGATAGGTGTTCCGCATCCTGATGATCGGCTCGTCTCGATACAGCCACGCCCGCGCGTTGCCGGTCGGCGCGACGCCGAAGCGCGCGGCCGACTCCCGGTCGTGCAGATACGAGACCAGCACGCCGTTCTCGATGACCACGGTCCTGCCAGCCGGAACTCCCTCGTCGTCGACCAGAACAACGCCTCCGGCCGACCCCGGTCCGATGCTCGCCGGCCCGCTGTCGACGAGCGTCACGTGCTCGCTGGCGACGCGCTCCCCGAGCTTCCCGGCCGCCGCCGATCCCGAGAGGACGAAATCAGCCTCGACCGTGTGTCCGATCGCCTCATGCGCGAGCAACCCGACGAGATCCGGCGCGAGGATCACGTGCGCCTTGCCGCCCGGCGCGTAGGGCGCGTTCAGGAGATCAACGGATGTCTTCGCCACGCGCTCGGAGAGCTCGTCGGGGGTCCAACGCTCGAAGATGTCGGCCCAGCCACCCGTCACACCGTTGCCCTGGTAGCTCATGACCATGTCATCGCCCGATGCGGCGATGGCCGCGATCACGAACTCGGCCTTCGCGTCGTTGATGTGAGCGTCGGCGCCGTCCGTCGAGACGATCCACTTCTCGTCGATGATCTCGGTGTAGCGCGACATCGCCGAGCGGATGTGCTCCGACGCCTCACGGGTGCGTCGCTCGGCGTCGACGACGAGCGTCGTCTTCTCCTCCGTTGAGTGCGCGGCGAGCTCGCCCGCGCCGCCGCTCCTGAAATCCCCGACGGCCAGCCGGCAGTCCGCCAGTTTCTCGATCTTCTCGATCCTGCCCGACGAGGAGGCCTCGGCGGCCGCCGTCGCGTCCGCTACGGCGCGCTCGATGTCGGCCCTCTCCAGGCTCCCCGTGCTCGAGAACCCCCAGGTGCCGTGGGCGAGCACTCGAACACCGACGCCGCACGTCTTCCGGTACGCGGCGGTCTCAAGGGTGCCCTTCCGGACGAACACCTGCAGGGCTCGCCTGTCGTGTGCCCTGAGTTCCGTCCAGTGCTCCGAATCCGCGGCGATCGTCTTCAGAATCTCGCGCATGTCGCTCCCTTCGTCGCCCCGCGTCACTCCGCGTCATCCGCGGGCAGAGTCTCCAGAATGAAGACGGAACCGTCGTACGGCGCCAGGGTCACGGTCATCACCGGATCCCCGCCGATCGACGCGGCCTCGACCGTGTCTCCGCTCAGCGCGTCGCGCACGACAACCTCGGTGCCCGGAGTCGACCCGACCGTCCCCGCCGGCCCCACGCCTCCTCCCTCGCGCGTCGGCGGATCGCTCAGCGGCACGTTGATGGTCCGGCCCTTGTTGGAGACGTTCATGACGACGATGGCCGAGCGACCGTCGCCGTCGCGTCTGTACGCGTACAGCGGCCCATCCGCGATGAGAGTCGTGAACGAGCCGTTGACAAGGCACGGGTGCGCGTGCCGGATCGCGATGAGGTCGCGGTAGTAGTCGTGCATGGCGACGCGATCAGGGTCGCTCTTCCAGTTCCACGGGAAAGGCCTCCTGCAGTCGGGGTCGTGCCCGCCGTCCAGCGCAATCTCGTCACCGTAGTAGATGTGCGGCGCGCCGACGTACGTCATGGCGAAGAGCGCCGCGAGCCGGACCTTGGCGTAGTCTCCGCCGCATTCCCTGAGGAAGCGGACCGTGTCGTGGCTGCCGACGAGGTTCATCTGCGCCAGCACGCCCTCTCTCGCGTAGATGACGCGTCCCGGGGCCAGAGCGCGGTCGAACTCCTCCGCCGAGACCGCCTCGTGCGCGATGAACTTGAGCACGGGTTCCCTGAAGAACGCGTAGTTCATCACGGCGTCGTAGTAGCGGCCGTTGACGTACTGCGGGGAGGGACCCCAGAGTTCGCCGTTGATGTACGCATCGGGCTTCACGCTCTTGACCCGCTCCCGGAAGAGCTCCCAGAACCAGAAGGGCACCTCCCCCGCGACGTCGAGCCTGTATCCGTCGACGTCGGCCTCGACGAGCCATTGCTCGGTGACGTCGAGGAGGTGATTCACGAGCGGCCAGTTCGGCTCGGCCTCCGCGATGTCGGTGACGGCGGGCTCCTCGTCGTTCGGACGCGAGAGATCGAAGTTGAAGTTCGGCATCTGTCCGAAGCCCCACCAGCAGTCGTAGTTCTCGCTGCCTCCGCTGAGCTGTCCCTCCGGCAGCGGCCAGCGGCGCCACTCGAACCAGTCCCAGTACTCCGACTCGGGGCCTTTCTCCCTGGTATCGGAGAACGCCCAGTGCGTCTCCCCGCAGTGGTTGATCGCGAGATCGAGAACGACCCGAATGCCCCGCTCGTGGCAGTCGGCGACGAACGCGGCGAACTCCTCGTTCGTTCCCATGTGCGGGTCGATGCGCCGGTAGTCCGCCGCGTCGTACTTGTGGCTGCTCTTGGCTTCGAACAGAGGGTTGAAGTAGATGATCGTCACACCGAGGTCCTCGAGGTAGTCGAGGCCCTCCGCGACCCCGGCGATGTCGCCGCCGTAGAACGAGTACCAGTCGGGCTTGCCGTCGGTCCGGTACGGGCTCCTTGCGAGCCCCGCGACGTCGTACCAGTCGTCGACGAGATGGAAGTACTCGCCGTTCGTCTTCCCCGACGGCGGCAGGCTCGTTCGCCCCTCGTAGTACCACTCCGAGAAGTCGGGATCGTTCTCGATGTTCCCGTTCCGGAAACGCTCTGGGAAGATCTGGTAGAAGACGCCCTCCTTCACCCAGTCCGGCGTCTCGAAGCTCGCAATGTCGTCGACGCGCAGACTGTAGAAGCCGGCCGAGTCCATCGCCTCGGACGGCGCGACGCGGTCCGGCCCCAGCCAGAGCACGGTCTCGCCATCGGACAGAGCGAAGCGGTAGGCGAAGCTGTCGACGGGCGACAGCGTCCGCTCGTAGTAGTCGTATCTCCCGTCGGTGTCGGACCTCGTCATGCGATAGCCGGTCGACGAGTCGCCGTCGATCCAGACGGAGACGCGCTCGACGTCGCCCGCCCACGTCCGGACGCGCAGCGTCACGCTTCCATCAGGGTGAACGGTGCGTTCCCACGCGTCCTCGCTGTGTCCGAGCCCGTCGGAGATGATGAGCCCGTCGCCGCGCCTGAGCGTCACCGGCTCGAACGAATCGTCGACGCGGATGACCGAGTTCCGGCCGCCGAAGCCGTCGTCGTGGAACGCTTCGGCCGTCTCGTCCGTGATCCACGCGCCGTCCGCGACGAACTTGTACTGGTACTCGCCGAGGGCGAGCATCAGAGTGATCTGAAACGCGTCCCCCACGGCCCGCATCGGCGTGGCGTCCGTGCTCCAGCCGTTGAAGGTGCCCGCGAGGAAGACGCGACCGTACTCCTGGTCCGGCCGGAAGACGAATCGCACCTTCCGGAGCGCGGACCCTTCACCGGCGGTCTCCGCCGCGTCGCCGTGGACGAGCGCCGGGACGAACGCGAGGAGCACGAGCGCCGCGAGAAGGGGCGAGAGGACTCGCCGGAGCGAACCTCGTCGAGCTCTCCGGTACCTGCTGTTCGGGAACATGTCGTATCCTCCGTCCCCGATGAGCGACGCATCGGGGCCATGGGGGTGGTGTGCCGGGTCGCGCGCATGCGGGCGTCGCGGGGTGCCGCGGGGATCCTACCGGAGCGCCGCCTTGAAGTCGAACGTCTCCCGGACGAGCTCCTCGCCGTGCTCACCGACGTCCTGGCGCCGCTCGATCATCGAGCCCAGCTCCCGAACGCCGGTCCTCGAGCCTATCACGATCGCGCCGGTGATGATCCCGTCGCGCAGGACGACCTTGCGGTAGACGCCGGCATCCTCGTCGGCGTGGACGTACTCAGTGCAGTTCCCGCCGGTGCAGGCGGTCTCGCCCGCCGAGAAGACGTCGATCTGCGTGATCTTGAGAGTGTTCGAGGGGGGGACCGGCACGTACGGTTCGGACTCGTCGCCCAGAGCGAAGCGGGCGGCGACCGCCGCCTGCGCCAGCGCCACCGGAACGATGCCCCAGATGACGCCATCGTGCTCGGCCGCGTCCCCGATGGCGAAGATGTCCTCGACGCTCGTCCGCATCCCGTCGTCCACGACGATGCCGCGGTCGGTCGCGATGCCGCTGCCCTCCAGGAAGTCGAGCGTGCTGCGGATGCCCGTCGACACGACCACGATCTCCGCGGGCAGGGTACTACCGTCCTCGAGACTCACGCTCTCGACGGTTCCCTCCCCGTCGATGGAGGATGTTCGCGCTGCGGTCAGAATCCCGATCCCGAGCTTCTCGACCTCCTCCCGCAGGAAGGACGCCCCGGTCTCGTCGAGCTGGCGCGGCAGCAGCCAGTCGGCGAACTCGAGCACGGTCACGTCGAGGCCGTGATGCCGGAGTCCCCGCGCGGTCTCGATCCCGAGGAGTCCGCCACCTATGACGACCGCGCGCTTGCGTTCGCGAGCACGGTCGCGCAGCGCCATCGCGTCGTCCGCCGTCCGCACGGCGAGGACGCCATCGAGACCGGCGCCCGGGATCGGCGGGACGAACGGGTGGGCCCCGCTCGCAATGATGAGGCGATCGTAGTCGACGGTCTCCCCGGACTCGAGCGAGACGGAGCGGGACCGCGGGTCGATCGACGCCACTCGCGTCGAAAGACGGACGTCAATGTCTCTGGATTCGTACCAGTCCGGCGGGAACGCAAGCGCATCATCCAGCTCGATCTCACCCGCGATGAGCTCGGGAAGACGCGGACGGAAGTAGAAGTGATACGGCTCCGCCGCGATGATGGAGAGCTCCGCGCCCTCGTCGAGCTCGCGGATGCGGCGCGCCGCGGTCACGCCCGCGACTCCGTTGCCGATGATGACGATGCGCATCCAGAACCTCCCTCGTCTCCACGCCTGCCGCCCCGCGGCGCGGCGGCCGAGGGCTGGAAGACCGATGGCCCCGGGAACTCAGGGTCCGGCAGACGCGGGCCGGGCGCTCCGGGGGATCAGCCCGGACGAACACGGGCCGACCTCGCCGGGGAGTCACCCGGAACAAACACGGGCCGGTCGCGTCGGTGAGTCCGGACCCGACAAGCGAACGGCCCGCGGCGCCGCGGGGACGAACCCCGACGCGGGCGCCGCGAGCCGAGATCGTGTCTACGCCTCCTCGAACTGGTCCTTGGATGCCCCGCACACCGGGCAGACCCAGTCGTCGGGCAGCGCGTCGAAGCTCGTACCGGGCTCGACCCCGTTCTCCGGGTCACCCTGGTCCGGGTCGTAGATGTACCCGCAGACCATGCAGCGGTATTTCATGTCACTTCCCCTTCTTCCTGGCCTTGCGCACCTTCTCGAGCCGGCTCGAGATCTGCGTCACGTGGCTCTTCTCCTCCTCGATGAGCCGCTCGAGAGCCTTCTTGGCCTTCCGCTTCC
>CAZAQL010000024.1:0-27655 GCA_964487295.1 uncultured bacterium | reverse complement strand
GCCGAGCCCTCCGAGAGCCTGCCGAGAGAGACGAGCGTCGAGCAGATCCGCAGTCGACTCTACCAGCGGAAGACGCTGCTCCCGGGACCGCGCGACCCCAGGCGCCGCGGCAGCCGCTTCGGCAAAAGGAAATAGCCGGGCTCTCGCCCGGCCATCATCCGCGGCGCGCGCCGACCTGCGACGCGTCCGCGACGCTCCGTTGTGCTCCGCCCCCGCCGTCTACTCCCCTCGGATGACGCACTCGTCGACCAGCGAGTCCATCATCGACTTGAACTCGTTGAGCCGCTCCGTGTTGTAGGGCGACTCATTGCGCCCAAAATCCGGATCGAGGGTCTCCCTGCGCGCGTGGTAGTTCTGGATCACGAACCGTCGCGCGCCACGAATCTGCTCTCCGATCCGCTCGATGTCGCTTGCCTTGTGAAGCGTCGGAACGACGGTCGTGCGGAACTCGTAGTCCACAACGCCGTCGAGCAGGATATCGATGCTCGAGCGGACCCTGTCGAACGTGCGTCGATCACTGATACCCGCGCTCCGCGAGTACGAGTCGAAGTCGAGCGGCGCCTTGATGTCCATCGCCACGTAGTCGATCATGTCCTCGTCGATCAGACTCTCGAGCATGTCGGGGAACGATCCGTTCGTATCGAGCTTCACGCGCATGTCCGCTGCACGGAAAGCGTCGATCAGCTTCGGCAGTTCCTTGTGGAGACACGGCTCTCCGCCGGTGATGACAACACCGTCGAGGAAGTCGTTGTGCTCCGTGAGGTAGGTGAGCACCTCATCGAGGGGGATCGTCTCGTACTGCTCGGGCGCGAGGACCAGATCGCCGTTGTGACAATAGGGGCACCGGAAGTTGCAGCTCGGAAGATAGACCGTCGCCGCGACCATGCCGTCCCAGTCCAGCAGGGACATCTGGTCGAAGCCCTTGATGGAAAGCTTCACTTCCCCTCCCCGTTGCGAGCCATTGCCATATGGTACAGCATTTCGCCGTGGCGCACAACTGTTAACACCCCCGCGTCCGTCATCTCGCCGAGGAGCTTCGCGCTCTCCGCGAGACTGATGCCGACGGCCGACGCGACATCCTGGACCGTGACCGGACGTCGAGCCGCCATCTCCCGAACGAGTTCCCTCGCTTCGCTCACGGGACGTTGCACCTCCCTCGTCGGCGACGCGATGACCTCCGCTCGCGGTCCGAGCGCCCTGGCGATCTCGGCGAGCCGTTCCGGGCTCGCGGCTCGGGTTCCCGCGACGGCGGGAGGCCGAACGACCGTGTTCACCTGCACACGATCCGGAGCAATGCGTCCGGCCGCCTCGACCAGGCGAGCGACCTCATCGTCCGTGTCGTTGATCCCCGCCACGATTACGGTCTCGAGCCATATCTCACCGGAGAACCCGCGGCGCAGTTCGACCAGTCCCTCGATGATCGCAGCCGGGTCGAGTGACGCGTGAGGCCTGTTGATGAGCCGGAAGGCCTCCTCCGAGACGGCGTCGAGCGATGGCACGATCACGTCCACACCGGCGAGCTCCTCGCGGACGGCGGGATCGGGCAGCAGGGTGGAGTTCGTCAGCACGGCGATGCGCGCGTCGGTCAACCCCCTGATGCCACGTATGACGGCGCCGAGATCCGACGATAGCGTCGGCTCGCCGGAACCGGAGAGCGTGACAAAATCGAGCCGGGGGCCCGTCGAGAGGAACGCCGCCAGCTCGCCGAGCACGATGCCCGGGTCGATGAAGGAGGCCCGCTCGACGCGGCGGTCGGTGGTGGGTCCGCACTCGCAGTAGATGCAGTCCATGGAGCACGTCTTGGGGATGATCAGATCCACGCCGAGCGAGAGTCCGAGGCGTCTTGAGGGCACCGGGCCGAAGATGTGCTTCATCGGATCTCCCTCCGGGCATCCCCCGCCCCGAGATGGTCGAGCAGCCGCGCGCCCTCTCCTCCCGCGCCCTCCGCTCGACGCGCGCCGCGGATCGCCGCGGTCACGAACCCCTTGGCCTCGTCGACGGACCGCTCAAGCGTCCATCCGAGTGCGAGTCCGGCCGCGATCGCCGAGGAGAGCGTGCAGCCCGTTCCGTGGAGCCGCCCACCGGGGATGCGCTCCGCGCTGAACGTCGTGACCGACGTCCCGTCGAACAGCAGATCGGACGCATCACCGGTGAGGTGCCCTCCCTTGATGAGAACAGCGCCGGCTCCAAGCCGGACGATCGCGCGCGCGGCCCGCTCCATGGTCTCCATATCGCGCACCTCGAACCCCGCCAGCACGGCGGCCTCCTCGGTGTTCGGCGTCACGAGCGTGGCGCGCGGCAGGATGTCGCCAACGAGCGCTGCGTGCGCGTCCTCTTGCATGAGTCGAGACCCGGAGGTCGCGACCATCACCGGGTCGACGACGACAAACGGGATCGGTCTCGCCGCGAGCAGCCCGCCGACCGCGCGCATGATCCCGGCGTTCGCCAGCATCCCGGTCTTCGCGGCCGCCACGGGAAGCTCGTCGAGAACGGCGTCGATCTGTCCGGCGACGATCTCGGGCTCCAGATCGACCGACGCCCGAACACCGCTCGTGTTCTGGACCGTCACGGAGGTGAGCGCGGTGGCGCCGTAGACGCCGAACGCCGTGAACGTCTTGAGGTCCGCCTGGATCCCCGCGCCTCCGCACGAGTCGGAGCCGGCGATCGAGAGCGCAACTGGTCGGTCCACGGTCCCCTCCGTCCCGAACGGGCGGCGTAGTGAGAGCTCCGCCCCCGGTTTCGTGTTGCCCCGGGCAAGCCTGTGATGGTATCGTCGTGAGGTTGACTTAGGCGCCGACCTTCCCGGGCCGGCGCCCCCGGCGCGCCGCCGGAGACGGGTCACTCGCGTCGTTCAAGTGGCCGGAACGCATCGACCATCATCATAGTCCGCCGCGACCGCCTGTTCAACGTGAGAGTCGCGCGGCAGGAGCAGTCGGCGTTGCGCATCACTGAACACCCCATTCTGCGATTCCAGAGAGGCCGCGAACTCACCTTCGAGCTCGACGGCCGCTCGATGAAGGGCTTCGCGGGCGAGACGATCGCCGCCGCGCTGCACGCCAATGGCGTCCGCGTCCTGAGGGAGAGCCCGACGCTTCACCGTCCGCGCGGGTTCTTCTGCGCGATCGGCAGGTGCTCCTCGTGCCTCATGACGGTCAACGGTGTCCCGAACGTCATGACGTGCATCACGCCGCTCGAGGAGGGCATGCGCGTCGAGACGCAGCGCGACAAGGGCAGGATCGCCGCGTCAGGCGCATCAAGCCCGCGCGTTCGTCCGGCTCCGCAGACCCGCGCGGGATCCGACGTCCCCGGGATTCCGCTCGTCGTCATCGGCGGCGGTCCGGCCGGGCTGTCAGCCGCCGCGGCGGCGGCCCGCTTCGGCGTCGAGACCGTCATCGTCGACGAGAACTCGGTCGCGGGCGGCCAGCTCATCAAGCAGACCCACATGTTCTTCGGTTCGCGGGAGCACTACGCGCGCGTGCGCGGCATCGACATCGGCAGCAGGCTCATCGCCGAGCTCGAAGGGCTGCCGGTCAGGATGATGCTGGGGACGACGGCCCTCGGACTCTACCCGGACCGTACGCTCTCGCTTCTCGCGGGTGAACGACACCTGACCCTCAGGGCCGGGGCGGTCGTCCTCGCTACGGGCGCATCGGAGAACATGCTCGCGTTCGAGAACTCCGATCTCCCAGGCGTCTACGGCGCGGGAGCCGTGCAGACTCTGATGAACGTCCACGGCGTCACGCCGGGCGAGCGCGTCCTCATGATCGGCGCCGGGAACATCGGACTCATCGTCGCGTACCAGCTTCTCCAGGCGGGCGTCAAGGTCGCGGCGGTCATCGACGCCGCCGCCGAGATCGGCGGCTATCACGTTCACGCCGCGAAGATCCGACGCGCGGGCGTCCCGATCCTCACCTCGTACACGATCACGAAGGTCACCGGCGAGAGTCGCGTCGAGTCAGCAGAGATCGCGACCGTCGACGAGAACTGGCGGCCCGTCCCCGGAAGCGAGCGGACGCTCGACGTCGACACGGTCTGTCTCGCGGTCGGCCTGACGCCGAACTGCGAGCTCGCCTTCCAGTCGGGCTGCGAGCGAGCCTACGTGTCCGACCTCGGGGGCTCCGTGGCCGTCCACGCGCCCGACCTCGAGACAACGCTCCCCGGCGTCTTTATCGCCGGAGACGCATCCGGGATCGAGGAGGCCTCCACGGCCATGCTGGAGGGCCGGCTCGCCGGGCTCGCGGCCGCATCGAGGCTGGCGCCCGACGCCGATCGGGACGAGATCGAGCGGATGGCCGCCGAGACACGCGACGGACTCGACGCCCTGCGCGCCGGGCCATTCGGCCGGAGACCGCGTCTCGGCAAGGAACGCATGTACGAGATTCACCGCGAGCGGATGGAGGCGGGAGAATGAGCCACCGCAAGGACGGCGTTCTCACGGCCGACGAGCTGTCGCGCGGCCTTCCCACCGAAGAGCGGCTTCGCCTCGGCCCTATCGCGGTCATCGAGTGCGTCGAGAACATCCCCTGCAATCCGTGCGTCGATGCGTGTCCTCGCGGCGCCATCAGCATCGAGGGAGACGTCAACGGAACTCCGAGCGTCGACGGAGAGAAGTGCAACGGGTGCCGCGTCTGTCTCAGCGCCTGCCCGGGACTCGCCATCTTCGTCGTCGACGCGTCGGGCGAGGACGAGAGGCCAACAGGACGGATCTCGGTGCCGTACGAGTACCTGCCCCTCCCCGAGAAGGGCGAATCCGTCGTGGCCGTCGATCGAGAGGGCGTAGAGGTCTGCGAGGGGAAGATCACCCGTGTGCTCGTGAGTGATGCGCTCGACCGCACGCCGATCGTGACGATCGAGATCCCGCGCGAGCATCTGATGGTGGTCAGACACTTCAAGCGGAAGGACGAGGGAGAGTGAAGGACGACGTCGTCATCTGCCGGTGCGAGGACGTGACCTACGGGCAGATCGTCCGGGCCATCGATGAGGGCCTGACGACGCTCGAGGAGATCAAGCGCGTGCTCCGGTGTGGCATGGGTCCGTGTCAGGGACGGACCTGCTCCCGGCTCATCGCCCGCATCATCGCGGAGAGAACGGGACGCTCCATGGACGAGATCGGCTACCCGCTTGACCGGCCGCCCGTGAGGCCGGTCGAAATCGGAATCCTGGCAGGTGAGAGAGATGAAGCGTAGCGCGGATTGCGTCATCATCGGCGGCGGCATCATCGGGTCCTCGGTCGCCTACTACCTCGCCAGGACCGGGATGACCGACGTGGTCGTTCTCGAAGCCGACTACCTCGCCAGCGGAGGCACGGGCAGATGCGGCGGCGGGATCCGGCAGCAGTGGAGCACCGAGCCGAACGCGAGGCTCGCGATGGAGAGCGTCCGCCTCTTCAAGACGCTCGAACGCGAACTCGACGCGGATATCGAGTTTCTGCAGGGCGGGTATCTCGTCCTCGCCTACACGGACGAGGACGTTGAGCAGTTCGAGAAGAACGTGGTGCTCCAGCGCGAGCTCGGCCTCGGTGTCGAGGTCCTGACGCCGGACGACATCACGTCTCGTGTCGTCGCCGAGCTCAACACCGACGGCGTGCGGATGGCGACATATTGCCCCGAGGACGCGAGCGCGAACCCGTTCCTCGCCACGAGGGCCTACGCGGCGGCGGCCAGGCGTCTCGGTGCCGACGTGGAGCTCTTCACTCCCGTGAGACGCATCCTCGCGGAGAACGGACGCGTCACCGGCGTGGAGACCGACCGGGGCGTGATCAGCACGCCGCGCGTCATCAACGCCGCGGGGAGCCACAGTGTTCCGCTCGCGAAGTCAGTCGGCGTGGACCTCCCCATCACACCGTATCGCCGGGAGATTCTCGTCACGGAGCCGCTCGAGCGGTTCCTCAACCCCATGGTGATCTCGTTCAGCTTCGGGATCTACTTCCGGCAGGTATCGCACGGGTCGATCCTCGGCGGCTTCGCCTACCCCGACGAGGAACCGGGCTTCAATCAGACATCGAGCCTCGACTTCATCACGACGATGTCGAAGAAGCTCTCCTACCTGATGCCGTCGCTCGAGAACGTCAAGATCGTCCGGCAGTGGGCCGGGCTCTACGACGTGACGCCGGACGCGCAGCCGATCATCGGGGTCACCGGCGGCGTCGAGGGCCTGTACCAGGCCAGCGGCTTCAGCGGACACGGCTTCATGATCGCCCCCATGGTCAGCACGCTCCTGGCGCAGATCGTGACCGGACAACCGCCGGCGCTCGACGTGGAACGGCTGAACCTGAGGCGTTTCGCCGACGGCGACATCAACCTGGACCACTCCGTCGTCTGAGCTTCGAGCCGGGGTCGTCCCCCGGAACACGACGAGCCGCCGCGCATCCACGCGGCGGCTGATTTACGATGCCTCCCGGGGCTCCGGGTTCGGGTTCGGGTTCGGGTTCGGGTCCGGCTCCGGGTTCGGGTCCGGGTCCGGGTCCGGGTCCGGGTTCGGGTTCGCGTTCG
This sequence comes from uncultured bacterium, assembly GCA_964487295.1. Classification (GTDB taxonomy): domain Bacteria; phylum Joyebacterota; class Joyebacteria; order Joyebacterales; family Joyebacteraceae; genus JAPEKQ01. The sequence goes on along the minus strand of CAZAQL010000024.1, from coordinate 21,164 downwards.
GGTTCGCGTTCGGGTTTCGGCTTCTGTTGCGGTTGCGGCTTCGGCGACGGCGACGGGGCACTACTCCTCGACGAACTCGAGCGCCCACCGCGGCCGCTCCGGCGGCCCGAGGGTGGTCGCGTCTGAGGCGAACCGTCGCTCCCACGTTCCGAGCCTTCGTTCGGTAGCGAGCTCGCGTTCCACCTCGTAGAACGATGAGATCACACCCGCGAAGACCGTCTTCTCCCCTCCCTCACCAATGTCGAGATAGATGAGATCGGGGCGCCCGAGTCCGACGTCGACGGCGATTCCGGTGCTGAGATCGCCGAACGCCGTCGAGATGAACGGCTGAGGATCGCTTTCCGCCACCGGCGCGTCGACGTCGCCCACATCGCCCGACCCTGATGAGATCCGGACGAGTGTTCCCGGAGTAAGCAGTCCGAAGCACGACCGCTCGAGCCCCCCGATGAACCCGGCGAACGCGTCGAGCCTCTGCGCGAGGTCGCGGCTGAGGAGTTCGTGCTCCCAGAGCGTGTCCCGCACGTGACCGACGAGGTCGTCGATCCGGACGTACAGCTCCGGGTACGGCTCGACCATCGCGCACGATCCCTCGCCCGACGGCAGCGCCGCTCTGAGAGCTCTCGTCGGCTCGGCGACCCGCGCGGGCGCCCTCCTCAGGTCGACCCATGCGGCCGCGCCGGTCGACAGCATCCTCGACTCCCAGGCTTCGGTCCTCATGTAGTCCGGACGCGTGTCCGGCGCCGGCCCGAAGAGCCCCGCGATGATGTGAAGCCAGCTCCAGTAGAGGTCGCGGGTCCAGTCGCCGTAGGTCAGCCGCTCGAGTTCCAGCTCGATCTCGCGGTACCCGAGCCGATACACCTCGCTCCCGAACGCGTCGGCCCGGTCCAGCTCCCGCCGTGCGGCCGACGAGCCGAGAAGGGCCATCAGACTCAAGGAGGGCGAGGGACCACCACGAGTCCCGACGCCCAATCGGCGGAAGTACTCCGCGTCGCGGAAGACGCGCGGCGGAAGGAACCTCATCCCGCGCAGGGTGTGCGTCTCGAAGTGGGTCGGAGCGATGCGGCCGACGTGCTCGACGAACTCGCCGATCGCCTCCTGGTCGGCGAGGAGCTCGATGTCGTACGCCTCGCCGAACACCTCCCGGGCGATCTCCATGTAGTCCTCGACCGTCGGATCGCCGGCTCCGCCATGGAAGAACAGCAGCGGCTCATACGTGCGCTCCCAGAGCTCGTACCACTCCCCCGCTTCCTCCTCGAGCGCACGCGCCACGAGCAGCCCCTGGATGGTCAGCAGATTGTCACCCCGGCGCCCCTCGGGCAACGCGAACGCCATGCGTCCGTACCAGGTGACCGCCCGGTGAAATCGGGCCAGCCGCTCACTCGAGGCATAGTGACCGGTCGGAACGTAGTTCGAGTAGTCCTCGCCCGGCCCGGCGACGTCATCGAGCGGCGTCGCTCCCATGATCGGCGAGAACCCGAGGAAGCGCCCCTCCTCGATGAGATCGAGCTCGCGCTCTACGAGCGCGAGTCCCGCCTCGGAGGGGAAGAACTCCGGGTCGAGGAGGCTCAGGCCGACCGCGAAGTACGCGTAGTTCAACCTCGCTGCCTCGCGAACCGTCTGGTCCTGGGCGCGCAGATACTGCTCCTCGGACAGCCGGGCCATCTCGCGCGAGAGCTGCGTCAGCCTGTCGTAGAGCTCACGCTCCTCGAGCTCGAGGAGCACCTCGTCGAGGAAGAGCCGCGTCGTTCGCAGCACGGTGTCCGCCGTGATGAACGTGTCGGCGCCGCGCGCGCGGAGCGAGAGGTACGCCTCGGAGATGCTCGTCGCGTCGCTCGGCACGACGACGAACCCTCGCTCGGAGAGCACCCGGCGGCTCCACGAAGACAGGTCGGGCGGTCCGGCGTCCTGGTCGGCCGCGAACGCCTGCGCCGTGTATCCGGACCAGGGAACCGGAACGAGAAGCACCGTGATGATGGCCACGACGACGCCGGCCCGAAGCCGGATCCGGAGCTGCTCGTGCATGGACGGACCCCTCTCTCGCGGGGCGGGACCTTGCCACGGCCCCGTCCCCCTGTCTGGTCGCCTCTAGGGCGCGATCATCCCGTCGGACGCCGTGACCCACAAGGCTCGAACGTCTCCCTCGCCCAGCTTTTCTATCCGGTGGGGTGTCGTGGCTCGGAACTGAATGCAGTCACCCGCGCCCAGCTCGAACTCGTCATCGCCGACGACGACCTTGAGCGCGCCGGACTCGACGAGAAGGATCTCCTCGCCGTCGTGGGGCCGGGTCGACAGCGGTCCTCGTTCGAAATCCGTGAGCTCGACGACGCGGAGACGGCCGGCCGGAATGCCCGTCGTCAGGAAATCGGCCCCCGCGATGGTCTTCCCGCCCTCGGTGATCACATGGTGCGCTCGCTCGTGACCGCGCACGACCGAGACGCTCGGGAGAAGCTCCTCCTCAACGAAGTAGGTCGCCGGCTTCTTCAGCGCCCCGGCGATCCTCAGAAGCGCCCCCACGGTCGGCGACGTGCGACCGCGCTCGATCTCCGAGATGTGCGTGGGGGACATCCCGGAGGAGTCCGCCACCTGCTTCAGCGTCATGCCACGTGCCAGGCGCTCGAGCTTGACTCGTCTTCCGAGCTCTGCCTTGTCCAGCATGGTCCACCACCTTCCTGTCTGACTGCGACCCGGCCTCACCCGCTCTCGGGTGGATGTGCGACGGGACACCCGGTGAGGACCTCACTGCCGGCTGAGCCGACCGGCTTCTTCGCTACGCGTACCTCGGCGACTTCGGGCGACGCTCGCTCGCCTCCTTGTAATCCCTCTCCCAGGCCACGTCCGCGATCGCCCTGTACTCGCGGGCGTACTCGTCGATCTCATCCTTCAGCGTCGTGACGAGCGTCTCCGCCCCGTCGTGGGTCGGATGCGCGCCGTACTTCGTCACGACCTCACGCAGCACGGTCGGCTCGTCGACCAGCATGCACGGGGTCAGGTAGTTCTCCCGGTAGGGCTGTCTTGCTCTGATCGCCCGCATGAACTCCGAGTTCAGCACGTCCTTGAGGCTCTTGTCCCTGATATTGTCGACGGCGAAGTGACAGAACACGCAGGGCTCGACGTCGCCGTTCGCGTTGATGTGAATGTACTCTCTGCCTCCGGCGATGCACCCCTCGACGTAGTAGCCGTCGTTCCAGAAGTCCCCGATGAAGATGGGCTTCGTCTCGCGCACGTCGATCAGGCGGCGACGCAGCCAGTCGCGCTGCTCGGGCGTCGGCATGAGCTCCGTGTGCGGCTCCCTCCCGATCGGGATGTACTGGAAGTACCAGGCGACGAGCGCTCCCTTCTCAACGAGGAGATCGATCATCTCGTCGCTCGCGATGAGCTCCATGTTGTCTCGTGTCTCCGTGAACGACGTGCCGAACATCACACCGGCTTCACGCAGATGGTCCATCGCGGCCATGACGCGGTCGAAGGTGCCCGCGCCGCGGCGCGCGTCGGTCTCGTCGCGCATTCCCTCGAGGCTGATCATGGGCGCGACGTTTCCGAGCGTCTCGAGACGGGCCGCGGCCTTCTCGTCGATCATCGTGCCGTTCGTGTAGAGCTGGAAGAAGACGTCGCTGTGTTCCTGCCAGATGTCGTACATGTCCGGCCGCATGAAGATCTCTCCGCCGCTCATCGTGATGAAGTAGGTTCCCATCTCCTTCGCCTGGCGGATGATCCGGTCGACGAGGTCCGTCGAGAGTCCCTGGTGCTGCTCGTACTCCCCCGCGTAGCAGCCCGGGCAGCGAAGGTTGCAGCGCATCGTCGGGCTGATGACGAGGAGCATCGGTGGTTTGAAGCCCTCCTTCTCGGGCATCTCGATCTCGCGCATGTCCGTGCCGATCAGGAGTGCGTTGACGAAGAGGTTGCTGATCAGCTTCCTTCGGACATTCGGCGAGAGCCGCTCCATGACCTCCTTGGCCATCATGACGGCCGGGTGCCGTCGCTCGAAGAGCTCCCGAAGCGAGGATATCACCCGGCGGTCCCGCTCGACGCGGGTCAGCTTCTCCGCGAAGTAGGACGCTCGGATCAGGTTCTCGATGGACACGTGCGGCACCAGCCCCAGCATGGTCTTCGCCGCCTGCGCCTTCGTGAACTGCTTGAAGCTCCTAGCCATGTGGCGTCTGCCTCCATCTGACACCGGCGATGCGCCTCTCCCTCGCGCCGGAGGCCCGCCCCGAGGGGGCCACATCCACCGGCATGCCTGGCCGCGGCCCGGGAGGAACCGGTCAGATCGTGACCCGCTCCTTCCTGACCTCCTTCGTATCTGCATCACGGCGGCCCGACCCGTCGCCGCCCGCCACTCCACCGACCGCCGCCCGATAAACTCCAAGGATCTCTCTCGTCACCCGGTCCCACGCGTACCGCTCGACCTCCCGCGCGGCCTCGTCGACGAGCCGTTTCCTGAGATCGTGGTCGTGGGCGAGGCGCACGATCGCCTCCGCCAACGCGTCCGGAGACGCGGGAGGCACGAGAAGACCGGTGCGTCCGTCCGCAACCACGTCCCTGTACCCGAGGATGCTCGACGCGACGATGGCCGTGCGCGACGCCATCGCCTCGAGCAGCACGATGCCGAAGCTCTCGCCGCCGACGGCCGGCGAGCAGAAGATGTCTGCGGTCGCATAGTGCCTGGCCAGCATCTCGTTCGACACGAACCCGGTGAACAGCGTGCGCGAACGGCACTCCTCTGGCATGTACTTGCCGTAGTGCGCGGCGAGCGGTCCGCCGCCGACGACGATGAGACGGCACCGCGGAACCTCCGCGATGATGCGGGGGAGCGCGCGCAGCAGGTGCTTCGCTCCCTTCCTGGGCTCCATCCGCCCGACGAACAGGATGTTGAGCGACCCGTCCTGGAGCTCCTCGATGGGCTCCGCATTCGCGAAGCGCCCGACATCGACACCGTTCGGGACGATCTCGTACGCTCCGGCGAAGTGTGTGCTGGCAGTCGTGCGGGCGGCACGGGAGACGGCGATACGCCGGGAGAGCCTCCGTACGTAGCGCTCAAGCAGAGGACGAAAGACCCGATAACCGAGCGCCCCGTCGTTGCTCGCGTGAAACGTCCCGACGACGGGAACGTCCGCCTGAGAGAGCGCGGTGAGGCAGAGCGTCGGCATGAGCGGTTCGTGCAGATGCAACACGTCGAACGACTCGTCCCGATAGACCTTCCGAAGCTGGCTCGCCATCCTGAGGTCGACCGCCACGGGACATATCGACCCGTTCGCCGGAACGGAGAAGGCACGGCCGATCCGGACGACGTGCTCCTCGCAGGGAGACTCATCCTCACCGAACGACGTCGTGATGATGCGAACGTCGTTACCGAGGCGACGGAGCTGCACGTACGTGTGGTAGACGTGCTCCGTCACACCTCCGCGATACGGGTAGAAGGCCGGGGTCACGATTCCGATCTTCATCTCGCCCTTCCTGCGCCGCGAGCGCCTGCGCGACGGCCCGCTCGCCGTCAGTGCCCCCAGACCGGCTGGAGCATGCACCACTGGTCGGGGTATCTCGCTATGTAGTCCTCGAACACACGGGCGACACGCTGCGTGCAGACGCGCACAGCCGCCTCGAAGTCCTCGCACTCCTCGGGAAAGATGGGCTTCTCGATGTGTCCGACGTACGTTCCGTCGGGCTGTCTGATGCAGAAGCCCGGCACGATAGGGGCCCCGCTCTTGAGCGAGAGCCATGCGGCCCCTCGCGGGAGCTTCGCCTTCTCTCCGAAGAAGTCGACGTCCACGCCGTCCGCGCCGACAAGCCGCTCTCCGACGATGAACACGATCTCGTTGCGTCGGAGCGCGCGCCAGACGCGCAGCGGCTGCCCGAGCGGGATGACCTTGATACCTCGCCCCTCGCGCATCGACGTGACGGCGCCGTCCGCCGATCCGTCCGAGACCGGTTCAACGATCGCCGACATGCTCGGCAGATCGGAGGTCTGCGCCAGCGCCGCGCCGCCCATGTCCCAGCTCCCGAGGTGCGCCGTGACGAAGATCGCTCCGCGACCTCCCTCGAGCGCCTTCTTGAGATGGTGCAGCCCGTCGATACGCACCATGCCGACGGCGCGGCGCCAGAGCGCCCCGGTCAGCCCGAAGAAGTCCACGTAGTAGTGGCCATAGCTCCTGAACATTCGCTTCGCGAGCGCCTTCACCTCCGGGCTGTCGAGGGGCCGGCCGATGACGCGCGACGCGTTCATCCGCGCGGTGGTCCGCTTCGTCCGCAGCAGGAACGACGCCACATCCGAGAGAGCCGTCGCCATCCGGTAACTCAGGCGTCTGGGCAGCCTCGCGGCCACCGCGGCGGTCAACCGCATGAGAGGATAAGCGTTGAGGAGATTGAGGTTCGCGGTGTCGGCGTAGAGGAACGGCGATATCAGCGCGTAGGCCATCCCCGCGAGCCCGACGACGACCAGGACCTGCCGCGGGCCGGTCAGATCGACCAGCACTCCCGAGAGGATCCCGGCGAGTCCGAACGCCCCCTTGGCGATCGTCTCGCGGAACCCGAACGCCTTGCCTATGCTCGAACCCGGCATCCGCTCCTGCAGGATCGTGTCGCAGGTCACCATGGCCGGCGCGATGAAAAGCCCGGTGAGGAAGACCCCGGCGCTCAGCGTCGTGATGCCCCTTGTGAACGCGAGCGAGGACACCGTCGCGCCGGCGAGGAGGATGCTGACCGCGATGATCGCCCGGCGCTGCGTGCTCGCGAAGAACCTCCCGACCACGAGCGAGCCGAAGAGCATCCCGATACCCGCGAGGGAAAAGAGCTGTCCGAGCAGCGCTGTGCCGCCGCGCAGCTCATCGCGCACAAGGACCGGAAGGGCGATCAGGGCGAACCCGGCGATGACCATCACGCCGGCCGAGGAGATCGTCGAGTAGATGACCAGAGGACTCCCCCGCATCTGGCGGAGGCCGTCCTTGAGGTCGTGCACGAGACGATGATAGACCGAGCCGATGAACTCGGCCTCCTCCTCGATCGGCGCAGCGAGCTCGTGCCCGAGCCGGGCGGCCTCCTCGACGAACTCCGCACGGGAGTGCGCGGACAGCGCCTGGCGGGCCGTCTCGCCCATCGCCCTGCGGCGCTCCGCTCGCTCCGCGGCCCGCTCCGCTGCGATGGCCCGGACGCTCTTGAGTGTGATGAACGCCATGAGCACGCCGGAGACGACGTACGTCCCGGCGTCCGCCAGGAACCCGACCGTGTAGCCGAGCTTCTCGACGAGGTACCCGCCGCCCCACGGTCCGATGACGAGCGCGGCGACCATCGAGACGTTGAGCAATGAGTTCGCCTGCATGAGCTTGCCGACCGGCACGATCTGCGGCAGCGCCGCCGTCTTCGCCGACAGGTAGAAGCGGTTGACCGTGAAGACGAGGAAGATCAGCACATAGACGGCCGCCATCGACCCGGCGACGAAGGGCACCGCCGCCACGAGCACCGCTCGGATGAGATCCGACGCAATCATCATGGTCTTCCTGCTCATGCGGTCCGCGTAGACCCCCGACACAGGGCCGACAAGCAGAACGGGCGCGCTCGCGAGCAGGAGGATCTTCGAGAACTCGAGGCCGCTGGTCCTCGTCCCCGCGCTCACGGTGAAGATGAGCGCCGTGAGCGCCATGAGGTTGAGATGGTCCCCCATCTGCGACATGAGCGAGCTGCTCCACAGCAACGCGAACCCGCCGGAGCGGAACAGGCCAAGAAATCCCCTCCGCCCCTCGGTCATCTTCGCGTGTCTGTCGTCGCCGGTCATGGTCATGCGATCCCCACTCTGACATCATCCATATCACTCGGGTCGTCGGCGACGTCGCGCGACTCCACGAGCGCGGCCACGAGCCGGTCAGCGATCAGCCCGGCCTTCGCATCGTCAGGATGGTGCTTGAGTCTCTCGACGAGAGCGTGCAGAAGCGTCACCGTCGTGATGTCCTCGCGCGTCGAACGCTGCTGGACGTGCACGTCCTCGCCGCCGAGCACGACGTCGGCCAGCTCGAGCAACGTGATCGTCCGGCCGCGGTGCGTGTCGTACAGCCTGCGGTTCGTGTACTTGTGGATCAGCCTCGACATGGAGCACCCCACCCCGGAATCGGCCCCTGTTTGTGCAGCGCACCATCATGCTAGGCGCGGCGGCGCCCACCGTCAAGTGCTTTTCCTCCTGGATAGTTTGCCCATTCAGGAAAGCCACCGGGCCTTGCCGCTACGCGCGGTCTCCCCGCGCCGCGCGTATCAGCGACCACGTCAGCAGCGCGAAAAGCCCGAGCGCGACGACGCTGGACCAGCCACCGGCCCATGCGGTCCCGATCGATATCCTCTCCGTGATGCCGATATTGTCGAACCACGCGACGAGGAGCCCGACGATGGCGCCGCCGGCGATGAGCCCGGAGCTCATAAGGACCCCGTTCTCGCGGCGCGTCTGACGCTTCGCCTCGTCGCGCGCCCGCTCCGAGAACAGCCGGACCAGACCCCCGACCATGATCGGGGTCGACAGGCGGACCGGCAGGTAGAGACCGACCGCGAACGGCAGGGACGGAACGCCCAGAAGTTCCACACAGGCCGCGATGAGCGCTCCGATGAGGACGAGCGTCCATGGCAGCGACATCTCGAGCACGCCCTCGACGACCATCGACATGAGCACTGCCTGCGGCGCGGGCAACTCCTCCGAACCGATCGTGTACGTATCGTGGAGGAACAGCACCACCCAGCCGATGAACACGGCGGACGTCAGCACGCCGATGACCTCTCCGATCTGCTGGCGCCAGGGCGTGGCGCCGACCAGGAAGCCGGTCTTGAGGTCCTGCGACGTGTCCGAGGAGATACAGATGGCGATGCAGACGACGGCTCCGACCGTGATCGCTGCGATCTTACCGGCCGCGCCCGTCCACCCCATGGCGAGGAAGATCACGCTCGTCCCGAGCAGCGTCGCTATCGTCATCCCGGACGCGGGCATGGACGAGCTGCCGACCAGCCCGACGATCCTCGAGGCCACCGTCACGAAGAAGAAACTGAAGACGACGATAAGGAGCGCGCCGAGCGCGTTGACGGGGATGCTCGGCACGAGCCAGGTGACGAGCCCGAGCACGGCGGCCCCGCCGACGACGTACTGAAGCGGCACGTCGATCCGCGTGCGCAGCCTGCCCGGTGGCTCGGCGTGCGTCGCGGGCGCGCTCCCCCCGACGCCGTCCCCGTCTGCGCCGGTCGTCGTCCCTCCCTCATCGACCCCGCTCACACCGACCAGGGAAGCACCCCGGCGACGGCGTCCGGCGGTCATCTCGCGGAAGGCCTCTCCAAAGGAAGCGATCATCGTGGGGACGGCGCGGACCAGCGTCACGATCCCGCCGAACGCCACGGCGCCCGCGCCGATGTACCGGATGTAGTTGTTCCAGACGTCCCCGGGGTCCATCGACGCGATGGGAACCTCGGCGGGGAAGATCGGCGTCTCCATTCCCGTTCCGAAGAGCTTGATCATGGGAATGAGAACGAGCCAGCCGAGGGCGCCGCCGGCGAGCATCACGCCGGCGATCCTGGGTCCGATGACGAATCCGACGCCGAGAAGCGCCGCCTTGAGATCGGCGCCGATGGTCGCTCCGCTCGCGCGGCGGAAGCTCCACTGAACGCGGTACGGCCACAGCCCGAGGCCCTGCATCAGAAACGTGTAGGCGGCGCCGAGTCCCACCCCGGTCATGACGCGCCGGATGCGCTCTCCTCCCGTGTCCCCTGCGACGAGCACCTCGGCGCATGCCGTCCCCTCGGGGAACGGCAGCGCGCCGTGTTCGCGAAGCATGAGGTACTTCCTGAGAGGGATCATGAACAGAACGCCGAGGAGCCCGCCGACGACGGACAACACGAAGATCCGGGAGATCTGCGGCATGAAGCCGAGCACGATGAGCGCCGGGATCGTGAAGATGATCCCGCCGGCCAGCGATTCCCCGGCGGAGCCGACCGTCTGAACCATGTTGTTCTCGAGCACGGACGCGCGCCTCCCGAACGCCCTCGTCAGCGAGACCGCGATGACGGCAGCCGGGATGGAGGCCGACACGGTGATGCCGACCTGGAGGCCGAGGTAGGCGTTCGCGGCGCCGAAGACGATGCCGACGAGCGCCCCGACAAGGACCGCCCGCAGCGTGAACTCCGGCATCTTCGCCGAGTGATGCACGTACGGCCCGTACTCCTCACCGGAACAACCACCGTACGCGTCGGGTCCCAGACAGCGCTTCTCGTTCATGCTCTCCCCCCGTTGGTCATCCGGCCGCCGGTCGGCCGAGCCGCCGCCCTCACGGCCGGTCCGCCGCGGCATCTCAGCGCTCCTCGAGTCCGGGCAGCACCGTGATGAGCGAGTCCATCGCGGCTGTCGCCTGCTCGTGGTCCTCGTCGACGGCGAGCGCGCGCTCCCAGAGCGCACGGGCCGCCTCAAGGTCGCCCCGTCGCTCCTTAACCATCCCGAGGCGCCAGTACGCCGACGCCAGCCTTCTTGTGTTCGGGTACTGCTCCGCCTCGATCAGGTCGATCGCGGCGCGAAACCACCGCTCCGCTTCGTCCAGGTCCTCACCAAGAAGCAGGTACGCCTTCCCGAGCTGGTACGGCGCCTCCCACTCGTCCGGCGCGAGGCGCGCGACGCGCCTCCCGACCGGAATGGCGCGCTCGTACTGCTCCGTTCGCATGAGGAACATGCCGAGCGCGCCCCAGCCCTCGGGATTCGCCGTGTCGACCTCGGCGGCCGCGAGGTAGCCGCGCTCGGCGCCCGCCGTGTCCTCCTCGACCTCGGCGATGAGAGCGGTGGCGATGTGTCCGTAGAACGTGTCGAGCGCGGCGATGGTCCCGGCCGTCTCGCGTGCGCGATCGATCCCGCCGCCCATGATCCCGGGGGCGAACGCGTAGTACTGGAGCAGCGCCATATGGGCGTCCACGTTGGACGGGTCGAGCCGAATCGCCTCCTCGCATTCGCGTTTGAACTTCCCGACGTAGAACATCGACGAGAACCCGCCCTGCATCAACCTCACCGCGTAGCCCATGGCCAGCGTCATATGATACTCAGAACTCGAGCGGTGCTTCCTCACCGCCTTTCGCGCGTGTTCGATGGCGAAGTCGGCGTCGCCGCGCGCAACGCCCACGAGCGCCAGACCGTTGAGGGCCCGGTGGTCGTCTTCGTCGCGGTCGAGCAGGTCTCGATAGAGAGCCTCCGCCCCATCCGCGTCATCGGACTCGAGTGCGCGTTCGGCCCTGATCAGCAGCGAGTCAGAAGGTGCGTTCGCGGCGGTCGGGACCGCCGGCGCCGCGTCCGCCACGTCGGCCGCCGCGATCCCCACGATCGCGAATAGAGCGATCGCGATGAGAGCGCCTTGCCTCGTCTCTCGTGATGCGAGGTAGACGGCGCTCGCGATGAGCGCGGCACCGGCCAGGGCGCCGGGCGAGAGTCGCTCTCCGAACACGACCGCCGCGAGGGCCAGGGCGAAGACGATCTCGACGAGCAGGATCACGCACGAGTTCGTGGCGGAGATCGAACGCAACGCCCAGGTCCACAGCAGGAACGGCACCACCGTGCAGAAGACGGCCGTGTACCCGACGACCCAGAGCCCGGGTCCGGGCGTCGGGAGGCCGCCGCCACCCAGCACCAGCGCCACAGGCAGAGCCGTCAGCGCAGTCGTCGTCACCATCGCGGCCGTGAGCGACCTGATGCCGACGTCGAGCTTTCCGACGATTCGCTTGTCGAGCAGGATGAAGGCCGTCCACACGACAGCGCCGGCGAGCACGAGCGCGTCGCCCAGGAGTTCAGGCCCCGGCGCGAACCGGAGCGATCCGCCCGTCGTGACGAGCGCGACGCCGACCATCCCGGCGACGATAGCAAGGATCTTCGCGCTCGTGAAGCGTTCCTGAAAGACGAACCTCGATGCTATGGCCACGAAGATGGTGCTGCTGTTGACGAAGAGAGCCGCCTTCCCGGCGGTCGTCATCGTCTGGCCCTGGAACTGGAAGACGAACCCGACGGCGTTGGTCACACCGAGCCAGACGACGAGCGGATCGCGCAGCAGCCGGAGAACATCCGGAAGGCGCCCGGTCGCGGCGGCATACAGCAGGGCGAGGACGGCCGCGGCGGCGAAGCGGAGGAACACGAACCAGTACGGGTCGATGGTGCGAAGCCCGAGCTTCACGACGATGAATGAGGAGCCCCAGAGGAGGCCGGCCAGGATCGTGGCGATGATCGGTCCCCTTTGCCGGCCCAACGCTCCTCCTACCCCGACGGCCAGACGACGATGGCGACTGCGACGATCATGATGAGCGCGAGAGGCAGCGCCATCATGCGGTAGAACTTCGCGAAGCCGGCTCCGAAATGCGCCCGCGCCAGCACGAGGCAGAGGTGAACGGGCGAGATGAGGCAACCGACGAATCCCGACCCGAACGCCAGCATGACGAGGTGCATGTCAGGCTCCGGCGTCCCGAACAACGGCATCAGAAGCGGGAAGGTCACGCCGATGAACGCCATCGTCACGCCGGTTATGAGCCCGATGAGCATCGGGACGGCGATGATGACGGCGAGCTCCGGCATCTGCATCTGGATGAAGAACTCCGGCACGGACTCCCGGATGCCCGTCTCGATGAGAAGGTGCTTGTACGCCGCGACGCCGAAGACGAGCGATACGATCTGTGGGCGCACGCCCCGTCCGATCGAGCCCGCGACGTCGCGCAGGTTCGCCCGCTCGAAGACCGCCATGAGCGCGATGACGACAAGCACCACGAGAATGAGCTCGAGCTTGAGCACGAGCGCCCCCGTGATGACGACGGCGAACGGAAGGACGCCGCGGATGAGCTCGGGCCAGGCCCTGCGCCGGGTCTCGGGCTTGATCTCGTTCCTCCCGGCCTTGACGTGCCGGAGGACGAAGAAGACCCCGCCCGCGATCGCGGCCACGGTGAGGGGCCAGTTCGCGATGAAGAGCTCGGAGATACGACGCTCCGTCAGAGTGGCGGTGAAGATGATGGCAGGGTAGAGCGGCCAGATGTACTCCCAGACGTGGCGGAACCAGTAGCTGATGAAGAGCAGCTCCTCGGGCGAGACGTCGTCGTCCTTGAGGGCGCTCCCCACCATGGGCGCGGTCAGCATCGTCCCTCCGGGCATCGGAAGGAGCCCGCCGAAGGCAGGAATGAGCGCGACGACCAGCCGGTTGTCGCGGAACATCTTCTTAAGACCGGAGACGAGATGATCGAGATAGCCGAGCCTGCCGGCCAGCGCCCCCAGCGCGAGGATGACGGCGATGCGACCGAAGAGCAGAAGGGTCTCGGTGTCGATGGCCGCGGCCCAGAGCTCCCGCGCGGTCCACGGAACCGCGAACCCGCCGCCGATAGCCATGGTCACGGCGCCCGCGAGCATGGCGATTCCGAGATCGACCCGGAACCGCACGAGGATGATGATCAGGACGATCGACGCCGCCAGCGCCAGAATGTCTCTCTCCAAACCGACCGCTCCGACCGCGGAGTGACGTCGTCCCCGCGTGACAGGACGGGGCGCGGCAGTTCCACTCCCGCGCCCCATCGACCCTCGCTCAGCGCGCCGCGCATCGGGCGCACGGCGCGTCCGTCATGTTCGCGTCCGTGCCGCTACTCGAGCTCCGACAGGGCGAGATTCATGCGGACCATGTCGTCACGCCACTTGTAGAAGCTCTCCGTGTAGGTCACCAGCGAGATGAACTGCGCCAGGTTCGTGACGCCTCGCTCCTCCATGTGCTTCCTGAGTTTCGAGTCCGCGGGGAGGCTCTTCATCCACTTCTGGAAGTACTCCTCCTTGTCGGCGAAGTACTTGACGAGGTCCTCATCCGGAGCCTCCGTGTACCGCTCCTCGTGGACAACGGCCTGAAGAGGAAGCGACGGCGCAAGCGGCGGACGCTCGGCGGGGTGGCCGAGGAGCAGCATCGCCGCGGGAAGCACGCCCTTGGGGAGCGAGAAGAACTGGAGCGTCGTGTAGGGCTGCCAGACGATCTCCTGGACATACTGCGAGCCGAGGCCCAGCGACTCGGCGGCTATGACGGCGTTCTGAGCCGCCGTGTAGACTGCGCGGAGCGCTACCCAGAGCACGCCGACGCCCTGAAAGTGCGGCGTCCCGCCCTGCAGCTCGGCCCAGCGGTTCATCCGGTGCGTGTCGACGCAGAAGAACAGCGACACGGGGGCCTGTTCGATGCACTTCTTTCGCCCCTCGCACAGCATCTCGTTGAGCTTCCGCCTTCGCTCCTTGTCCCGCACGACGATGATCGAGTAGAGCTGCGAACCCCGATAGCCGCCCGTCAGCGTCCCCCCCGGGGCCGACGCCCTGAGCGCAGCCGTGAGCACCTGGTCGAGCACATCCTGGGAGATGTCCTCGTCCTTGAAGTTGACGATGCTCCGCCTGTCGTAAATGACATCCAGACAACTCTTCTCCACGTCGCTCCTCCTGCTTTGCCGGCCAGCATGGGCCTCTGTCACAAGGTCTCTTCCGAGATGATCTCTCTGAGCATCGCCCGCCCCCGGTGCAGATGGGTCTTCAGCGTCCCCATGGGAAGCCCGAGCGCGTCGGCGACCTCTCTGTAGCTTCTCTGCTCCAGGTAGAACAGCGTGATGACGGTCCGGTATCTGTCCGGAAGCCGCGAGACGGCCCTGCGGACCCTCTCGCGGAACTCGGACTCCAGGACGGCGTCGTCGGGCCGGGTGAGCGTCGGTTCCACGTCCGCCGCCGACTCGATGTGCGGCCCCGCGTCGATGTCGACCGAGGGCGCCCGTCTCCGCCGCCGCTTGAGGTGCGTGAGCGCGCGATTCGTCGCGATGCGATAGAGCCAGCTCGAGAACTTCGCGTCGCCCCGGAAACGTCCGATGGCCCGGTACGCGCGGACGAAGGCCTCCTGAGCCGCGTCCGCCGCGTCGTCCTCGTCACCGAGGACCCGGACCGCGATCGTGTAGACGTAGTCGCTGTAGCGCTCGACCAGCACGGCGTACGCTTCCTGCGAGCCGCCGCGGGTGAGCGCGACCAGCCGCTCGTCGTCGAGTGCGTCCAGCCTCGGGCGATCAGGTCCGTCCATCGGCGCTCCCGCGGTCGCCGGGCGCACCTGCCCGGCCGCCCTGCCGTCGAACGGCCGGCGGGCCGGGTACGACCGACAATGCTAGCAGAAGTGAACGCGAATCCAAGGTGTTTTCGGACCGAAACCCCGGGGCGGGTTGAGTGGTCATAGGTGACGACAGAGGCAGGAACTGAAGGTCCGTCAGCGAAAAGAGGCGACGGGGCGGACCCCCGGTCCGAGCAGGACCGGAGCCCGTTCGCAGGCGCGGCGAACGCCGCAGGAGGCAGTCAGAATGAGAGTCGCCGAGATCCTCTTCGGGATGAGCATGGCGCTCATCAGCATCGGCGGAACGGTCATCGTCATCATGCTCATCGTCCGCGCGATCCAACACGGGCGCTCGGTTCGCGAGAGCGCGTTCAAGGCAGCGCTTGAGAAGGGCATCTATGACCCGACCATCCTGCACCCCGGCCCCAACACCACCGGAGCGGCATCGCTCGGATGGGGCATCTTCTTCGCGGCCGTCGGCGTCGCGCTGCTCATCGGCTTCGCCGCGCTCGGCATCTTCGGTGACGCGCTGCTCGGCGGGCTCATCCCGCTCGCCATCGGCATCGGGCTGCTCCTCTTCCACGCGATCATGAAGAGAAGCGCGAGGGATGTCGAGCGGAACGGCAAGCCGATCCGCTTCGACGGAGGCGCGGCGCCCGAGCGAGGGAGCACGACCGTTCAGTCCAGCGATCACGAGAACCTCGGAGGTTAACGGGAGAGAGCGCGCCGCGTGTCGAGCGAGAGCTCCTTAGAGAGTCTCAGCCCGGAGAGCGCCAGGAAGGAGACGATCGCGGCGACCATCCAGACAGCTCCGAACACGATGCCGCCCGGCTGCGAGGAGTGGACCGCCTCGACGCCGGGCGACGTCATGACGGTCGAGCTCAGGCCGCCGAACCAGCCTGCCAGGAGTTCCCCGACGCGAGCGAGGGGCGACGACGCCCCCGAGAGGACGCCGGTGCGAAGGAGCGTCGTGACCATCGCAGCGATGCCGGCGGCCGCGCCTGCGGTCACGAGCACGGGCTCCAGGCGTCCAGCGACGGATGCGCGCTCGACCTCGGCCATCACGGCCGTGGGGAGCCAGGCGGGAGCGCTCTCGACCGCGGTCGCAATGAGGGCGCTGTGGATCGCGCGAAGCTCCGCGCTGAGGGCCGCGCACGCCGGACACCCGGCACAGTGCCTCTCGAGCTCCAGGGTCTCCGCGCCGCCAGGCGACGCGGAGACCCCGAACCGGTCATCGTCACCGATGACGGCACCGTCGAGTTCCGACTGGATCAGCTTTCGAGCCTCGTCACAACGCACGTCTGAACTCCTGTCGTTCGCTTCCGGCATGGTCCTGCTCACGGCGCTCCCGGAAGACGGGATCCGCCACACCATGTGACACCCCACGGCTGCCTCGGGTTTCGTGCGAAAGCTGCCGCCGCGCGAAGGCAGCCCCGGGAGCGCGGCCCCGCGCGAAGGCGGCTTCCGCGAGCGCTGCCCCGACCGAAGGCAGCTCCGCGAGCGCTGCCCCGACCGAAGGCGACTTCCGCGAGCGCGGCCCCGCGCGAGAAGCCGGGATGGCTCAGTTCAGTGCCTGAGACCCCTCCACTCGCTCAGAAGGCGACCGTGATGCGCCGTACACCCAGGTTCCCGGCTCGGTCGTACGCTCTCACGGCGATGGCGTGGTCGCCGGGGGTCACGTCCCTCAGCTCGAGCCGGCCCGTCTCCCGCATCTCGTCATACATCCCGTCGGCAGGATGGACGGCTCGCCACTCCCCGAAATCGACGGAGACCTCGACCGCCGAGACGGGACTCGTGGCGTCCTCGACCTCGACCGAGAGAACGGACGCTCCCTCGCGGCGCGCCACGGAGATGTCGTCCACCGAGGGCGAGGTGTTGTCGACGACGAAGACGCCGCTCGTTCCCTCCGCCTCGAAGGAGCCCGTGGCGGGGTTCGACGGGCCGTCGCTGGCCACGACTCTCAACCGGTACTCGCCGTCCGGCATCGTGCGACTGTCCCACGAATGAACGGAACGCGAGAGATCGCCGGCCATGCGCCACCAGCTCTCCTCATCCACCTGCCGCACGTAGAGCGTGAAGCTGAGCTCGTCGCCGTTCGGATCGAACGCGTCCCACTCCGCCGTCCGGACCCCGTTCGCGACCGGCGGAACCCCCGCCGCGGCCCGCTCGACGGGATTCAGCGAGTACGTGATCTCGAGGCCGGAGGCGAGCGTCTGCGACGCCGAGTCCGCGCCGAGATCACCGACCGAGAACCCCTTGCCGGCCTCCGCGACGGTGACGCTCACGACCTGCGGAGGGACGTTCTCCCGGAGGTACGCGATCTCAAGACGGCGGAGCGCGGCGTCGGCCGGCGCGCGGTCGTCGAACACGGCCCGCCACTGGAGGAACCTCGACGGCCCGCTGGCGACCCGGCCGTCGTCCAGAGCGGTCCATTCGCTCCAGCCCTCGCCTGGACGCTCTACGTTGCCGCCCCTCGTCTCGATCGTGATCCGGTCACCGTCGTCCGTGACTGCGCGGCAGGCACCCCACGTCGCGGAGGTTATCGCGTCGAAGACGCGCGACTCGTAGGCGCCGCCTTCACGCGCATTGCGCGAGAGCTCGTACACGCCACCCGGTGACCCCATCGTGACGATGGTCCTGTCCTCTCGTGTCACGACGGCCAGAACCTCGGCCTCCTCAAGGTCCGCGACGAGACCGTTCGAGCCGGGCTCCACGGAGAAGATCCTGCCGTTCGAGCCGGTGCCGGAGACGAGCCTGCCGTCCGGGGTCCTTCCAAGCGACACGACGGGCGCGTCGACCGAGCGCCACACCTCGTAAGCGCCGCCCGCGGTCGTGCGGAACACGGTCCCCTCGCCGAGCGCCGCGCCGGGGTCGCCCATGGAGTCGAGCGCCTGCTCCATGGCGACGCTGGATCCCGCGAACCAGAGCCTCTCCCCCTCGGCGTCCGGCACGATGCCGGAGACCTCATCGAAGCGAGTGTCGTAGAGCACGCGTGCGTCGAGGCCGGACTCCAGCTCCATGAGCAGCCCATCGCCTCCAGTCCCGACGAGCACGCGCTCCCCGTCGGCGACGAGCGTCACGACGTTGAGGTCGGGAGGCTCGCACAGAACGCGCTTCGAGCCGTCGCGCTCGACCGCGATGACGGCCGCGTCCTCGCCGGTACCGACGATGAGACCGTGCCGCTCGGAGAAAGCCATCGCCCAGATGTAGTTGGCGCCGGTCTCGCAGAAGAGCTCGTCTTCGCCGTCACGCCCGATACGGTACACCTCTCCTCCGGGCGCCGTGCCGACGAACACATCGCCGTCCCAGCCGACGGCCAACGCCGGCAGATCGACGTCGTCCCGCTCGTACAGAACGCGTCCGCCGGACTCGCCGGCCACGCAGAGCTTCCCGGGCGTCCCCGTCGTGACGTAGACCGACCCGTCCGGACCGATGTCAGCCGACCACACGTAGTCACTGGCCGGGATGTCGAGGCGCTCGAGCCCGACCCCGGGGACGATCCGTCCGGCCTCGAGGATCGAGACGCCGCTCGAGGTACCTCGCAGGAACTCGGCGTAGTCTCCCGTCACCCAGTACTCCGTCGTCACGGCGTCCGCGACACCACCCCACGCGAGCGCCAGGAGAGCCGCCACTGCGCCCATCAGCCGTCGCGTCGAAGAGCCGTGGAAACGGCTGCGGTTGGTGATCATCGTGCCTCCTTGGGATTTCGTGTGGTCGTCGGGCATCGCGCCATCGTCGGGCATCGCGCCATCGTCGGGCCTCGCGCCATCGTCGGGCATCGCATCCTCCGCGGGTCCGGCGTCCGCATCCTGAGGCCCCGTGTCGTCTCGATCCTGCGTCCGGCGGGCTTAGCGGGAGCGGTTCGTCGGATCGACAATCTCGATCTGCACCTCGTGAACACCCATGACAGGGCGGTCGTGCGTGAATCGTGACTCATCGAGGACCGTCATCTCGGCCCGGTCGGCAACGCCGGTTCCCGCGCCCGTCGCCATCGCAAGCGCGGCCCGGCCGGGCAGCGCGCTGATCTCGTGGCCGCGCTGCGAGAGCCCCGGGCGGAACGAGAGCAGCTGCGCCATGACCGTGTCCTCCGGGCGCAGGTCCTCGATGGCCTCCACGACCTGATCGTAGCTGCGCGGCACGCTGCCCGCACCCAGCCGCTCGATCTCAAGCGCGTGGAAGTCCGCCGCCCCGGCGACGCGCACGAGCGCGATCCCCGGCTCGGCCGAGCGCGGCACGACCAGCGAGATCTCACGCTCGCGGCGCTCGCCCTGCCAGTCCGCCAGACCGACTCGGACGCGCAGCGTGTCGCCCGGCCCGACGGAGGTTCCGCGCGGGGCCACGCGGTCGATGAAGGCCTGCCGGCGCTCCGGCTCCGCCGTGAGCTCGACGGAGACGTCCTCGATCTCGGCCCGCCTGAACTCGTTGTGAAGCAGAAGGTCCATCACCGCCGACAGCTCGCCGGCGGCGCGGAACGGGAGGCGCTCGGTGACGAAGGCGTTCTCGTAGATGACCGTCTCCTCCGCGGTCCGAACCGCCAGCCGCAGACGAGCCGTCGCCGGGCCGGAGACCTTCACGGCCTCCGTGACCGCCTCGCTCAGGGCCAGACCGGCGAAGAGGGGCGCGTAACTGGGCGACCGCACGACATCGAACTGATATCGCTCGCCGTCCCCGGCGCCCTCCGCGATCGACACGGTGATCGGAAGCATCCTCGGGAGTTCACCGAGACGCCCGCCCACGACGCGCCGCCTGTCCTGCGTGAAGGTCCCGATCGGCTCGTCGCCGGAGGCGAACTTGAAGGAGACCGCTCGCGACGGCATCGAAGCGTGCACGCGCGCCGTGACCATCGGTATCTCAACGGCTCCCGCATTGAAGAGAGGATGGCCGAAAGCGAGGATCCGGTCCCCATCGCGCCAGGTCACGGTCCCGACGGCCGTCATGTCCACGTCACCGGAGACGAGCCGCGCGCCGATGGATGACCCGGGGACGACGCTCTCGAGCGCCTCCGCGGAGGGGACGGCCTCGCGGCCCGACCCACCGCCAGCCGCCGCGACGGGGACGAGTCCAGCGGGCCCGAGGAGCTCGGACGCCGCCTCGAGGAACGTCCGGTCACGACAGGACACCGCCAGCGGGATCAGAGGGGCTGCCGCCCCGGCGAGGTCGGCGGACGCACTGGACGCCGCATCCTCATCCAGGGTTCGCTGCGTGGCGGAGCGGACCAGACGATAGAGCGGCGTCGTGGCCAGCTCCCCGGCCGTCGCGCGCGAGAATCCGGCTGTAGCGTACGCGCCGCCGTCACGGCTCCCGCTCGCTCCGCCCGCGTCGCCATCGAGCGCCGGCAGCATCTCCTCGATGGGAGTGATGCCGGCGATGGGTTCCAGACTGAACGACCAGGACATTGCGACCGCGCCGACGAGAAGCCCATCCCGGTACACGGGGCTCCCGCTCATACCCTGCATGATGCCCGTCCGCTCGACGGAGGGACCCGACGCGAGTCCGAGGATGAGGCTGCCGCCGGGATGGTGACCGGGGACGACGTCGAGGATCCGGACGTCGAACTCCTCGACCTCCGAGCCGGCGAAGACGGTCCGAGCCACGCAGCTGTCGCCCGGCGCGAGCTCCCCGAGCGGAACGATGCCGGGGGCGAATGCACCCCAGGCGGCCGGAACGCAGATCGTCGAGCACAACCCCGTCCAGAGGATGGCCGCACCGAAGATGATCGCGGCCGTCCGGCGGACATGCGTCCGCCCCGGCTCGCATCCCCGTACCGCACGGTCCGCCCGACCGACGCCGTTTCGCCTCATGCGTGACTCCCTCGTTGGTTGAAGTGCTGCGCTCTCGCGAGCACGCTCACACGCGTCGCGCGTCCCTAAGCTCAAGGTCTGAAGTGTCGACCATGATGCGGGAGCTGTCAAGGAGACGGGACCTCGTGCGACCTGACGCCGCCGGTGACTCCGGTCTCCACATCGTACAGCCGGAATCGGATCGGCTGATCGCCGAGGAAATCGACGGGGACGCCGTCGACGACGTAGGGGCGGTATCTCCAGCGCCGCAGCGCCTTGCGAGCCGCCTGTTCGCACGCCCTGTCGACCTCGGACC
>CAZAQL010000023.1:0-27787 GCA_964487295.1 uncultured bacterium | reverse complement strand
GACTACGAAACCATGGAGAAAACCCTGGCGAGCGACGTCGTAGACGACGTCAAGGTACGGGTCACCGAGCGTGAGGCTCACGGTCTTCGTGACCGCGCCGCCCGAGTGCGTCAGCTCGAGTTCGACGGTCGAACCCGAGGAGGAGACGACGTTGAACGAGTAATCGTCGTGTTCGCGGTTGATGCCGCCCACGCTGACGTCGGAGAGGGCCGCCGTGTGGTTCGTCTCGTTCCAGTCCCCGGAGGTCTCCGCCCAGTAGACGTTGTCGTTCCCGACGACGGAGTACCCGCCGTACCCCTTCGCGAAGATCCAGTTCGCCTTGCCGCCGATGGTCTCGAAGACCGCCATGACGCGGTCGTTCCAGATGACCGCCTCGTCGCGTCCGTCCTCGTCGATGTCCCAGAGCGAACACCCCGTCGTGTTCGTCCCGTAGGTCCCCATGTCCTCAGCCCAGAGCGCCGCCTCCGCGTACGGATTGGCGTTCTTGATGTGGTTCGAATAGCGGTGCTCCCAGCCTGCGATCTCGCCCGCGTCGTGCCAGCCGGTCTCGTGAAGCATCGACATCATCACGTACCACGCGGTCTGCGAGAGGTCGTTGTCCGGCCCCGCGGCGATCTTGTTGTACGCGAACTGCCAGGCCCCCTGATATCCCCACTTCGGGTCGTGCCCGTCGAGGTTGTCCTCGCCCGTGTAGCTCGCCCAGTTGCAGTACCAGGAGTTGTTGCTCCCGCCGTAGCCGTACCACTCGCCGAGGAGGCCGTAGGTTCCGTTCTGCAGCGTGATCGGCGTCGCCGGGAAGCTCGTGATCACGTCGTCGAGCTTCCAGACGCTGATCTCGGTGTTGTAGAGGCTGCACTGCTGCAGAACGTAGATGTAGTTGTTGAGCGCTGAGGGATGCGTGACGTCGAACCCGGCGACCTCGGCGGCGACCTCCCAATCGTTGCCGTAGAGGATGATCTCGTCGGACGTGCCCGCCCAGATGGTGTTCATCGCGGCGCCCGCGTCGTACCCCATCTGACCGTTGAAGTCGTTGTCCATCGGAAGGACCTTGAGGCCGTTGTCGATGACGTAGACGTGATGGTCGTTGAGGTAGTCGTTGAGGTACCCGCAGTGGACGTAGTCATCAAGGATGACCGCGTCGACGTCGTTGTCGAAGAAATCATCCTTGAGGGTGCCGTCGTTGATGCAGGCGTCGGCGAGTATCCCGTTCCCGTCGTTGTCGGGGCTCTCGAGCCAGACCCGCTCGGGCACCCACGCGACGGTCGGCCACTGGCCGTAGTAGTGGTTCGTCAGCTGCCGGTGAGTGTAGACGGACCAGCTGTTCATGTCGTCGTAGACGAACGGCATGATGTGCTGCGCGTAGGCCGACGTGAGCATCTGCACCCACCCCTCGGCGATGCCGTTGACGAGCGAGTCGTTGAACGCCGGATCGTGCCATTCCGCGCCCGTGACCAGCGTCCCGGCCATGTGGAAGTTGCCCGGGAGGTCGTAGTAGTCGTGAGCGTCGAGAAGCTCGTCGAAACCGTCGTCGGGGTTCGCCGGGTCGCCCGCGTATGAGGCGTTCTCGCCCTTCTCACCCCAGAATACTGTCGTATAGGTAAGACCCTGGTTGCCGTGATGCGCAAACGCCACGTTGTGGTTGCCGCGGCGCGGCTCGTTCGTCGCCAGGAGGTGGTCCTGGACGACGCCATCAACGAGGGATACGACGGCGTAGCGAACGGGCGTCTCCTCGCGCGCGGCGATGCCGGCGGCGCGCGTGCCGTACTCAGAGAGGTCGAACCCGGCTGCCCGAGCGACCGCGAGTTCGAAGCCCTCCGGCAGAGCTATCTCGCACTCGACCGTATGAATGCGTGGCTCGATGACCGCGGCTCGCACGAGATCGGTCCCGCGGTCGCCGTGCGCCGAGAAGCTCTCGGCGGCGAAACGCCCGCGGTCGCCATACGCCATGCGTACGCCCGCGTCCCACAGGATGGGAACACGACCCGCGAGTCCACCGGGGAGGTCCATCGTGCCCCCGCTCTCGTAATCGATGAGCACGAGGAGCTCGACGTCCGCGTCCCGGAACCAGTCGGTCCCGCCGTCGAGACCGCGCATCATGAACATGCCGACCCGGAGGACGAGGGCGTCCTCCTGCTGGTCCGCGTAGAACGCCATGATGTCCCCGCCGTGGCCCGAGGGATCCGCGTCATCGTAGACCGGATCGATGGCCTTGCAGTGGATGGACTCGTAGTCACTGACGACGCCGTCCGCACGGATGGCCGCGGTAGCGCTCTGGATTCCCGCAGTGAGAAGCAGCAGGACCGCCGGCAGACAGAGTGCGAGCCGGTTGAGACGCGAGCATCGAGTCATGGGTCTCCCCTCTCCTCCCGGTCCGGTCGCCCTGACGCGCGGTCCAGGCGCCGGTCCCGTCGGTCGCGCCGCCCTGGCGAGGAACCGTACGCCCGGCGGGCACATCGAAAGAGATGCGGTCACCCCGGCAAGCGGGGCGGATATAGTCTCACAACCTTATGATACCACAAGCGGCGCGTCTGGTCAATGAACGGCCTGGCTCCGCGCGACTCCTGAGGGTTGTGGAACGATGCGCAATCATCTATAATGGTCAAGAATCGACGACGTGCGACGGGAGGGCTCATGGCACGATGGAAGACGACGGCGGCGGCCATGGCAGCGGTGGCTCTGCTCTGTGTGGCGGGTCAACAGGCGGTGGCGGCTGACCTGGACGGGAACGTCGAGTGGAGCGGGATCTCGCACGTCGGATGGCTCGACCGCGACCCGCGATGCCCCGTCGAGGGCGAGAGCTTCTCCGTCGAGCTCATGACCTACACGAACGACATCACGGCGGCCCGCGTGCGCGTCGACGATGGCGCCGGTGCCTGGATTGACGCCTCGAAGACCTCCACGCGCGGGCCGTACGATGTCTGGTCGGCGACGCTGCCGGCCACCGGCTCGGACGCCCTCTCGTACTGGTTCGAGATCACCGACGGCGCGGACACCGACTACCTGAGCGTCGGAGGGATGACGGACTCGACTCCGACCGACGGCGGTTTCGTCATCGACTACCTGACCCTCGAACACGCGCCGGCCGGCGCGACGTCGACCTCCGACGGCGGCACGGTCTTCAGGGTCTGGTCGCCGGACCGGACGGTCGCACACGTCCGCGGCGAGTTCAACGGGTGGAGCACTTCCGATCCGATGGTGAAGACCGGCGAGTACTTCGCCGCGCACGTGCCTGACGCGCAGTCGGGACAGATGTACAAGTACTACTTCCAGAACAGCCACTGGAACACCGACCCGCGCGCGCGGCGCCTCAACCCCGGCGACAACTACAACGCGATCATCCTCGATCCCGAGTCGTACGACTGGCAAATCGACGACTTCGATGTCCCGGATTTCGAGGAGATGGTGATCTACCAGCTCCACGTCGGGACCTTCTCGGGGCGCAACGATCCGCACGGGTCCGCCCCCTTCCCCGCCGGCTTCGCCGAGGTCGCCGAGCGGGCCGGCCATCTGGCCGAGCTCGGCATCAACGCCGTGATGCTCAACCCCGTGACGGAGTTCCCCTGGGACTACTCGGCCGGCTACAACCCGATCACGGCCTGGTCGCCGGAGTGGATCTACGGACCGCCCGACGAGCTCAAGGCGATGGTGGACGCGCTCCACGCGCGGGGCATCGCGGTCATCCACGACATCGTCTGGAACCACTTCTCGTTCAGCGACAACTTCCTCTGGTTCTACGACGGGACACAGATCTACTTCGACGACCCGGCGGTCGAGACGCCCTGGGGCAGCCAGGCCGACTTCGACCGCGAGGGCGTGCGCGACTACTACGTCGACAGCGCGCTCTCATGGCTCGAGGAGTACCGGATGGACGGGTTCCGGATGGACGCGACGGGCTACATGAACATCCCTCCCCAGGAGGCGTCCGGCTGGAGCCTCATGCAGCGCTTCAACGACGAGATGGACCGACGTGCGATCGACAAGATCGCCATCGCCGAGCAGCTGCCGGACAACTCGTGGGTCACGCGGCCCTCGTCGCTCGGCGGCGCGGGGTTCGATTCGCAGTACTACGACGAGTTCACCGACCGGCTTCGCGAGGAGATCATCGACGCGTCGTACGGCGACCCCGAGATGTGGAAGATCAGGAACATCATCAACGGCGGCGGGGAGTATCTGAACGGCCGCTACGTCACGAACTACCTCGAGCTTCACGATGAGTGCTGGCCGGAGAGCGGCGGCCAGCGGATCGTGAAGACGATCGACACCAGCGCGCCGCACGACGACGAGTACGCGAGGGGCCGCGTCAAGCTGGCGCAGGGACTCGTGCTCACCTCGCCCGGCGTCCCGGCGATGATCATGGGCTCGGAGTGGCTCGAGGACACCGACTTCGGAACGGATGCGGACAACCGCATCGACTGGTCCAAGAAGGTCACCTACGCGGGGATCTTCGACTACTTCCGCGAGCTCATCACGCTTCGCACGAACGTCGACGCCCTGCGCGCTGACGCCGGACACGACGTCTTCCACCTCAACGAGGGCGGGAACGTCCTCGCGTTCCAGCGGTGGGACGGGGCCGGCGGGCTTGTCGTCGTCGCCGCCAACTTCTCGAACACGGACTACTCGGGCTACCGCGTCGGGCTGCCGTCCGGCGGCGAGTGGACGGAACTCGTCAACAGCCAGGACCCGGCCTACATGGGGAGCGGCGGGACCAATCCCGGGTCGCTCCTCGCCGATGCGACTCCCTACGACGGCTTCAGCCACTCCATCGAGCTGACTCTGCCCCGTATGGGTCTCGTCATCCTCTCGAACGGCACCGGGACGGACGTGTCGGACGACGCGGAGCACGCTGACGGTCCGGCCTCGTCGCTCGGCCTCGCGCCGCGGCGCAACCCGATGCTGCCGGGGGGCGAGATCGCGCTGTCGATGCCCGCACCCTCGCGCGCGACGCTCACGGTCTACGATGTCCGCGGACGCCGCGTCACGACGCTCCTCGACGATTCGCTTCCGGCCGGACCGAGCGCGGTCGCCTGGAACGGGCGCGACGACGCCGGCCGGCGACTCCCGTCGGGAGTCTACTTCGCGAGACTGACGACCGGCGCGCCGGGCGGGGGCGCATCGAGCGTGACGTCGAAGCTGGTTCTGCTCCGGTAATCGCGCCGCTCGAGCCGCGCACCGCCTCATCTTACTCACGACGCAAACGAGGAAGGCCGGTCCGCTTGGGCCGGCCTTCGTTGCGCACCTCCGCTGCGGCTGAGCCCGGCAGCCCTTGCTCCGTCGGCCCCCAGTCTGATATACTAGACACACAGTCGCCATCGCTGATTCCATATCTTCGCCCCGACCTCACCCCCCGGAGGTCCCATGAGCGCCGCACACGCGCCCCGCGAGCCTCGACGCGCATCCACCAGGACGCTTCTCGTCTCGCTACCTCTCGTCCTGCTGCTTCTCCTCTCGTTCGTCGCGTCGTCGATCGCCCGCACGATCGTCGTCGACGTCCGCGGAGCCGGCGATCACCTCACGATCTACCAGGGTCTCTACAACGCCGATGCCGGGGACACGGTGCTTGTGATGCCGGGCATCTATGACGGCATCTGGAACCGGGACCTCGAGTTCGGCGGACGCGGCGTCAGGCTCGTGTCGGCGCGTGGACCGGAGATGACGTGGATCGACTGCGAAGGCCTCGGCAGAGCGTTCCGCTTCGAGAGCGGCGAGGACTCGACGGCCGTCGTGCGGGGCTTCACGATCCGCAACGGCCGCTCGGGCTCCGGCGGCTCGGCCATCCTCGCCGCGGGCGCGTCCCCGACGCTCAGGGATCTCGTCATAGAGGACTGCCACTCGTCCATCCAGTACTGGGGCACGAGCGGCGGGGCCATCCGGTGCAACGCCTCCGCGGCCCCCCTCATCCGAGACGTCGTGTTCACGGGGAACACGGGCGACGAAGGCGGGGCCGTCCTGTGCTACGGCGGCGCGAGCCCGACCATCGACGGCTGCACGTTCGTCGGCAACCGGGGCGTCTACGGCGGAGGGGCCGTCTACTGCGACGCCTCGAACCCGACCATCCGGCGGTGCGTGCTCGCGTTCTCCTCGGCGGGCGGCGCCGTGGACTGCGCCTTCGGCGCGGCCCCGATCATCGAAGAGTGCATCGGATACGGCAACGCGGGCGGCGACGAGCCTTGCGGCTCCGTCGCCGGCTGGCTCGAGGAGGATCCTCTCTTCTGCGACATCGCGGGCGGCGACCTCCGCGTCTGCTCCGACTCGCCCTGCCTGCCGGAGAACAACCCGTTCGGCGTCCTCATCGGAGCGCGCGGGGCCGGCGATTGCTCTTGTCCTCCTCCCCCGGCTGTCTGGCATGTCCCCACTGATTTCCCCACGATCCGCGCCGCGCTCGAGAAGGCGAGCTTCGGCGACTCGGTCCTGGTCGCTCCGGGGACGTACGCCGAGCATCTCCTGAGAGTCCCGTGGGGCGTCACGCTGGTCGGGACGCACGGACCGGACTCCACGGCGATCGCCGTCGGCGGAGACCGCGGGCTCATCTTCGGCGACGATGTGCTGGCAGAGTCGGGAGGCGCCTCACTCGGTGACACGGTCGAGCAGCAGGTTCCCGCGCCCCGGTCCGGACCGCCAGCGACGCTGGCAGGCTTCACCGTGACCGGCTCGACGGGCGGAGCGGTCTGGATGCGCGCCGCGAGCCCCGTGATCCGCAACTGCGTGATCCGTGACAACGTCGCGTACGTCGGCGCGGGGATCTACTGCGGCCGGCACTCCTCGCCGTTCATCGAGGACTGCCGAATCGTCAACAACACGGGCACGGAGACGTATGTCGGGTACGGCGGCGGCGGCGTGTGCGTCGAGAAGCATGCGGCACCCGTGTTTCTGAGGACGGTCATCGCGAACAACATCGCCACCCGCGGCGCGGGCGTCTACGTGAACCCGCAGGCGACCGTGTCGATCTCGGAGTCGACGCTCGCCGGAAACAGCGCCGCGATCGGCGGCGGGATGTACGTCGAGACGAATGCGAGCGTCGACACGGACGCCTCGGTGATCGCCTACACACAGGCCGGCGAGCCGATCCACTGCAACACGGACAGCTCCGTGAACACGACGCGATCCGTCGTCTTCGGCAACGCCGCCGGGGACTCGCTCTGCGGTTCCCACGACGACAACGTCTTCGAGGACCCGCTCTTCTGCGACTGGGGCTCCGGCGACGTCAGCGTCTGCTCGGAATCCCCGTGCCTGCCCGCGAACAACCCGCTCGGCATCCTCATCGGCGCCGAGGGAGACGGTGGTTGTCCGTGCCCCACGGGTCGGGTCATCAGGGTCCCGCACGACCACGCGAGCATCGCCGAGGCGGCGGGTGTCGCCGTCTTCGGCGACACGGTCCTCGTCGATCCGGGCACCTACGATGAGACGGAGATCCACCTGAGGAACGGCGTGCGGCTCGTCTCCGCGGCGGGGGCCGACTCCACGACGATCGTGGCTCTCTCGCCGACGGCCATCAGCGTCGGGGCGCCCTCCAGAGGCTCCGGGAACACCGGGGACGTCGTCACCGAAGGGGACGACCGCGGCGCCACGGGTGTCCGCGGATTCACGGTGACGGGCGCCACGGACTCGGCTGTCCGTTGCATGGGAGCGCTGCTCGAGCTTCGGGACATGGTGATCGAAGGGAACACGACGAACCAGTACGGCGCGGGCGTCTTCTGCGACGGCGGCGGCCTCGTCGTGGCGGACTCGCGATTCAGCGGCAACGAGACGACGGGGAACTACTACTCGAGCGTCGGCGGGGCCATCTACTGCCGCAACTCGGTGCTCCACCTGAGTGGCGTCGAGTTCGCGGGCAACAGCTCCTTCCACGGCGGCGCGGTCTATCTCAGAGGGGCCAATGGCCCCATGCACGACGTCAGCGTCGTCGACTGCGTCTTTCACGACAACGACGCCGAACGAGGCGGCGCGATCTACGGCTACGGCCACTCCGGCGGCACGCTTGAGTTCGAGGTCCGCGGCTCGACGTTCGCGCGAAACGCCGCCGACCGCGGTTCGGCGATCACCACGGCCACCGGTGCCGTGACCGTCGCGGTCGAGAACTCAGTCTTCGCCTTCCCGCTCTGGGGTGCCTCGTTCTCGTGCGCGGAAGGCTCCGAGGTCTCTCTCTCGGATTGCGTGATCCACGCCGATCCCGACGGAGATGAACCGTGCGCGTCGCTCGACAACGTGGTCTTCGCGGACCCGCTCTTCTGCGACATCGCGGAGCGCGACCTCCACGTCTGCTCGGAGTCACCATGCCTGCCGGAGGCCGGTCTCTTCGTCGAACTCGTCGGCGCGCTCGGCGACGGTGACTGCGCCTGTCCCGAGGACGCCGGCCAGGTCATCCGTGTCCCGTCCGACTATCCGACGATCGAGCAGGCCCTCTCTCACGCGGCCTACGCCGACACGGTGCTCATCGCGCCCGGCGTCTATGAGGAGCGGGATCTCGGCGTGCCTCTCGGGGTCGCCGTCATCGGCGCATCGGGGGCCGACGACACGACCGTGAACGCGGGCGGCAGCGGGTCCGTATTCAGGCTGCAAATGATGCCGGCGACCACCAGGGACATGCGACCTACGCGCCTCTGTGGCCTGACGATTACCGGCGCGGATGACTCGGCGGTCCAGGCGGCGACAGGGCGACCCGAGATCGAGGACTGCGTCATCACCGGCAACTCCGGCGAACACGGCGGCGCCATTCGGCTGTTGAATGCGTGCAGCGCTGCCGTCACGAACGTGGTCATGGTCGGCAACGCCGCGGCCTCCGGGCGAGGCGGCGCGGTCTCGTGTGAAGATGGAAGCGATGCGTCGTTCACGGCGTGCACGTTCTCTGCGAACAGCGCATACCGCGGCGGCGCCCTGGGCGCCTTCGAGAGCGACGTGACCGTGGAACGCTCGACCTTCACGGGGAACTCGGCCTCCTACTACTTCGGGTCCTCCATCTCCTCGCGGTCGGAATCGAGCGTATCGATAGGCAACTCGATCCTCGCCTTGAGCCCCGACGCCAAACCCGTCTACGTGAGTTACGGCGGCACGGCACTCACGACCCACTCCATCGTCTATGGCAACGCGCAGACCGACTCGCTCGACGGCTCTCACCACGACAACCTCTTCACGAACCCGTGGTTCTGCGATTGGGAGGGCGGCGACCACGGCGTACACGCGAACTCCCCCGCCCTGCCCGGCAACAACGACTGGGGCGAGCAGGTCGGCGCCTGGGGAGAACACTGCGGCTACACGGTCGTCACCGTGCTTCCGGACGGCACCGGGGACGCTCCGACGATCCAGGCGGGGATCGACCTCTGCAGCGACGGAGGGACGGTCATCGTGGAGCCCGGCCTCTACAGCGGGGCCGGAAATCGCGGGATCAACCTGGCGGGCCGAAGCATGGAGATCATCTCGCGGGCGGGACCGGACTCCACGATCATCGACTGCGAGGGGCTGGACCGGGCCTTCATCTTCGAAAGCGGCGAGGACACGACGTCGATCGTACGAGGGTTCTTCGTCCAGAACGGCACGGCGGCTGACGGTGGAGCCGTTCTCGTGAACGGGGCGTCGCCGCTCATCGTCGACTGCGCCTTCAGCGGCTGCGAAGCTACCCGGGGCGGCGCGGTCGCCTGTCACGGCGCCGGCAGCTCGCCGCTGATGCGCGACATCCACGTCGACTCCTGTTCGGCCGACGAGGGCGGAGCGATCTGGGTATCGGACTGCGCCATGGTGATGACCGGGCTCACGCTCATCGACAACTCAGCCGGCGACGGCGGCGCCGTGTCGGCGCGGGGAGGCGCGAACCTGGTAGTCCGTTTCGCAGAGCTCGTCGAGAACGCGGCGTCGAACCGAGGAGGAGGATTCCACGTCTCGGGGGCTGACGTGTCGGTCACGAACACCACACTGCTCGGCAGCTCGGCGGGATCCGACGGCGCGGCGATCGCCTGCATCGACTCGGACATGCATGTCATGGGCTGCATCGTCGCCGGCTCGACGGGCTCCGCGGTCACGCAGTGCGAGGGCTCGGGCGATCCGGTCTTCTTCTACTGCGACTTCTACGACAACGAGGGCGGCGACGAGTTCTGCGGTCTTGACGGGATCGGGAACATCTCGGCCGACCCCCGATTCTGCGACGTCGGCAGCTGGGACCTGTCGCTCTGTGCTGACTCGCCCTGTCTGGTCCCTGATGCGCCAGAGGGGCATATCGGACGATACGCCGCCGGATGCGACAGCTGCGGCCCCGCGAGCGTCGTGCTGTTCGTCAGGCCCGACGGAACCGGCGACTTCCCGACGCTTCGCGAGGCGATCGAGGCGTGTCCCGACGGCGGCACCGTCGTCGCCGCGACGGGGACCTTCACGGGGCCGGACAACCGCGACCTCGATCCCGGAGGGCGGTCGATCGCGATCAGAAGCCTCAACGGCTCTGCCGAGACCGTCATCGACTGCGAGCAGGCCGGCCGCGGATTCGTGATCGCGTCGGGAGAGAGCGACGCCTGCGTCATAGACGGGTTCACGATCCGCAACGGCCTCTCCGCGCTGGGCGGCGGCATCCTCTGTGACGGAACGTCACCGACGCTCCAGGACATCGTCGTCGAGTTCTGTGCCGCCGATACAGGTGGCGCGGCGGCCTTCGACGGCGGGGCGTCACCGGAGGTCGGCTCTCTGACCATCAGATCGTGCGAGGCCGACGCGGGCGGAGGCGTCGCCTGCCGTGCGGCCTCGGACGCCGTGCTCACGGAGGTCATCATCGAGGACTGCGTCGCGACCGACGGAGCCGGCATGTGGACCTCCGGCGCGTCGCCACGACTCACCGAGGCGACGCTGTCCGGAAACGTCGCCACCGGCGAGGGCGGCGGCGTCTTCGCCGACGGCGGAGCGGCGCCGACCATCCGGATGGCAACCATCGAGGGGTGCGTGAGCGCGAACGGCGGGAGCGCGCTTCACGCGCGAGCCTCCTCTCCCGTCATGGAGAACGCGACAGTCGTCGGCTGCGCCGGTCCGAGCGGCGGAGCGCTCTTCTTCGACGACTCCGCCGGGACGGTCACAGGCTGCGTGATCGCGCTGACGGAAGGCGAGGCGACCGTCTGCTCGGGAAGCGCCCTGCCGTCGTTCGCGAGCTGCATTCTCCACGACAACCAGGGCGGGGACGAGACCTGCGGCATCGACGCCGGCGGCAACATGATCGAGGACCCGCACTTCTGCGACGCTCCCTCCGGCGACTACACGGTCTGCGCCGACTCGCCGTGTCTCATCCCCGGGGCGCCGGGCGGACAGATCGGACACTACGGCGCCGGATGCGACAGCTGCGGCACGGCGAGCTTCTCGGTGCTCGCCGACGGCTCCGGCGACTACCCGACGATCCAGGCGGCCGTAGACGCCTCCGATTACGCGGACGTCATCGTGGTCGGTCCGGGCACGTTCAGCGGGGAGGGCAACCGCGACATCGACTTCGGCGGCAGGCTCATCGTGCTCCGCTCCGCGCTGGGCTCCGAACACACCGTCATCGACTGCCAGAACGAGGGCCGGGCCTTCCGCTTCGCGTCCGGCGAGGACACGCTGGCCGTCGTCCGCGGGTTCACGATCACGGGCGGCATCGAGGGAGACGGCGGAGCCGTGCTGGCGAGCGGCTCCTCGCCGACGATCGAGGACTGCGTCATCCACGGCTGCTCGGCCGAGCGCGGCGGAGCGGTCGCCTGCGCCAACGGCGCGGCGCCGCTGCTGAGACGCCTTGAGATCACGGGGAACGCGGCGGATGAGGGAGGCGGCATCCACGCCTCGGGCGGCGCCCCGCTGCTCCGGGACGTCGTGCTCAGGAGCAACTCGGCGAGCGGCCGTGGCGGCGGCTTGATGTGCCGGACGAACACGACACTTGATGCGAGACGGCTCGCCTTCATCGACAACACCGCCAGTGCCTCCGGAGGAGGCGTTTACTGCCTGCTCTCGGCCCCCCTCCTCCAGAACGCCACGTTCGTGGGGAACGGCGCGCCCGAGGGCGGGGCGCTGGCGTCCAAGCACGCGGCGCCTCACCTCAACGGGTGCATCGTCGCCTTCACGGTGCAGGGCGACGCCATGACGTGCGAGGGAACTCTCGTTCCGTTCATCGAGCACTGCGTGATCCACGGCAACGTCGAGGGCGACGCGCTCTGCGGCGTTGACGGCGGCGACAACCACTTCACCGACCCGCTCTTCTGCGACGTTCTGAGCGGCGACATCACACTCTGCGAGAACTCGCCGTGTTTCCGTCCCGTCGCTCCCGAGTTCCACGTCGGTATGTACGGGGCCGGCTGCGACTCCTGTGGGACGACGACCGACACGCCCGAAGAGAACACCCCGCCTTTCGCGACGCTCAGGCTCACCGCCCTGCCGAACCCGTTCGCGGCGAGGACCGTCCTCCACCTCGCGCTGCCGTCCCCCGGAGACGTCGTGCTTGGTGTCTACAACCTTCGAGGACAGCTGGTCCGGACACTGCTCGACGCTACGCTTCCCGCCGGCGAACGCCCGGTTCTCTGGGACGGCACCGACGGCGACGGGCGTCCTCTCCCCTCCGGGGTCTACTTCGCGAGACTCGAGTCAAGCCGGGGACGGACTCACGAGAAGCTCGTGCTGCTGAGGTAGCCGCACTCCCGTCGTCATCTCCGCGGTCACGAAAGAGAGGGCCGGCCCGCATGGGCCGGCCCTCTCGCTGCGATCTGATTCTCCGGCCCGCGCGGGCCGGCCTTCTCTGTGCCAGGTCTCCTGTGCGCGCCCGCGCGCCGCGCAACGCGCGCGGCTATCGCACGAACACGGCCGTCGTTCTCGCCGGCACGTTGAACGTGCCGCGGTCGCCGTCGTAGGAGGCGGCTCTCACCGTCTCGTCCGCCGAGCCCTGAAGAACGGGGTGGAGATCGAACCCGAGCCCCTGCCAGGCGTCGCCGCCGTGCGCGACGGCGTCGGGCGTCGCGTTAAGGACGACCACGATCTCATCGACCGACGGGTCGAGATCCGGCAGCCCCTCGCCGGTGTCCGAGATGCTCATCACGATGAGGCCCGGAACCTGCCCGGCGCCCGTGTTGTGGAAGCGCACGCGCGCGATGACGTCGTCGGCCGTCCTGAGCCGGAAGAGCGGCGAGCTTCCTCGGACGCGGAGCATCTCCTCGAAGTGCTTCTGCATCGCGCTGATGTGCTCCTCGCCCGGAACGATGTCCTCGCGCGCGAGGATGGGACCGATGATGTTCCACCGGTCGCGGTTCTTCTCCGCGGACGGAAGCCCGACTCCGAAGTTGTTCGACTGGTAGGACCAGTCCAGCTTGTTGAACCAGTCGCCCGCGTTGTAGCTGTCGGCCTCCATCGACTTCGACCTGAGGATCTCCGAACCCGCGTGGAAGAACGGGACACCCTGTGCCACGCTGACGACCGAGAGCCCCATCATCTGCATCCGCAGCCGATCCTCGACCGTCGCGGCCCTGGGAGCGGCGTACTGGACCTTGTCGAAGAAGGTCTCGTTGTCGTGCGCGGAAACGTAGCAGACGGCCTCCTGCGGGTCGGCGGCGAACCCAACGCTCTCGAAGCGGCCGCCGGTCGTGCGCTGTCCCCGGTGATCGGTGAAGGGGTAGCCCCGGAGGTTGCCGGCGAGTCCCACGCGGATGCGGTCCATCGCGTTGAGAAGACGGCCGCGCTCCTCCCCGCCCGCGCGGTTGTAGCCGCTCGGGTCGGTGTAGAGACCCGTCGCGAAGCCCTGCTCGCGACGGTCGGAGAACGCGCTCCCGCCACGCACGGCGTCGCGGATCCGGTCGTTGAAGCACCCGATCCCGGTACCGGCCATGTTCTGCTGCGTGGCGTTGACGCCGCGCTGCCCGCCCTGCACCTCGCCGAAGTCCCAGCCCTCGCCATAGAGGTAGATGGCCGAGCCGTCCACACCGTCGGCCTCGACCGTGAGAGCATGGAGCGCGTCGCGGGCCTCCTCCATGTCGCGCTTCATGTGATGGCCCATGAGATCGAACCGGAAGCCGTCGACCTTGTAGTCGCTCGCCCAGTGGACGAGATCGTCGACCATGAGCTTCCGCATCATGGCGTGCTCGGTCGCCGTATTCTGGCAGCACGTGCTCGTCTCGACGCGGCCGTCGTTGCTCAGGCGGTGATAGTACCCGGGCACGATGCGGTCGAGCACCGCGCGTGGCTCGGGACCGCTGGCATGCGTGTGGTTGTAAACGACGTCCATCACGACGCGGAGTCCCATCTCCGAGAGCGCGGCGACCATCTCGCGGAACTCGACGATGCGCGTCACACCGTTCGGGTCGGTCGCGTAGCTCCCCTCGGGCACCCCGTAGTGGTACGGATCGTAGCCCCAGTTGTACGGGTCCTCGTCCTTGATGCGCGCGATGGCGGCCTGCTGCTCCTCGGAGTCAGGCGGATACACCGAGAGGTCGGGCGGGTACTGCCAGGCGCTCTTGTCCTCGTTGACGGTCGCTATGTCGAACGAGGGAAGCAGGTGGACGTGCGTCACACCCGCCTCGGCCAGGCCTCTGAGGTGCGCCGTGCCGTTCGACTCGGCGGTGAAGGCCTTGAACGTGCCGACCAGCTCATCCGGTACGGTCGCGTCCGATGCGCTGAAGTCGCGGACGTGGAGCTCGTAGAGCACGATGTCCTCGGGCGCATCGAGCGCAGGTTTCCCGAGACCGTCCCACCCCTCCGGCTTCGTCGCCGGATCATCAAGGTTCACGATGAGGCTCCGAGCGCTGTTCATCGAGAGGCCGCGCGAGTACGGGTCGGTGACCATGTTGATCTCGAACGCCCCGGTCTGGTGCATGTAGACGTCGACCTCGTAGAGGTAGTACATCCCGTTCCAGTCCGGCCGCCCGGGCGAGCTCCAGACGCCCTTCTCCTCGTCCATCGCCAGGACGAAGAGCGGCTCGGGCGACTCGCACGTCTCGTAGATGTGGAGCCGCACCACCCTCGCGGTGGGCGCCCAGACGCGGAACGTCGGCACGCCGCCGTCCCACGTCACGCCGAGCGGGCCGTCGTAGGCGAAGGCGTCGTCGAGGACGCCGGGCAGCTGCACGCCGGTCGCTTCGACGAGCTTCCCCTCGGGGTCCACGGCCGAGAACGCGACCTGCCCGCGCACGAGCCCGTCGACGCGCGCGACGGCATCGGCCGGAAGCGCGTAGGCGGAGAGCCCCCTGAGATGCGGGAACCGCACGCCGGCCGCGGCGCCGAGCCGCGCGCCGGTCGGCGTGAGCTCGACCGCCTCGCCGCCGGTCACGCCGGCGGGAGTCAGCTCGAGGCTGCCCTCGGACGTCGAGTGCAGGAAGTAGCGGTGCCCTTCCTTCGGAGCCCGCCATGCGACGGTGCCGGCCTCGACCCAGTGGGCCTGGAGCCTCGAGAGGTCGCCCAGGGCCAGCGCCGAGATGTCGGGTTCCTCTGTGAACATCTCCTGCCTTCCGGACACGATCCAGACCTCCCGTCCGTGCCTGTCGAGCTCCAGGAACATGTCGGGGCCGGGGTCCTTGCTGTCACCCTTGTGGATGATGAAGCCGACCTTCTTCGCACCATCGGTCAACCTGATGTCCCAGTAGAGACCGTAGTCGTCCTCGCCGGTGGGCGGAAGCGGGCTCGCCCACTCGACCGACTCCTCGGTGTCCTCCCAGACGTGAAGCCCCCAGCCGGCGTAGCCGCCGCGCGGGCGGTGATAGCGGATGCGGGCGTAGCCGTCCTTCAGTTCCGGGGCCGGCTCGAGCGTCGGCTTCTTCGCTGCGCCACCGACGATGCGCACGGCGTTCTGTCCCCCGTAGCCGTCGTCGACGTATCCGTCAGCCGCGGGATCGAGAGGCCCTCCGCCGAGATCGGTCTCCATGTTCCCCGGCCACTCGCCGTTGACGAAGTACTTGTACTGGTACTCGCCCGGATCGAGGTCGAGGACGACCGACCAGGCGCCGTCCTTCTCGGTCATCGCCGTCTCGCCCCAATCGTTGAACGAGCCGCGGATGGAAACGCTTGTGACCCCGTCGTCACCCGGCTCATACGTGAACGTCACGTCCTCCGAGCGCGCGGCGCCCGCCAGCGCGAGCATCGCGCCGACGGCCAGCACCGGCAACAGGTTCCGGAGAAATGTCTTCATGGCTTCCTCCCGTCCGGCCGGCCGCGATGCGCCGTCCGTCCATGGGTACCGCGGGGTCTGGCCCCGCGTGTCCTTCCTCTTCTCGGTCGCGCCAGTATAGCACGAAGAAGGGGGCTCCGCCGCCTGCGGAGCCCCCGATGATCAGCTGTGCATGCCGCGCCCAAGCCAAGGCGTCACATCGATCGCCACCGGATGCCGCTGTCGGACGGCGGCGAGTGCGGGTGGCGGCTAGTCGATCTTCTCGAACATCTCGCCCTTCGTGTTGCATATCGGGCAGGTCCCCGGCGCCTCGCGCTCGGCCGTGAAGCCGCAGACCGGGCAGACGTAGTAGGGGTACTGCTCCTGCTCGGAGTCGAGGCCGTCCAGGAGGCCCTGGTAGAGCTTCGCGTGGATCTTCTCGACCTCGTTGGCGTACACGAACGACTGCTTGGCCTTCGAGTTCCCCTCCGCCTCCGCTGCCTCGATCATCTCGGGATACATGTGTCTAAACTCGTGGGTCTCGCCGGCGATCGCCTCCTTGAGGTTCTCGGCCGTGTCGTTGATGCCGCCTGCCGCGCGGAGGTGGTTGTGCGCGTGAACCGTCTCGGCCGCCGCGGCGGCCCGGAACATACGGGCGACCTGCGAGTGACCCTGCTGGTCCGCCTTCTTTGCGAATGCCAGGTAGCGGCGGTTGGCCTGCGACTCGCCTGCGAACGCCTCCATCAGGTACTCAACGGACTTGCTCATGCTCTCCTCCTGCACCAGGGGAATGTCCATCCCTTCGCCCGGACCGGGCCCCCGCCCGTGGCCGGGCCTTCTCACTGCTCACGCCCGGGGCCGAACGTCTCACTACCCTCACCCGGAGCCGGTACTCTCTCACGCGAGCGCCGCTCAGTCAACCGCGCCGGGGCCCCGCGCACTCGATTCTGATTCATCTGTGTGGGCGGGGTTTCACCGGGATGTCCGCGGGCCGCCGACGGGCGCTTGCGGCGCTGAGCTGCAGAGTGCTAGCTTCGTGGTGACGGAGAGTCCATGCGCCTGGCAGGAGGGCAATCCCCCGCAAGCTCGGAGGAGAAACGGATGAAACGCGCAACGGTCGTCACGGCAGCATCGCTTCTCGCTCTCATCGCGCAGGCCGCGATGCTGCAGTCCGCGGGCGCAGCCGCGGTGCCGCAGGCCGCGGGCTCAGCCGCGGTGCCGCAGTCCGCGGGCTCAGCCGCGACCCCACCGAATATCGTGATCGACGGCCGTTTCGACGACTGGAGAGCGCTCGAACCCGCCTGGACCGACCCGACGGGGGACAACGGCGGGCAGGCCCTCGACCTCGGGCGCCTCTGGATCGCGAGCGACGCCGGGCGCATCTACATCTGCTTCGAGACCGGTGTCGAGATGGGATTGCAGAGCGGGAACGGCCTCATGCTTCTCGTGGACGGGGACGACGATGCGTCGACCGGGCGGGACCACGCGGGAATGGGGGTCGACCTCGAGTGGCGATTCGGCCAGCGGGGAGGGGCCGCGTACGACGCCGCCGGCGAGCGCCGGCGCGTCGAGCAGTCCGACATCGGTCTCCGCCAGGGGCCGACCGTGACGTCCGATGTCTTCGAGATCTCGCTTCGGAGGGCCGCGCTCCCGCCGGGCGATAGGATCCGCGTTGCGCTGGCGGCCGCCCGCGGCACGGAGGGCGACCGGCTCCCGGACGCCGCGGGGGCACGCGGCGGCGGTGTGCTCCACGTGCTCTCGGACGTTACGCCCGCTCCGACCGAGCCGCTCTCGCTCGACCGCCCGGACCCGACCGACCTTCGCATCGTGACCTATAACGTGCTCTTCGACGGGCTCTTCAAGCGACCTGCGCCATTCATCCGCCTCCTCCGGGCGCTCGACCCGGACGTCATCTGCTTCCAGGAGATCTGGTCACACACGGCGCAGCAGGCGGTCGATCAGGTCTCCCTCGCGCTCCCGGGCGGCGCGCCATGGTTCGGCGGAAGCACGGAGGACGGCCTCATCGTCAGCCGCTACCCGGTCGTAGAGGGGCGCTCCATCGACGACGCGGGGAACTACTGGGCCATGGTCGATCTCCCCGACAGCCTCTACGACGCCGATCTCTCGCTCGTGAGCGCGCACCCTCCGTGCTGCGAGAACGAGGAGGGACGACAGGAAGAGCTGGACGGCATCGCGGCGTGGCTTCGAGACAGGAGGTCCGACGGCACGATCCCGCCGGGGACGTTCATCGTCATCGCCGGGGACATGAACCTCGTCGGATCCGCGAGACAGGTCGAGACGCTCGTCGCGGGCGCGATCGCCGACGAGGAGCGGTTCGGCAGGGCCGCGGCGCCCGACTGGGACGGCACGCAGCTCGCGGACGCCGCGCCGCTTCACATCGGCGGGCGTGAGAGCTACACCTGGCGGGACGACACGAGCCTCTTCGCGCCGGGCAGGCTCGACTACGTCGTCTACTCGGACAGCGTCATGGAGATGACGGGCGGATTCGTGCTGAGAACGGAGGATCTGCCTGACGAGACGCTCGCGCGTCACGGGCTCCGAAGGACGGATACGGGAGACGCATCCGATCATCTCCCCGTCGTCGCGGACTTCCGCGCACGATCCGCGCGGGAATAGGGCGCCGGTCCGCTCGATGGGCCGCGAATGCGGGTCTCTCCCCTCGACCGGTCCGGGTCGCGCTCACGCGTCACAGGCGCTCCGGTGTCGCGTGATCCCCTCAGTCGCCTCGCTGCGCGTAGCGCAGGAGCGTCATGCGGATGATGAGCGTCTGCTCCTCGGGCGGCATCTCCACGACCGCGTCGGCCAGCGCCCGGAGCGTCGGAGCGTCCGGCACGCCGCTGGGCTCCAGCGCATGCTCCTCCTGGAAGCTGACGAGAGCCTGGACCGCCTCAGCGTCCCACTCCCCCAGGCCATAGTTCACGTCCATGCCGAGAGCGGCCAGCACGGCCTTCACGAAGACGCGCTCCTCGTACTCGAGAGAGAGCGGCATCGTCGGCGCGTCCGCGATCTCGATCTGGGCCGGGTCGTCAACGACGATCTGCGGCGTGCCCTGGTACTGCTCGATCCGCCCCGTCACGCAGATCCTGCGGCCGTCGAAGAGCGCCTCGGGCTCGTCCTCGAAGAGCCCCCGCGAGGTGCCCCAGATGACCACGGTGAACGGCTGGTCGGGGTACGGGCGGTCGAGATTGAGAAACGTCGGCGAGCCGCTCGAGCGGCCGAGGTAGGCCGCGCTCGCGACGGTCCCGCAGACCGTCGCCGTCTCACCGATGTGGGTCACCGCCTCGCTCGCCTCGAGGACGACGGCGCTGGCGCCGGGGAGATTCAGCAGGGACAGCATCAGCGCGGCGGCGACCAGAGCGGCCCGAGCCGCACGCGGGACGTGGTCTTCCCGTAGGATCATCCTGGGGTCTCCTTTCCAGCGGACTCAATGAGCTTCTTCACACGCGCCGGGTTCGCGTTGCCGCGGGTGCGCGCCATGACCTGCCCGACGAGAAAGCGCACGAGCTTGTGTTCACCGCGCCGGAGGCGCGCGAGCTCCTCCGGGTGCTCTGCGAGCACCGACCGCACGACGGACGCAAGCTCCGCCTCGTCCGTGATCTGCTCGAGGCCGAGCCTCTCCGCGAGGGCGTCGAGTTCGTCGTCCTCATCGAGAGCCGCCGCGAGCAACCTCCGGGCCGCCGGCTCCGTCAGCCGCCCGGACAGTCTCATCGACACGAGCTCGGCGAATCGCGCGGGTGACAGCGCCCGATCGAACGACTCGTCGAGCGGAACCGAACGCTCGTGCGCCAGTCCCCTGAGGGGACCGACGAACCACCTCGCGCAGGCGAACGCGACGGCGCTGCTCCGGGATGGGGCGCCCGCCGAGTCGGAGGTCGCGGCCACGGCCCGCTCGAAGTACGAGAGCGACCACGGATCGTCAGCGACGACGGCCGCCAGGTCGGCCGGCAGGCCGAACTCTCCTGTGAGCCTCTCCCGGACCTCGCGCGGAAGCTCGGGCACCAGCGCCTGGATCTCAGCGATGCGTTCCGGAGCGAGCTCGACATCCGGCAGATCGGGCTCACGGAAGTAGCGGTAGTCGGAGGCCTCCTCCTTGGACCGCATGGGCCTGGCCTCCCCCGACCGTTCGTCCCAGAGGAGCGTCTGGTGTTCGACGCGCCCCTCCGAATCCAGGACCGCGCTCTGCCGCACGACCTCGCGCTCGAGCGCGTGCCGGATCGAGCGGAAGGAGTTGAGGTTCTTGATCTCACACGGAGTCCCCGGCACGCCGTCCTCGGCGCGGAGCGACACGTTCGTGTCGAAGCGCAGACTCCCCTCATGCATGCGTCCGCTCGTCACGCCGCAGAAGACGAGCACGCGTCTGATCTCCTCCGCGAACGCGACGGCGTCCTCGACGTCCTCGATCTCCGGCAGGGTCACGATCTCGAGAAGCGGGACACCGCAGCGGTTCATGTCGACGAGGCTGTCTCCTCCGGGCCGGTGCGTGGTCTTTCCGGCGTCCTCCTCGATGTGGAGCTGACGGATGCCTACCCGGAAGATGCGACCATCACGTTCGACGTCGAGGCCGCCGCCGGTCGCGAGGGGGCGCTCGTCCTGCGTGATCTGATAGCCCTTCGGAAGGTCCGGGTAGAAGTAGCTCTTCCTCGCGAACGAAGACCTCGGGGCGAGCTTCGCCCCGAGCGCGAGCGCCCCGATGGCCCCGAGTTCGAGCGCTCTGGCATTGAGCGCGGGAAGCGCGCCGGGGAGTCCGAGACAGACGGGGCAGACCCGCGTGTTCGGCTCGCCGCCGATGGCGTTCCCGCAGGCACAGAATATCTTCGTGCGCGTCGCGAGCTGGGCATGGACCTCGAACCCTATGGCGGGCCGGCGCGTCATGCGGACTCCCCCGGCGGGTCGGTTCCCACCCCCGGCCCGGAGGTCCGACTGGCGGCCGACCTGCGAGGTAACGCCGGCGGTCCGCCGGTCTGACGCTCCACGGCGCCCGCCACGGAGAACACCGTCGGCTCCCCGAGGCGGCTCCCGAGGACCTGAAGCCCGACCGGCAGCCCGTCGGGCGCCAGACCGCACGGCACCGAGATCGCCGGGATGCCGGCAAGGCTCGCGGGGACGGTGAGGACGTCCGAGAGATACATGGCGAAAGGATCGCCGGAGCGCTCCCCCAACCCGAAGGCCGTCGTCGGCGAGACGGGACCGACGAGCGCGTCCACGCTGCCCAGCGCCTGCAGAAGCTCCTGAGTGATGAGACGCCGAGCCGCCTGCGCGCTCGCGTAGTAGCGGTCCCGGTAGCCGGCCGATAGCGCGTAGGTCCCGAGCATGATGCGGCGCTTGACCTCCCGGCCGAAGCCGGCGCCCCGGGTTCGCTCGTAGATCCCGTCCGGGCCGTGCGCATCCGACCGAGCCCCGAACCCCACCCCGTCGAATCGCGCGAGGTTCGCCGACGCCTCCGCGTCGGCGATGACGTAGTAAGCAGCAAGCCCGAGCTCGAGCGACGGCAGGGAGACCTCGCGAACGCGCGCGCCCGCCTCCTCGAGTGCTTCGACCGCGCGCGCGACCGCTTCGCGCACCCCGTCGTCGACGTCGCGCATGAACTCCTCCACGACTCCGATGCTGAGTCCACGCACGCCGGCGTCGACCGCGTCGACGCAGTCGGTCACGGCGCCCGGGAGGCTCGTCGCGTCCCGGGGGTCGTGCCCGCCGACGACCTCGAGCAAGGCTGCCGCCCCCTCCACGTCCCTCGCCATCGGACCGATCTGGTCGAAGGACGACGCGAAGGCCACGAGACCGTAGCGCGACACGCGACCGTAGGTCGGCTTGACTCCGACGACACCGCAGAACGAGGCGGGCTGCCTGACGGAGCCCCCTGTGTCCGAGCCGAGCGCCAGGACCGCCTGACCGGCGGCCACGGCTGCGGCCGAGCCGCCGCTCGAACCGCCGGGGACACGCGTCGGGTTCCAGGGGTTGGTGGCCGGGCCGAAGGCGGAGTGCTCGTTCGAGGAGCCCATCGCGAACTCGTCCATGTTCGTTTTGCCCACGACGACGGCCCCGGCCGCCTCGAGCCGCTCGACGGCCGTCGCGTCATATGGCGGATCGTAGGTCGCAAGCATCCTGGACCCGCACGTCGTGCCGAGCCCGCGCGTCGAGATGTTGTCCTTCACGGCGACCGGAACGCCGGCGAGCGGGTCCAGGAGCTCGCCGCGGGCGCGGGCGTCGTCGACGGCCCGGGCCCGCGCCAGCGCGGCCTCCGGGTCGACGGAGCGGATGAACGTGTTGAGGGCAGGCTGCTTCGAGCCGATCGCGTCGAGCGCGGCCGCGACGAGCTCTCTGCTCGACAGCTCGCGGCGCTCGAGAGCGCTCCGGATCTCGGCGAACGTATGGTCGGTGAGTCTCACGACTCGTCCGGAAGGAACCCGGGAACGGCGAACTGCCCGTCCTCGGTCGAAGGGGCGTTGGCGAGCGCCTCGTCCCGGGACAGCATGGGACCCGGGACATCTGGCCGCAGCGGCGAGCTCTCCCCCCGGGCGGCGCCGTCGCGGCGCGCCCCAGGAGACACGTCACCGGTCCCCGCTCGAGGCGGCGCGACGCTGGAGATGATCTCGAATCTCTCGAGGACCTCCGTCAACTCCGTTGCCAGCGACTCGAGCTCAGAGTCGGAGAGACCCAGACGTGCCAGTCGGGCGACGCGCCTCGCCTCCTCGATGCTGACGGCCATCCTCGCGCTCCTAGGATACGGGTTCGAGCTTCCCGTACCTTACCATGATGCGTTTCTCGACACCACCGGCCTCGTCGAACCGGACGGTGACCACCGTGTCGCCTCCGTATCCGGCAATGCCGACGATGACGCCCACGCCCCAGGACGGGTGTCGCACGCGCGTACCCGGCCTGAGCTCCGCGAACTCCTGACTCTGCCCCTCGTAGTCGGGGAACACGTGGCCCCCGTCGCGCGTCCGTCCGCCGCCCCCGGTCGTGCGCTCGCCACTTCGTCCACCGGAGGCCCGTCCACCGGAGGCCCGTCCGGCGGAGGCCCGTCCGGCGGAGGCCCGTCCGGCGGAGGCCCGTCCGTCGACGCCACCCCTCCGTGACGCGCCGGAACGACCGCGCATGCCGTATCCGCCGCCGGCTCGGGCGGCCCAGCCCGGGTCCGCGGCGGCCGAGACGGTCTCGAGGTGCGACTCGTCGATCTCCTGGATGAACCGCGACGGCGAGCGGAGATTCGTGGTCCCTCCCCGCCTTCGCGTGTCGGCCGAGAACAGGTGGAGTTCGTCCTGCGCGCGTGTCATACCGACGTAGCAGAGCCGGCGCTCTTCCTCCAGCTCCTCGTCATCGTCGAACGCCGACTCGTGCGGCAGGAG
The DNA here is from genome assembly GCA_964487295.1 of uncultured bacterium. Lineage (GTDB taxonomy): Bacteria > Joyebacterota > Joyebacteria > Joyebacterales > Joyebacteraceae > JAPEKQ01. The sequence continues at coordinate 4,369 of CAZAQL010000023.1, read as the reverse complement.
TCCCTCTTCGAGCCCGGGGATGAGCACGACGGGGAACTCGAGTCCCTTTGCGTTGTGAAGCGTCATGAGCGAGACCGTATTGGCCTCGCCCTCCCACCTGTCGATGTCCGCGACGAGCGAGACCTGCTCCAGGAACGCCCCGAGACTCTCCTCGCCGCTCATCTCCACGAACTCGTTCGCCGCGGAAACGAGCTCCTCGACGTTCGCGAGGCGCTGCGCCGTGTCCTCGCTGCGCCTGCGGTCGAGCCACGCCACGTACCCGGAGTCATCGAGCACCTCATCCAGAAGCTCGCTCACCGGCGTCGTCTCCGACCGCAGCCGAAGCCTCGTGAACATGCCGTGAAGCCCGGCGAGGGCGCTGCGGGCGGCTGTCGCCAGTCCCTCGACGTCGGCGGCCGCGCCCAGCGCCTCCGAGAGCGAGATGCCCCTGTCCAGCGCGAACGCCTCGACGCGCTCGATCGTCTTCTCCCCGATCTTCCGCGGCGGCACATTGATGATGCGTCTCAGACTGACCGAGTCGGCCGGATTGGCGAGGACCTTGAGGTAGGCGAGAACGTCTTTCACCTCGGACCGCTCGTAGAAGCGGACGCCCCCGACGATGTCGTACGCGATCCCCGCGCGTCGGAGGCTGTCCTCGATCACGCGCGACTGCGCGTGCGTCCTGTAGAGCACCGCGAAGTCCCGCGGGCGGCGCCCCTGCCCGCTCGTCAGGGTGAGGACCAGATCGCGGATCTCGTCGGCCTCCTGATACTCGTTCGAGACGCGCGTGAACCGCACCGGGGGGCCGTCCTCGCGGTCGGTCCAGAGCCGCTTCTCCTTGCGGCGCTCGTTGTTGCTGACGACGTCGTGCGCCGCCGCGAGAATGCGTCCCGTCGAGCGGTAGTTCTGCTCCAGTCTGAGCGTCGTGGCGTCCGGGTGGTCCTTTTCGAAGTCGAGGATGTTCGTTATGTCCGCTCCCCGCCATCCGTAGATCGACTGGTCGTCGTCGCCGACGACGCAGATGTTGCGGTGGGTCGAGGAGAGCAGGTTGACCAGCGCGTACTGCGCGTGGCTGGTGTCCTGATACTCGTCCACGAGGACGTGCAGAAAGCGCTCGGCGTAGGCGCGCCCCAGCTCCGACTCGCGGCGCAGCAGCTGCACCGTCTCCTTGATGAGATCGTCGAAGTCGAGCGCGTTGTTCTCCCTCAGACCCTTCTCGTACTCCGCGTAGACGCGCGCGGCGGTCTCCTCGAAGTGTCCGCCCGCGCGGCCCGCGTAGTCCTGGGCCGTGAGCAGCACGTCCTTGGCGTGCGAGATCTCGTTGAGGATGGCCTTCGGCGCGAAGGTCGTCGTCGAGATCCCGAGCCGCCCCATGCAGATCTTGACGAGATCGACCTGGTCCGTCATGTCGTAGATCGTGAAGTCACGCGTCCACCATCCCCAGTCGGCCTCGATCCTGAGCAGCCGGGCGCAGATCGAGTGAAACGTTCCCATCCACGCCAGCGTCACGTCTCGCGAGAGCATCGCCGTGATGCGACGCTTCATCTCCTCCGCGGCCTTGTTCGTGAACGTCACGGCGAGGATGCGCCGCGGGTTCACGCCACGCTCCTCGATGAGGTACGCGACACGTCGCGTGAGCACGCGGGTCTTCCCGCTCCCCGCCCCGGCCAGCACGAGAAGCGGCCCGTCACCATGGCGGACCGCTCGTTCCTGCACGTCGTTGAGTTCGTCGAGATATGTCTTCGTCACTGCCCTTCCCGTTCCATGCAGGGGTGATGGATGTGTGACGCGCGTCCGCTCCCTAGAACTCCGCCCCGATGGCGAAGTGCGAGACCGGATCGCCCTTCGTCTGAAGGTCCGTGGGCCATGCGAGATCGTAGCGGAGCACGAAGTAGCCGAACCGCATGCGAGCGCCGAAACCGTAGCTCGCCTTGATGTCCTGGAAGCGCGTGCCGTCGTCTCGTGAGATGCCGCGGAACTCCTCGTCCCACGCGGCTCCTGCGTCCACGAACATCACGCCCCTGAGCCCCCAGATCGACAACGGGATCGGCGAGGCGATCGTCAGATTGTCGATGAACGGGTACCTCAGCTCAACGCTGAGCAGGGCGACGTTGTGACCGCTGAACTCGAAGTCGTCGTACCCGCGGATGGAATTGACGCCGCCGACGAAGAACGTCTGCGCGTCGGCCTGCGAGCTGCGCGCGAGAACGACTTTCGTTGCGAGGCTGTGTCTGGCCCCGATGCGGAGGTATCTGCGAAAGTCGGCGATCGCCGTAAGGTAGCTGAAGTCGGTCCCCAGGCCGATCGATTTCGACACCGCGATCGACGAGCGTCCGCCGCTGATCGGACCGACCGACCCCCAGAGCGTCGTGTCGTTGACGAGCCGGACACTCGGAATGAGCAGCGTCCGCGCGATCTCCTCATCGGTCAGCTCGACGTCGCCTTCGTCGTTCTCCTCGGCGAACTGGCGCGTGAGCGATATGCTGCCGACGTCGAACTCAACTCGGGTGAAGTGGCTGAGAGGGTACGTCACACCCGCCGACACCCCGTAATTGCGCTCCGTGAAGTAGCGCTTCTCCCCGAGGTCCTCCCCCAACCGCGTCCTGTCGGAGTAGTAGTACTCGCGATACGTGTAGATCGACAACGAGTAGTTCACGCGTCGCGCCAGGTACTCGTACCGCACGTGGGCGTTCGAGAGCTCGAAGCTCGAGAAGAAGTCGGTCGCGACGTAGAAGCGGTGGTTGCCGAGGATGTCGCTCACTGCGATCTCCGCCGTCCCGCCGAAACCGTACGCCGAGCTGTACGAGAACCCGCCGTCGATCCAATCCGGAGTGAACCGAGGGGTGTAGCGATCCACGGTGCCGGGCTTCCGCTCCTCGTCGGGCTCGGTGGGAAGCTGTCCCGTCGCCCGGCTGTACGCCTCCCGGGCCCGCCGGACGGCCTCGCTCGAGGCGGGCTCAGCCGGGGCTTCGGTCGGCCGTCGGTCGGTGCGAGGTCGGGCGGGCTCGTCGAACGCAACGTCCGGCAAGTCGTCTCCATCCGGGGCTTGCCCGGCCTCCGCGGTGTCGGCCTGGTCGTCTCCATCCGGCGCCGGACCGGCCTCCGCGGTGTCGTCCTGGTCGTCTCCTCGCGGCGCTTGCCCGGCCTCCGCGGTGTCGGCCTGGTCGTCTCCATCCGGCGCCTGCCCGGCCTCCGCATCTCCAGACGCTCCGGGACGCGAGCCCTCTTCGTCGGACACGACCTGGCCGTCGCGTCCGAAGACGACGACCTCATCCTGATCCAGTCCGGACCCCTCGGCCTCCGCCACGGCGGAATCGGCCCAGGCCTCCTGGTAGTCGTCGAACGGCTCGGGCAGGACGCTCGCCGTGACCGCGGGGAAGCGTTCACCCTGCTCGATCGCATCGGCGAAGTGCGTGAGAGGCGACTTGACGACCGCCACGTTCCAGCCACCCTCCTCGTAGGCCGCGAACACGAGACGGTCTCCCTCGCGTGACCAGGTCGGCGACTCAGCCCCGCCGATGAGGGACGTCAGTCGCACACACATCGAGTGGTCGAGGTCGGCCATGTAGAGGTCCGGGGTTCCCAGCCGGTCGGATGAGTAGATGATCTTCCGGCCGTCCGGAGACCAGGTCGGGGACTGCTCCCAGCCCGGACCGCGCACGAGCGGCGCGACAAGGCTCGTCTCCACATCGACGACGTAGAGATCGTAGCTCCTGTCAAAGCCGCGCTCCGGCGGAGAGTCGCGATCAGACGCGAAGGCGAGGAAGCGCCCATCCGGCGACCAGGCGAGATCGCGCTCGTCGTGGTAGTCGTCGGTCAGCCGCTCGAGACTCTCGCCCATCGGGTCGGTCAGGTAGATCTCGGAGGCGCCCTCGTCCGTCCCGACGAACGCGATCCGCTCGCCGTCCGGCGACCAGGCCGGAGTGTCGACACCGTCCAGTTCGAACTCGAGGCTGCGGACAAGCTCCCCGTCCTCGACCCGAACGATGTGCAGCGCGTCGTTCCCGCCGGACTTCGCCGCGAAACAGATCATGGTCCCGTCCGGCGACCAGGTGAACCCGACTCTGAGCACGTGCATCTGCTCGAAAGCATCCGTCCTCTCACCCCTCACGACGCGCCCGAGCGTGGCGCCGTCCAGAGTTGAGGCGTGATAGACGTCGGCATAGCCCGAGCGGTCCGACAGGAACACGACGGAGTTTCCGTCAGGCGATACCTCGGGGCCGATGTTGAAGTACGACCTGTCCTTCCGATGGTCGGTGATGAGCTTCGCCCGGTCCTGCGCGCGGTCGAGCTGCGCCGCGGCGGGCCAATAGCGGCGCCTGAGCCACCGCTCCCACTCCTGGTTGAGCTCGGCCGTCGAGAGGCCGGTCGCTTCGCGCAGCGACCTCTC